>NZ_JBEPDA010000002.1:402996-521415 GCF_040299985.1 Streptosporangium sp. NPDC000563 | reverse complement strand
TGCTCCCCATGATGTTCACCCTGACCATCCTCCTGGCCATGATCACCCACCGCCTCACCCGCTCCCACCCCGCCACACTCCTCGCCATCACGGGCACCGTGTTCATGACCGCTCCGAACCTCTACCTGGGGGTGAACCTCGGGATGTTCACCTGGAGAGGTTTCCAGTCCTGGACAGGCCCCACCCAGACCTTCGGGGCACTGCTGTTCGCCCCGGTCGTCCTGCTGCTCGTCGACCTCCTCGAAGGACGCAGGCGTGACGAAGGACGCAGACGTGACGTCGGCAGATGGCTCCTGCTCGGCGTGTTCATGGTGGCGGTCATGGGAGCCAAGGCCATCCACCTTCCTCCGCTCGCCGCGGGACTGGCCGCCGTCGTCGGGGTCGAGGTGATCAGGCGGCGCCGGATACACCGGCCCGCGCTCGTCGCGCTCGGGATGACGGTGGCGTGCTCTCTCTTCGCGCAGGTAGTACTGTTCGGCGGTGCGAGTCAGGGGACGATGGTCGACCCCCTCTCCCTGCTGCGCCGGGCCTGGGGAGAGCTGACCGGCCACGTCGGCGCGGCCGAGCCGCCGCCGTTCTCGGTGCTCGGTGTCACGGTGCTGTACGCGTTGTGCCTGGCCGTCGCATGGTGCGGGATCCTCGGGCTGCTGTGCAGGCCGAGGCTGCTCCTGCGACCGGCGGTGGTCCTCCTGCTCGGCATGGGCGCCGCGTGTGTCGCCGCCGTGCTCCTGCTCGGGCACCCTCACCTCGGCCAGCTCTACTTCTTCGGGGCCTGCTATCCCTACATGATGATCGTCGCGGCCTACGGGCTCTCCGTCATCGTGCGACGGGCACGGATGCCGCTCAGGACGATCGCGTACGCGGTCGGCGCCGGTGTGATGACGGCCTACCTGATCCGCATGCTGTGCGACGTCAGGACCCCCCTGCCCCCTGGCCGGCCGGACACCGTGCTGTACCTGCCCTACGCCGCGCTCCTGGCCGTCGTCGTGCTGGTGGCCGTCGCCCTGATGGGGACCGGGCGTGGCGGCCTGCGGGCCTGGGCCTTCATGCTTGTCGCGTTCGCGGCGGTCGGGCCGCCCGCGGCCTGGTTCACGCGCGTTCTCCCGGGTGCGGAGAGCGTCCCGGTGGCCCGGACGTTCGGGGAGGTCCCGCCGGTGGCGGTTCAGGCGGTTCCCGAGGGTGCCCTGGAGGCGGGCCGGTGGCTGCGCGCCCACTCGGATCCGGACGACCTGGTCGCCACGAACGCGCACTGCCGCTGGGGGTACGAGAACCCGTGCGACAGCCGCCAGTTCTGGGTGGCCGCCCTGTCGGAGCGGCGGGTGCTGGTCGAGGGATGGACCTACACCGCGGCGAACATGAGCCGCTGGCGGCCGGGGTCCCTGCCGGAGCGCCTGCCGTTCTGGGACGGCGAGCGGCTCGCCCTCAACGACGCCGCCTTCCAGGCCCCCTCGGCGGCCACGATCGGGCGGCTGCGCGAGCGCTACGGGGTGCGCTGGCTCTTCGCCGACGAGCGCCGCACCGGCCGGACCTCCAGGATCGGGGACTTCGCCGAACTGCGGTTCCGCTCCGGCGACTGCGCCGTCTACCGGATTCCGGACGGATCGGCGTGACCTAAGACTTGCGTAATGGATCGCCAAGTAACGACGGCGCGACGCGTGTCGGCCGGTCCTTTCGTTGTTCACTTCGGCCGTGAACGCAACCGACCTGAAGACGATCCCCTTCAACAGGACGCACATCTCGGTGAACGAGCTGGACTACCTGGGGGAGGCCGTGCGCCGACGATCCACCTGCGGAGACGGGCCGTTCACCCGGCGGGCCGCGGAGATCCTCGGAAAGATCACCGGGGCGGGCCAGGTGCTGCTGACCACCTCCTGCACGCACGCGCTGGAGATGTCGGCGATCCTCCTGGATCTCCGGGCCGACGACGAGGTGATCATGCCGTCGTTCACCTTCACGTCGACGGCCAACGCCTATGCGCTGCGCGGGGCGGTCCCGGTCTTCGTCGACTGCAGGCCCGACACCCTCAACGTGGACGAGCGGCTGATCGAAGCGGCGATCACCGATCGCACGCGGGCCGTCGTGGTCGTCCACTACGCGGGCATCGCGTGCGCGATGGAGGAGATCGCCGAACTCTGCGACCGGCATGGCCTCACCCTCATCGAGGACAACGCCCACGGCCTGGGCGGATCCTATCGAGGCCGGCCGCTCGGATCGTTCGGCAGCATGGCCGCGCAGAGCTTCCACGAGACGAAGAACGTGCAGTGCGGGGAGGGCGGCGCGCTGCTGCTGAACGACGCGGGTCTCGTCGCGCGTGCCGAGGTCATCCGGGAGAAGGGCAGCGACCGCAGCCGGTTCTTCCGCGGTCAGGTCGACAAGTACCGATGGGTCGACATCGGCTCCAGCTACCTGCTGTCCGACGTCCTGGCCTCACAGCTGACCTCGCAGCTGGAGTCGTTCCACGAGATCCAGTTCCGGCGCCACGCCGTCTGGCACCGGTACCACGAGGAACTGGCGGACTGGGCGAGGGGGAACGGGATCTCCCGGCCGACGATCCCCGACGGCTGCGCGCATCCGGCGCACCTGTACTACCTGCTGTTCCCGGATCTGGAGAACCGCCGGGCCTTCATCGACCATCTCCGGGGGGAAGGCGTGCAGGCGACGTTCCACTACCAGCCCCTGCACGCCGCGCCCGCGGGGGTGAGGTTCGGTCGAGTGGCCCCGGGGGGTTGCCCGGTCGCGGAGAGGGTCGCCGACCGCCTCGTGCGGCTGCCGCTCTACGCCGACCTGGACGAGACCGGCGTGGCACGAGTGATCGACGCCGTCCGGTCCTACGAGGTGAGCTGATGGCCTGGCGCGACGTGATCGAGGCGCGGGCCGTACGGGCCGTGGAGTCGCCGCTGGAATCGGCCAGGTTCGGATGTTCCGTGGAGCGTCTCACCGTCCCCGTGGAGTCCGGGGCGCCGTTCTCCGCGGTCCGTGAGGCACTCCTGGGGTCGGTCGCGGACGTCGTCGTGCTCCGGTACCCGGCGGAACACGTCGGCTGGTTCGCGAAGCTGGCCGCGCTCGGCCGGACCGCCGTGTTCGCGGACTCCCTCGTGTACTGGCGCCTGCACGCGGGAGAGGGACGCGGGCCTGCTCCGTCACCCGGGCTGCGAACGTCGGAGCCGGCCGGTCCCGCCGCGGTGGAGGCACTGGTATCCGACATCTTCGGCGTGTACGGGAACCACTATCTGGCCAATCCGCTGTTCGACGCGGCCGAGGCCCTGGCGGGCTACCGGGAATGGGCGCTGAGGTCGTCCGCGGAGGGGGAGTGCCTGACACTGGAGGATCGAGGCGCCGGAGTGGAGGCGCCCCGCCCGCTGGGGCTGGCCACGCTGGAGCAGGACGGTCCCCGGACGGAGATCCTCCTGGCCGGAGTGGTCTCCGGCTCACAGGGGCGTGGTCTCTACGCCCACCTGCTCAGGGCCGTCGAGGACCGCGCGCTGGCGCGTGGCGCGGCGGAGGTCGTCATCTCCACCCAGGGACACAACACGCGGGTGCAGAGGGCATGGGCGAGGTACGGATTCGAGCCCGTCCAGACCCTCCTCACCGTTCATCTGGTCCGGAGCCGGCTCCTGCGCGTGCGTGAACGCCAGGACCGCCGGGCCGCCGGGGAAGATCGGCGGCGGACGACCCGACGCGCTCGCGCACCACGTACGTCGGACGGCCCATGCCGTTTCCGTGAATGCGGCCGATGTACTCACCGAGGACTCCGATGGACAACAGCTGGGCGGATGAGAAGAGCGCGACCATCGAGGCGACGGTGGTGAACCCGGCCACCGTGGTGTCGCCCGCGGCGAAACGCCACAGGACGGCGCCCCCCAGCAGCAGGCCGATCACACCGACGAGGAATCCGAGGTAGCTCGCCGCGCGGAGCGGAGCGGTGCTGTAACCGAGGAGCATGTTCATCGCGTGCCCGACCAGCAGGCGCGGCGTGTAGTTCGATCGCCCGTGGTCGCGCTCGTTCATGTGCACGCCGACGGAGCCCACCTGCGTGGTGGCCCATGACAGGGCCACGTCGACCGACGCGTGCGGTCCCGACAGGCCCTCGAACCCGTCGCGCATGTGCGTGCGCAGGGCCCGGAAGGCGCTGATCGTACGCGCGGTGCGGATGCCCAGCGCGCCGGCCATGGCGGCCTTGACCGACCGGGACGCGAGACTCCGCAGGAACCCGTGCTCCTCGTCGTGCGGGACGCCGTACACCAGGTCGAGGCGGTCGCCTTCGAGCGCGGCCAGGAGGAGGGGGATCTGCTCGGGGGGATGTTGCAGGTCGTCGTCCATGGTGACGACGACTTCGAACGCCGCCTCCCTGATGCCGGCGACCAGCGCGTTGTGCTGCCCGTAGTTACGGGACAGGCGGATCGCCCGGACGGCGTCGACCCGGCGGGCCAGCTCCGCGGCGGTCTCCCACGTGTCGTCCGGGCTTCCGTCGACGACGAGGATCACCTCGTGCCGGACGGCCAGGCCGTGAAGGACCGGCATGAGCCTGTCCACCAGCGCCGGAAGGGTCCGCGCTGAGCGGTAACACGGAATAACCACCGACACCGACATTGATCCCCCGATTATTTCTTGTCGCCCACTACAATCCTGTTTCATCCCAATGTCTGACCACGATCCGGAGCGGCCGTCACATGGTTGAAGTCGAAGGTGGAACCGTCCGTGACAATAACCCGCGTTTCGGGCGGCCGGCTGTGATCTCGGCCTTTGGTGGCCACCGCATCACATATCTGTTCGCCGGCGCCATGACGGCTATGGTCTATTACGTTCTCCTCGGCTTAGGATTGCTGGCCTTTGAAGATGGCGTTCCCTATCTTTTCCTGGTCGTGGTCAGCCACCTGATCACCGTGGTGATCGTCTACCCCTGGTACAGGCTGGTGGTCTTCCGCGACTCCGGGTATTCCTGGCCGGCGGGCTACCTGCGGTTCTACGTGGTCGGGCTGAGCTTCCTCGCGGCGTCCGTCGTCGGGGTCCCGCTTCTGGTGGAACTCGCCGGGGTTCCGATCATGGTGGCCCAGGGGATGGTGATACTGACGAGCCCGCCGCTGAGTTACGCGATAAACCGGGCGTGGGTGTTCCGTGACCGAGGAAAAGTGTGAAATCGACAAAACGCCGTACGCTCTTCAGTAAAGGTGTGAGCCGGTGAAGAGGCGTCGATTTCGGGTTCCGGTAAAGTCGGGCGGACATGTGGCCGCACGGCCATGTGTTCTTCGCGGAAGGACTCGAAGAGCGTTGAAGGCACTCGTTCTGGCGGGCGGTAAGGGAACGAGGTTGCGCCCGCTTACCCATACCTCGGCGAAACAACTGGTCCCGGTCGCCAACAAGCCGGTGCTCTATTACGGGCTTGAGGCGATCCGGCAGGCCGGCATCACCGACGTGGGCATCGTCGTCGGCGACACGGGCCGCGAGATCCGGGACGCCGTGGGCGACGGCTCGCGGTTCGGGCTGGACGTCACGTACATCGCCCAGGAGGCTCCCCTCGGGCTGGCGCACTGCGTTCTGATCGCCGGGGAGTTCCTCGCCGACGAGCCGTTCGTGATGTATCTGGGGGACAACTTCCTGGTGGACGGCATCACCGATCTGGTGGACGCCTTCCGCCTGGCCGACCACGACGCGCAGATCCTGCTCACCAGGGTCGCCGAACCGCAGTTCTACGGAGTGGCCGAGATAGGGCCGGAAGGCGAGATCCTCGGGCTGGAGGAGAAGCCGGAGCACCCGCGCAGCGACCTCGCGATCGTCGGGGTCTACATCTTCTCCCCAGCCGTTCACGAGGCGGTCCGGGCGATCACCCCGTCGGCGCGCGGCGAGCTGGAGATCACGGACGCCGTCGCGTGGCTCCTCGACAACGGCTTCCGCGTCCACTCGCACCTTGTGAGCGGCTACTGGAAGGACACCGGGCGCCTCCAGGACATGCTGGAGTGCAACCGCATCGTCCTCGAACGTGTCGAGCCCGACATCAGGGGCACCGTGGACGACCTGAGTGAGGTCACCGGGCGGGTCGTCGTCGAGCCGGGCGCGGTGGTGGAGAACTCGGTCCTTCGCGGTCCGATCGTGATCGGCGCGGACACCAAGATCCTCTCCTCCTACGTCGGCCCCTTCACCTCGATCGGCTCCGGCTGCCTGGTCGGCGGCGCCGAGATCGAATACTCCATCGTGCTCGACGGTTCCTCTGTGCAGGGCGTCTCGCGTATCGCGCACTCCCTGATCGGGCGCGGCGTCGAGGTCAGCCGCGCGGTCGGCGTCTCCAACACCCACGAGCTCATGGTGGGCGACCACAGCAGGATCCAGGTGCGCGCATGAGAGTCCTCGTCACCGGCGGAGCCGGGTTCATCGGGTCCCACTACGCCAGGTCCCTGCTGCTCGGCTCCTGGCCCGGCTGCGAGGACACGCGGGTCACCGTCCTGGACAAGCTCACCTACGCGGGCAACCTCGCCAACCTCGCCCCCCTCGACGGCCACCCCGGTTACGCGTTCGTGCGGGGCGACATCACCGACGCGCGGCTTCTCGCGGACGTCGTTCCCGGCCACGACGTGGTCGTGAACTTCGCGGCGGAGAGCCACGTCGACCGGTCCATCGCGGGCGCGGGCGACTTCGTGACGACGAACGTGCTGGGGACCCAGAGACTTCTCCAGGCCGCGCTGGAGGGCGGAGTCCGCACGTTCCTTCAGGTCTCCACCGACGAGGTGTACGGCTCTATCGAGGAGGGGGCCTGGAGCGAGAGCGAACCGTTGCTGCCGAACTCGCCCTACTCGGCGGCGAAGGCGGGTGGCGACATGCTTTGCCGCGCCTACCACCGCACCCACGGGCTCGACGTCCGGGTGACCCGCTGTTCCAACAACTACGGCCCCTACCAGCACCCCGAGAAGCTGATACCGCTCTTCGTCACCAACCTCCTCGACGGTGAGAAGGTCCCGCTCTACGGTGACGGGCTCAACGTGCGCGACTGGCTGCACGTCGACGACCACTGCAGAGGCATCCAGACGGTGCTGAGGAAGGGCGCGCCCGGCGAGGTCTACAACATCGGCGGCGGCGTCGAGCTGACCAACCGGGAGCTGACCGAGCGGCTGCTGGCCGCGCTCGGCACGGGCTGGGAGGCGGTCGAGCCGGTGGCCGACCGGCTCGGGCACGACCGCCGCTACTGCGTCGACTGGACGAAGATCCGGGCCATCGGCTACGAGCCCCGCAAGGACTTCGGCGACGGCCTGGCCGAGGTGATCCGGTGGTATCGGGACAACCAGCGGTGGTGGCGTCCGCTCAAGGAGCGGACGCCCTGACACCGGACCCGTGCCGCGGGGGCACCGGTCACACGAACATCGTGTCAGCTGTGGAAGATCAGGTCGACCCAGTAGTTCGTCGCCTGGTAGGTGCTCGTCGGGAAGACGTTGCTCGCGCTGTAGGTGTAGACGCCGTTGCCGCCCGAGGCACCGTCGGCCAGGGCGGTGAGGGCGCCGTTGACGTACTGGGAGGTGAAGTACGGGCGGTCCGTCGAGTAGTTGCCGGATGTGGTGTGGTAGGACGCGACGTAGGTGGTGCCGCCGGTGACGTCGACGGGCTGTGAGAAGTTCACCTGCTGCCAGCCGGTGGCGGTCTCGTTTGAGAACACGGCGCTGGCCAGGAGTGTGCCGTCGATCCCCCACAGGCTGGCGGTGTGGGTGCCGGTGTTCTGCGGCCCCTTGTAGAACCGGATCCCGCTCACCTTCCCGTTGGTCGCCGCCTTGAACTTGACGCCGAGGACGACCCCCTGCGGGTCGGACTGCGAAGGGACGCTGGGAACCGGCACCCTGTCCCACAGGCTGTCCGTCGGGACGAACACGACGTCGACCCAGTAGTTCGTCGCCTGGTAGGTGTTCGTCGGGAAGACGTTGCTCGCGCTGTAGGTGTAGACGCCGTTGCCGCCCGAGGCGCCGTCGGCCAGGGCGGTGAGCAGGCCGTTGACGTACTGGGAGGTGAAGTAGGGGCGGGTCGTCGCGTAGTTGCCGGCCGGAGCGTAGTACGAGACGACGTAGGTGGTTCCGGCGGTGAGCACCACCGGTGTCGAGAAGTTGGCCTGCTGCCAGCCGCTGGCGGTCTCGCCGGTGAAGGTGGTGCTGGCCAGGAGGGTGCCGTTGCTCGTCCACAGGCTGCCGATGTGGGTGCCGGTGTTCTGCGCCCCCTTGTAGAACCGGACGCCGATCGCGGTCCCGCTCTTGGCCGCCTGGAACTTGACGCCGAGGACGACCCCCTGAGGGTCGGACTGCGCGGGAACGGCGGGGACCCCCGCACTGTTCCACAGACTGTCGGAGATGCTCTGGTTGACGGGTGGTGACGTGCTCGGCGCGAAGTGGATCAGAGCCTCGTGGTCGAAGGTGTCCCCCCCGAGATAGACGGCGACGATCGGGTGATTTCCCCCGGAGAGGTCGGAGACCGTGATGGTGGCGGGGATGCCATCGGTCTGGAAGGCCGAGCCGAGGACCGTCGAGCCGTCCTTGAAGACCACCTCGCCGGCGGGCACGACGGTGCCGCTGACCGCGTTCACCGTCGCGGTCAGGACGACCGGGTCCCCTCTCCACGCGGGGTTGAGGGAGGAGGTGAGGGTGGTGGTGGTCGGCGGATCGTTCGGCACGGTGAGGCGGGTGTACGGCAGGCTGCCGGTCCCCTGGATGGCGACCGTGTTGTTGAGCGCGAAGACTCGGCCGTTGACGTTGGCGCCGCTACCGACCGTGACCGAGTTCTGCGCGAGGAGATTGCCGCGGAAGGTGCAGTACGTGCCCAGTGTCGCCGAGCCGCTGATCTGCCAGAAGAGATTGTTGGCCTGGGCTCCGCGCTGGAGGTTGATGTTGCCGACGTTCGCCACGTCGAGAGTGGACGCCTGGAAGATGAAGACGGCGTTCGGGTCGCCCTGTGCGTCGAGGGTGAGGGTTCCGCTGATCGAGAACCCCCCGCTGACGGAGTTGTAGACACCCGGCCCCTTGGTCGTCCCGCCCAACTGGGCGGCCACCGTGGCGTCGGGCGTGCGCCCGGCGGCGTCGTTGTAGGCGCTGACCGCGTCGGCCATGGCCAGCGCCGCGGCGGCGTTCCCTATCTGCTTGGAACCGGAGACCGTGCCGGGTGGAAAGCCGGTCACCGTGGTTCCCGGGCTCACCCCCAGATTGCCGGTGACCGTCGTGAGGTTCACGTTGGTGACCGCGGCCCCGGCCAGCACTCCGAACGGCGCGGCGTTGCCGATGTTCACCGGAGCGGCCGCGCTCGCGCCGCCGGGGGTGCCGACGACCGCGCCCATCGCGAGGAAGGACGCCATGGCCGCCTTCAGCAGGACGCGGCCGGCGGAACCTCGCGGGCGGAGCAGGAAGAGCGGTCTGCTCCGGGCCACTCTGGTATCGATCATGGTCGCGGTCATGTCGACCATCTGGTCGAGCGCGTCGCGAACGGTTTTGGACATGCGACACAACTCCTCACTGATCTCGTGATCCGTCAGACGTCCGGTGCTGTCCGTCGCCTGCGATCTGTCATGAATGAAAAATGAGATTTTTTGTCGAGCTTCTTGTGGTTTATTGCATTGATTACAGGAAGTGACCGGAGGTGGATGTCAAGGGAAATTTTCGGATTATCGTTACGCCGCTGAAAGGTGTCACGTGACACGCTGACGACTCTGCCGTGAAGGTCGGCGTGCGCGGGTTCCCGTGTGGCGGGGAAGGGTGCATGTTGGTGTGAGGCTGATGGAAAAATTACTCAATAATACTTTCGGGTATTGCTGATTTTTTGGTGTTAAATCGGCATTGATGCTGTTCGGGGAGGGCTTTTGGGTGGGTGAGGGGCGACCTGCCTTCGCCTCGGTTTCCGCTCGTCTCTTTTGTTGGTGGCCTGCAATATATGTACAAAATATATAAAAGTGTATTTGAAGTGATTGTGCAGTGTTTAGAGGTCTTGGTTTCTTTGTTGGTGGTTGGTCCGGTCTCGTGTGCAGAGCTTGAGCGGCCCCGGGCCCTGGGCGACACGCCCGGACGATGGCGGAATCAGCGGTGCGGGAAAGCGGGCTCTTACAGTCGGGATTGTGTCTTGTCCCGAATCGACGGGGGTTCTGCCGTGAAAGAGAAACTGGTTGTGATCGGCCAGGGGTATGTGGGTCTGCCACTTGCGATGGGGGCCGTCAGGGCGGGCTTCGACGTCGTGGGAATCGATGTGGACGAGTGGAGGGTCAAGCGCCTCAACGCCGCCGAGTCCTATGTCGAGGACATCGATGACGAGACGCTGTCCCTGGCCCACCGGTCCGGCCGATACCTGGCCACCGCCGACTACGCCGCCGCAGAAGGGTTCGACGTCTGTGTGGTGACCGTGCCGACCCCGCTCCGCGAGGGCGTTCCCGACCTGCGCCACATCGGCGCGGCAGGGGAGTCGCTCGCCCCGCTGCTGCGGCGGGGCGCCGCGGTGGTCCTGGAGTCCACCACCTATCCGGGGACCACCGAGGAGTATCTGCTGCCGCTGCTGGAGGAGGGCTCGGGGCTGCGGGCACCACAGGACTTCCATCTGGGCTACAGCCCCGAGCGGATCGACCCGGGCAACGCGCACTGGCGCCTGGGGAACACGCCGAAGGTCGTCTCCGGGATCGACGAGGCGTCGCTGAAGAGGATCGAGGCGTTCTACGCGAGGATGGTGGACGAGGTGGTCCCGGTCTCCTCGCCGCAGGTGGCCGAGCTGTGCAAGCTCCTGGAGAACACCTTCAGGCACGTCAACATCGCCTTGGTGAACGAACTGTCGATCTTCGCGCAACAGCTCGGCATCGACGTCTGGGAGGCCATCGACGCAGCCGCCACCAAGCCGTTCGGCTACATGCGCTTCACCCCCGGTCCCGGCGTCGGCGGGCACTGCCTGCCGATCGACCCGTCGTACCTGTCGTGGAAGGTCAAGCGCAGTCTGGGGCACAACTTCCAGTTCGTGGAACTGGCCAACGACATCAACGACCACATGCCCGACCACGTCGTGCACCGGATCGGACTCGCGCTGAACCGGTTGCGCAAGCCGGTCAACGGCAGCCGGGTGCTCGCGCTCGGCCTCGCGTACAAGAAGAACGCCGGAGACTGCCGAGAGTCACCGGCGATCGACGTGGTGAGGGGTCTTCGCAAGCTGGGCGCGGACGTGCGGGCCGCCGACCCGCACGTGGACTGCTTCCTGCTGCCGCAGGGGATCGAGGTCGTCGCGTTCTCGGAGCGGGAGCTGGCGGCGGCGGACGCGGTGGTGGTCCTCACCGACCACGACTGCTTCGACTACGAGCTCGTCCAGCGGGCGAGCGCCCTCGTCTTCGACACCCGCAACCGCTGCCGGGGGCCGAACGTCGAGAGGCTGTGACCTCAGGAGAGACCGTGACCTCGCGCCGTGGGGCGTCCCGGCGTCCCGGCGGAGGCCGCCGGGACGCCCCACGCCGGATGACCGCGATCCGACGGGGTGGGGGAGCGGTGGGCCCGGCCGGGGATGGTCGCGCCGGAGGGGCAGGACCTCATGACGCGGGCGATCGGGTTTCGAGCGCCGTCGCCGGCGCGGAGCACGGGTCAGGACCTCATGACGCGGGCGATCAGCTCCTCGACCTGGTTGTTGAGCCTGCCGCCCCGGGGCCATCCCGCGTAGTGGGTGAGGAAGACGACGATCTCGCGGAGCTCGTCGGGGGTGAGGTCGCCGGTTCGCAGCGCCGCGTCCAGCTGGAGGTCGACGTCCTCGTTCATGCCCTGGCCGACGAGCAGGCCGATCAGCAGCATGCGCCGGTCGCGGTTCGAGATTCCCTGCCGGGACCACACCTCGGCGAAGAGGTTCTCGATGGTCACCCCGAAGAGGTCGCCGGGTTCGTTCTCACCGTGTTCCCAGCCGTAGACATGTCTCATCGAATACCTCCGTGTGGAAGCCCCCCGGCAGCCGTTCCCCGCCGGGAACGGCCAGTGGAGTCCTTACCCCGTCCGCCCCCGCCGCTTCCGGCCTCAGGGAAAGATCTTTTTTCCCTAAAGTCCAGGTATGTAGATGTATTTCGTACCAGGGATCATCTCGTGTTGCACGCGCGGACTCCGATCGGCGGCGGGCGGGATGCCGCGATAATCGGGATATGCGGTTCGACATCCTCGGCCCCACCCGGATTCGGCTCGACGGTGGCCGCGTGGTCGTCGTGGGCGGACAGGGGATGCGCGCGCTGCTCGTGATGCTCCTCCTCGACGTGGGCAAGGTCGTGACCACCGAGCGGCTGATCGGCGGCCTGTACGGCGACGACCCGCCCGCGAACGCCGCCAACGCCCTGCAGTCCCAGGTCTCGCGGCTGCGCAGGGCACTCGGCGACCAGGAGGTGATCGAGTTCCACCCGGCGGGCTACCGGCTCGCGGCCGGGGCCGACGCCGTCGACGCCCACCGATTCGAAGGGCTCGTCGCGGAGGGTCGCCGGGCACTCGCCTCCGGCGAGCACGACAGGGCCGTGCGGCTGCTGGGCGAGGCGCTCTCCCTGTGGCGCGGGCCCGCGCTCGCCGACGTGGGGGACTCGCCGTTCGCCCCGGCGCCCTCGGCCAGGCTGGAAGGGCTCAGGCTCGACTGCGTGGAGGACCGCGTCCAGGCGGAGCTGGAGCTGGGCCGTCACCGTGAGCTCGTCGCCGAGTTGCAGGGACTCACCGCCGCCCACCCCTTCAGGGAACGGCTGTACGGGCAGCTGATGCGCGCCCTGTACGGCTCGGGCAGGCAGGCCGAGGCCCTGGAGGTGTACGAGGGGGCGAGACGGGTCCTCGGCGAGGAGTTCGGGGTGGACCCGTCGGCTGAGCTGGCCGCCGTGCACCTCGCGGTGCTCAGGGCCGACCCCGCCCTCGCCGGCGTCCCCGCGGCCGGTGCCGCTCACGGTGCCGCCGGCGGCGAGGGCGGCGAGGGCGGCGAGGGCGGGGTCGCCGCGCCCGTCAGGTCGGGACTGCGGGCCCCGCTGACCAGTTTTTTCGGCAGAAAAGAGGAGATGTCCAGGCTCCACGCGCTGCTCGGCGAGGCGAGACTGGTCACCCTCGTCGGTCCCGGCGGCGCGGGCAAGACCCGGCTGGCCGGTGAGGTCGCCGCGAAGGAGCCCGGCGACGTGTGCTTCGTGGAACTGGCCGCCGTCTTCGGCGCGGGAGAGGCGGTCCAGGCCGTACTCGGCGCGCTGGGCGTCCGCGACGCCGGCCTGCTCCCCGGACGCCCGGTCCCGGCACCCCTGGCCAGGCTGGTCGCGGCGCTGGCCGACCGGCCCGTGCTGCTCGTGCTGGACAACTGCGAGCACCTGGTCGCGGAGGTCGCCGAGCTCGCCGGTCACCTGCTCGCCGCCTGCCCGGGGCTGCGCGTCCTGGCGACCGGCAGGGAGGCGCTCGGTATCACCGGGGAGGTGCTTCACCCCGTCGCGCCGCTGCCGGTGCCGAGGGCGGGCACCGGTGCCGAAGAGGCCCTCGCCTACCCCGCCGTGCGGCTCTTCGCCGACAGGGCGGCGGCCGTGCGTCCCGGTTTCCGCGTCGACGACGCCAACGTCGAGCAGGTGCTGGGCATCTGCCGTGCTCTGGATGGCCTGCCGCTCGCGCTGGAACTCGCCGCGGCGCGCCTGCGTTCCCTGCCGGTGGCCGAGGTGGCCTCCCGGCTGGGCGACCGTTTCCGGCTGCTGTCGCGCGGCAGCCGCACCGCGCTGCCCAGGCACCAGACGCTGCGCGCCGTGGTCGCCTGGAGCTGGGACCTGCTCGACGACGACGAGCGGTCGCTGGCCGGACGGCTCACCGTCTTCGCGGGCGGCGCCACGCTGGAGGCGGCCGCCCGGGTGTGCGGACCGAGCGAGGAGGAGGTCGTCGACCTGCTGAGTTCCCTCGCGGAGAAGTCGCTCGTCGAGCGGGTGGGCGAGCGTTACCGGATGTTGGAGACCATCCGCGCGTACTGCGCCGAACGGCTGGCCGAGACCGGCGAGACCGAGGCGCGTCGCGAGGCGCACGCCTCGTACTACGCGGACCTGGCGGCCACGGCGGACTCCCACCTGCGCGGTGCCGGGCAGCTGGAGTGGCTGCGCAGGCTGGACGAGGAACGCGACGACCTGCACGCCGCGCTGCGCTGGGCCGTCGACGCCGGCAGGGTCGAGCAGGGGCTGCGCCTGGTCGCCGGGCTCGCCATGTACTGGTGGCTGCGGGGCCGCCGCTCGGAGGGCGCGGGCCTCGCCGCCGACCTGCTCGTCGCGATCGGACCGTCCCCCGCAGGGGAGGCGCCCGGGGCGGTACCGGCCGAAGGACCGGCCGAGAAGGCCGCCGGATCGGCGCGGGTCGAAGAGCCGGTCGGGCACACGGCGGGGCCGGTGCCGTCCGAGGGAGTGACGGGGGTCGCGCCGATCGAGGGGATGGAGGAGGAGTACGCCATCAGCGTGCTCGTGGCCACCTTCGGCGAGTCGCGGTCGCCCCGGCGTCTCGTCCGGCTGAAGGGAATCATCCCACCGCTCGATCGGCCGTACCGGTGGCCGTTCCTGGCCATGTTGTGGCCGATGCTCACCGGTCCGCCCGACTTCCTGCCGGAACCGCCGCTGCCCGTCATCACCGATCCGTGGGTGCGGGCGCTGGCCCGCTTCGGTCACGGCTACTTCTGTCTGTCCGGAGGCGACGCCGCGAGCGCCGAGCACCACTTCGGGGAGGCGCTGGAGCTGTTCGGCTCCATCGGGGAGCGCTGGGGGAGCGCGCTCACGCTGGCCGAGCTGGCCGGGCTCGCCGACCTGCGGCAGGACACGGCCGCGTCGCGCGCGCTGACCGGTGAGGCGCTCCGGCTGGCGCGGGAGCTCGGGTCGGAGGAGGACATCGCGGAGCTCGTCTGCCATGAGGCCGCGTCGGCCGTACGCGGCGGTGATCTCGCGGCCGCTCACGCCGAGTACCTGCGTGCGGCCGGTCACGCCCGCCGGGCGGGTGTTCCCGACGTGGCGGCGAAGGTCCAGCGTGGCCTCGCCGAGGTCGCGAGGCTCCGAGGGGATCTGGACGAGGCGCGCGCCCTCGCGCTCGGCGCCCTGGAGCTGTGCACGCAGGAGTCGTACGCCACCGAGGAGATCCGGTCGCGGGTCACCGTCGAGCTGGGCCGGATCGCCGCGTCGGGCGGAGACGCCGCCGGGGCGAGAGCCTGGCACCTCAGGGCACTGGGACCCGCGCTGCGGCGTTACTCGCCGCCGGCGGGCCTGGTGCTCGAAGGGCTGGCGGAGGTCGCGCTGCTTGAGGGGGACGCCGAGGGCGCGGCCCGGCTGCTGGGCGCGGCCACGGCCCTCGGCGGCACCCCGGCGGCGAACCTCGACACCGGCGTCACGGCGGCTGTCCGCGCCCGGACCGGTGGTGCCGCCTACGAGCGGGAGCGGCGCGTGGGAACCCGCATGTCGCGAAGCGAGGTGCTCGCGATGTTCGCCATCTGATCCCGCCCGGACGCCCTGGATTCCGAGATGATCGGGGACCCGCGCGGTCCGGTCACGGCGGTGGTGAGGGGCCGTCAGCGGGAGGTGCGCGGGCCGTCAGCGCCGCCGATCACGATGGCGGGCATGAAGGATCACTCCCCGATCACGGATCGCCGCAAATGGGCGACCCTCGCCGTCGCCTGCCTGGCGGCGCTGCTCCTCTCCGTCGACGTCACCGTCCTGCACCTCGCCCTCCCCCAGCTCGTCGCGGACCTGCGGCCCTCGTCCACCCAGATCCTGTGGATCGGTGACGCGTACGGGTTCGCGCTCGCCGGGCTGCTGATCACGATGGGCAACGTCGGCGACCGGATCGGCCGCAGGAGGCTGCTCCTCATCGGCGCCGTGGCCTTCGGGGCGGCCTCGGCGGTGACCGCGTACGCTCCCACCCCCGAGCTGCTCATCGCCGCCCGGGTCCTGCTCGGCGTGGCGGGCGCCACGATCATGCCCTCCACCCTGTCGATCATCCGCAACGTCTTCACCGACCCGAAGGAGAGGACCACGGCGGTCGGCCTGTGGAGCGGGATGGGGGCGGCGGGGTTCGCCCTGGGGCCGGTCGTCGGCGGCCTGCTGCTCGACCACTTCTGGTGGGGGTCGGTCTTCCTGATCAACCTGCCGGTGATGCTGCTCATCGTGGTCGTCGGTTTCCTCGTGCTTCCCGAGTCGCGCAACCCCGCCGCGGGGCGGGTGGACCTCGTGAGCGTTCCGCTGTCCATCGCCGGCGTGATCGGTTTGATCTACGCTGTAAAGGAAGCGGCCGCGTACGGCGTCACCGACGCCGGTGTCCTGGCGGGGAGTGCGGTGGGGATCATCGCCCTGGCGCTGTTCGCGCGGCGGCAGACCCGGCTGGCCGAGCCGCTGATCGACGTCCGCCTCTTCCGGCGCAGGGCCTTCTCCGCCTCGGTCGGCGCGAACCTCATCGCCATCTTCGGCATGTCCGCGCTGTCGTTGATCTTCGCCTGGTACTTCCAGCTCGTCCTGGGGTGGTCACCCCTTCAGGCCGGTCTCGCGGGACTGCCCGGAGGTCTGTCGGCGGCGGTCGGCGGGGTCCTGGCCGCGGGTCTGATCGCCCGGTGGGGCCGGGCGAGGACGGTGGCGCTCGGCCTGGCGATGGCCGCCGTGGCCTTCGCCTGCTACGGCCGGATCATGCCGGACACCTCCTACCTGTACTTCCTCGGCCCCATGATCGTCTGCGGGTTGGGCATCGGGCTGACGTTCGCGGTCACCAACGACACCGTGCTCGCGAGCGTGCCCAGGGAACGGGCCGGTGCCGCGGCGGCGATCTCCGAGACGTCCTTCGAGCTGGGCGGCGCGCTGGGTATCGCCGTGCTGGGCGGCGTCCTGACCGGTGTCTACCGGGGGGAACTCCGGCTCCCCGAAGGGCTGCCCGGCGAGGTGGCCGCCCCCGTCGTGGAGTCGCTGCCCACCGCGCTGGAGGCGGCCGCGGCACTTCCCGGGCGGCTGGGGGTGGCCGTCGCCGAGGCCGCGAGGCTCGCCTTCGTCGCCGGGGTCCAGGTGACAGCGATCACCGCCGCGGTGATGATCGCCGTACTCGCGGTGGTCTCGCTCGCCGGCCTGCGCGGTGTCCCCGACGTGATTCCCGAGATCCCCGAGGAGCTTCTTCCCGAGGCGCGTGGTTGAACGGGACCCCGAGGTGATCGGCTTCCCCGTTTCCCTCGGGTGCCCGCGTCCTCGCGGCCGACGCCTCGCCGTCGCCCGCGGTGGCGCCGAGCTCTGACCGTCGACCCGCTCGCGACGTCTCGCCGCGAGCGGGCCCGGTTCCTGAGAGCGCTCTCACTTAAATGTAACACCAAGGGGACGGATGTTGAGATTCCCCTGGTAGAGGCGGTTCTAGGGCCGTAAGGCATCCGCAGGGCAGGTTTTTGTATGAGAGAGCGCTCTCGCGAGAGTATTGACTCGGCTGTGTCACAGCGTCAGGATCTGCGAAGTGCGGACTCGGGGGATCCGCAGGTCCATCGCAGTACCTCGAGAACGGATCCTCGATGATCAGACCCTTCGCCCGACAGGGCGCCCGCCGGAGCGGACTCGCGGTGCTGGCGAGTCTCGCCGTCCTGTCAGCGGGCGTCACCGGGATTCCGAGCGCGGGCGCCGAGACCGCGACGGGCGGCCGGCAGCCGGTGATCGGCAAGCCCGCCCTGGACGCACGCGGCTGTGCCCGCATCGAGAAGAAGCTGCCCGTCCTCTCCGAATGGCCCAAGGTCAAGAGCAGGATCGAGCAGAACCGGTCCGACGAGAAGCGAGTGGCGAAGATCCTCGCGGGCATGACGCTCGCCGAGAAGGTCGGCCAGATGACCCAGCCGGAGATCGTCGCGATCACCCCGGAGGAGGTCGGGCGATACTTCATCGGCTCGGTGCTCAACGGCGGCGGCTCCTGGCCGGGCCGCGACAAGCACGCCGCGCGTAAGGCCTGGCTCGACCTCGCCGACGCCTACTGGAACGCCTCCGTCGCCACCCGCGCGAAGATCCCCGTCATCTGGGGCACCGACGCCGTCCACGGCAACAACAACGTCTACGACACCACCGTCTTCCCGCACAACATCGGACTGGGCGCCGCCCAGGACCCGTGTCTCGTGCGCGACATCGGGGCGGCGACCGCCCGGCAGACGCGCGCCACCGGCCAGGACTGGGCGTTCGCGCCCAGCGTCTCCGTCCCCCTCGACGACCGGTGGGGCCGCACGTACGAGGGCTTCTCCGAAGACCCCAGGATCACCCGGGCGTACGGGTACGAGGCCGTCAAGGGCCTGCAGGGCAAGCATCCGCGCGGTATCGGCCAGGACGGCGTCATCGCCACCGCCAAGCACTTCATCGGTGACGGCGGCACCCTCAAGGGCGTGGACCAGGGTGTGAACCCCTCGTCCGAGGCCGAGATGATCAACGTGCACGGTCAGGGCTACTACGGTGCCCTCGCGGCCGGGGCCCAGAGCGTGATGGTCTCGTTCAACAGCTGGAAGAACGCCGACCTCGGTATCGACGAGGGCAAGCTGCACGGCAGCAAGCGCGTCGTCACCGACATCCTCAAGCAGAAGATGGGCTTCGACGGCGTCGTCGTCTCCGACTGGAACGGCATCGGCCAGGTCGCCGGATGCACCAACGCGAGCTGTCCCCAGGCGATCAACGCGGGTATCGACGTGGTGATGGTGCCCAACGACTGGAAGGCGTTCATCACCAACACGATCGCCCAGGTCGAGAGCGGCGCGATCCCGATGGCGCGCATCGACGACGCGGTGACGCGCATCCTGCGGGTGAAACTGCGCGCCGGAGTGCTCGACGGCCCCAAGCCCTCCAAGCGCGCCTTCGCCGGGTCCGCCGACGCGGCGGAGACGAGGAGGCTCGCCAGGGAGGCCGTGCGCAAATCGCAGGTCCTGCTCAAGAACAACGGCAGGGTGCTGCCGCTGGCCGCGAAGTCCAAGGTCCTCGTGGTCGGCAAGAGCGCCGACAGCCTGCAGAACCAGACCGGCGGATGGACCCTCACCTGGCAGGGCACGAACAACGTCAACGCCGACTTCCCCAGGGGCACGACGATCCTCGGCGGGCTGCGCGAGGCGCTCGGCCAGTCCCGCGTCACCTTCAGCGAGACCGGCGACGGCGTCGACCCCTCGGCGTACGACGCGGTCATCGCGGTGATCGGCGAGACCCCGTACGCCGAGGGCATCGGCGACCTGGCGCGGCGCACGCTGGAGGCCGCCAAGATCTACCCGGCCGACCTCGCGGTGCTCGACAAGGTCACCGGTAAGGGCACCCCCGTCGTCACCGTCTACGTCGGCGGCCGGCCGCTGTGGATGAACAAGGAGCTCAACCGCTCCGACGCCTTCGTCGCGGCGTGGCTGCCGGGAACCGAGGGCGGCGGCGTCGCCGACGTGCTCGTCCGGGGCAAGCACCGCGACGGCTTCACCGGCAGGCTGCCGTACTCGTGGCCGAAGAGCGCCTGCCAGTCGCCGCTCAACCCGGGAGCCGACGGATACGACCCGCTGTTCCCGCTCGGGTACGGCCTGCGTGACGGTCAGAGCGGGCAGGTCGGCAGGCTCGACGAGACCGCGCCGCCGTTCGGCTGCGGTGAGCAGGGCGGTGGTGGCGAGGCGAGCGAGGACCTGGAGATCTTCAACCGCACCGACATCGCGCCGTACAGGAGCTTCATCGGCTCCGCCGAGAACTGGGGCGGCACCGAGATCGGCGCCGACGGCGAGGCGGCGCACGCCGAGATCACCGTGGTGCCCTCCGACGTCAACGTGCAGCAGGACGCTCTGAAGGCGACCTGGACCGGCATCGGTCCCGCCCAGCTCTACCTGCAGAACCCGGCGGGCGGTACGGACCTGCGGGGCTACCTCAACACGAAGGGGGCGCTGGTCTTCGACACGATCGTCCACCAGGCGCCGGCCGCGAGGACCGTGCTCGGCGTCCACTGCGTCTATCCGTGCCTCTCCGAGGTGGTGGCGACCTCCCTCTTCCAGGGGCTTCCGGTCGGCGTGAAGTCGACCGTGAAGATCCCCGTCGCCTGCTTCGCCGCGGCGGGCCTCGACCTGGAGGTGGTCAACACCCCGTTCCTCGTCTACACCGAGGGGGCCTTCTCCGCGTCGTTCGCGAACGTCCGCTGGGTGCCGCAGGCGGCCGACGATCCCGACGCGAAGAAGTGCGAGGATCTGACCTGACACCGAGGACGTAGGCGAACGCCTCCCGGTGGGCCCTGGCTCTCCCGATGACCGACCACGGTGTCGTCAACGGCATCGGCCGGCATCGGCCGGCATCGGCCGACTCTGACCGGGAGGCGTTCGCCCGCGCTCACCGGACGCGGGTGAACGCCTCCCGGTCGGTGGGGCAGACCCCGTTGACGACACCGTGGCGTCACCGTGGAAATCGTCGTCGTCAGTCGGTGGGCAGGAGGGTTCCGAGCGGCCCGAGGTCGAGGTTGAGATCGGACGGTGAGAGCTCGAAGCGCTCGCACAGCTCGGTCATGGCCTCCTCGAGGCGCATCAGTGTCACGCCCAGCACCTCCACCTGCTCGTCGGAGAGGTCCCCCTGGTCCATCCGGCGCACACACTGGCGTTCCACCAGCTGCCGTATCAGCTCGACGAGGGTGAGCACGAGGCGGGACAGGTCCCGTCCCACGGCCTCGGGATCGGTGTTCACCTTCCAGCGGACGGTCCTCGCCGGTCCTCGCGCGTTCCCGGCCCTGCCCGCGGGGGTGGTTCGCGTGACCTTGAACCGTCTCCTCGCGGGAGGGCGGAGCCGCTCCCGGGTGACACGAGGATCCTCCGTGCCGCCGAGGTCCTCTGCCGGGGGGACGCCGGGGAGAGGATTCACATCGCTCGCCCGAGGGGCGCCAGGGGAGCGGTTCGTCACAGCGGCCCCTCCTCGCCGGAGTCCCACGGGAGTGCGACCGCGCCGTGCGGGTGGGCGGACGGTATCGGGTCGGAGGCTCGCACGGAGGTGATGAGGGCGCGCAGGGAGATGCGGACGAGGTCGATGTCGGCGATGGACAGCACCAGGTCCCCGCTCACGACCACCCCGCCGGCCAGCAGCCGGTCGAGCAGGTCCACCAGTGCCACGCGTTCGGGGGGGATGTGTCCGGCGGCGGCGAGTTCGGCACCTCTCGGCTGGTGGTCACGGGGCATCGAGTGTCTCCGCACGGGTCGGGCCGAGGTCCACCGAGGTGAAGGAGTACGGCGCCCAGGGGCCGGTGAGCTGTATCTCGATCTCCTCGCCCCGCAGCGCGTCGACGGCCGCGACGAACTCCTCACGGCGGTCCTCGGCGACGAGGTAGGCGCCGTTGAGCAGCATCGTCTCCTCGCGGCCGGACAGTCGCGGGTCCTGCGGCCGATGGCGGTGGCAGGCGACCGAGATGGACGCGAGGGTGGTGTGGATGTCCTCGGCCCGCCGTGCCGCCAGACGCCAGGCGTCCTCCCTGCCGCGCAGGCTCGCCCGGCGGCGCTTCAGGTACGCCGTTCCCGGGCTGTCGGTCTCCTCGGGGGCCTCCTCGGCGCGAGGGGCCTCCTCGCTCGGTTTCGCGTACGCCTTCACCCCCCACTCCCTGCATCCGGTGACGTGGTCGAGCACCTCGGCGAGGTCGTCGTGCCTGCGCCGGAGCAGGTCGCGGACCTGGTCCTCGCTGCTGTAGACCGTCACCAGCCTGACCGGAGCCGTGGGGGCCTCCTTCGCCACGGCCTCCACGACCCGGTCGTGGGCGCGGGCCGTCCCCCCGACCCAGTCCAGGTCCTCCAGGAAACGCCGCAGCGGCTCCTCACCGAACTCCTCCAGGGGCACCGGGCTCACGTACGCGGCCAGGCCCTCGTGGGTGATCGCGCGCACCGGCGCTCCGGTCACGCCCGCCACCTCCTCCGGGAGAGGGTGCCCCACATCCTGGGCGATCGCGTAGAGATATGTGCCCGTCTCAGCCATCGCGCTCCTCCCTGAACCTTCCTGTCGACCGAAGCTCCCGGGCGTCACCGGAGGACCCCCTGTCGAGGGAACGGCGCCGGGTGCCCTCCATCTCCTCGTCGCCCTCGACGGCGGACAGCCGGTCGCGCAGGACGCGGTTCTCCTCGATCAGGTCGCGGTCGCGGGAGCTGAGCCACGGATCGTGTTCCCACCAGTCGATCCCCAGCTCCCGCGCCGTGTCGACCGAGGCGATGAGCAGGCGCAGCTTGATGGTGAGCAGCTCGATGTCCAGCAGGTTCACGCGGATGTCACCCACGATCACCACACCCCTGTCGAGCACCCGCTCCAGGATGTCGGCGAGGTTGGCGGAGGACTCCCGCCCGCCGGAGGAGCGCGGAAAGGACCCGCCGGATCGCATCACGTCGGCCACGTCAGCCCCCCTCGGCACTGTCCGCCCGGCCGCGCCGGTAGCGCTTCACCCTGCGGTACGACAGCAGGTCGCCGGTGGCGTCCAGCTCGATCTGGTAGAGCGACAGCATGTCGCCGGAGGAGGGGATGTGGCGGCTCTCGACGACCTCGACCTCGACCAGCCAGCCGTCCTCGGCCCGTCGTACCAGCGTCACCCCTTCCGTTTCCTTCGAGGTCAGGTCGGCGATGTGCCGCAACCCCGCAGCTCCGGCGGTCGCCGCGGACAGGGCGGAGGAACGCCGCCGCGGCTTCTTCGCGGGCTCGTCCTCGTCCTCTTCCTCCTCTTCGTCCAGGTCCTCCTCAGAGAGGTCCTCGTAGGGCTCCTCGTCCTCGTCGAAGTCCTCGTCGAAGGTCTCGTCGCCGGCGGTCTCGTAGGAATCGTCGGCGGAGCGCTTCTCACGGGTTCCGCGCCTGACAGGCATGGGATCATTCCCCTCGTCGTCTCCGCAGCGATGCGGTCCTACCGGCTAGGTGAGCAGATCTCCGAGGATCCGCTCCGCGGCCGCGGCCTCCTCCTCCTCGGAGATCTCGCCGGAGGCCCTGGCCTCCTCCAGCTCCTCCAGGCGGCGCCTCACCGCCGCGGGGCTCCGGAGTTCCTGCTCGGCCTGTTCCTGAAGCAGCTCCGCGAGCCGGATCAGCCCGCGCAGCGGCGCGAGCGGCAGGCCGAAGATGAGCCCCAGTGGTTCCACGATCGATCAACCTCCTTCCACATCCCGGCGCCTACGTCTTGACGAAGTCGTACGGTGCCAGCGGGCCGAGCAGGCGCAGCTCGACACGGCCTGCCCACCGGGTCCCGAACTCGTCCACGGCCTCCTCGATCTCCCGGCCACGGTCGGTGTCCGCGAGCAGGGCCACGTGGACGGCGTCCCGCTCGTGGGTGGGCTCGCGGACGATGGCGGAGACGCAGAGCGGGTCGAAGGCTTCGACCAACGCGTCGGTGTCGGCCTCACGCTTGGCCGCGATCGACGTGTTGATCAGCTCTCCGAGCCGCATCCTCGTGTCCCACGTCGCCTCCTCGGGGCGTCCGTGGATCGCCTCACGCAGCCGCGCGATCTCCGGATCCTCGTCGAGCACCTCCCGCAGGATGGCCCGCTCGACGTAGCGTCCCTTCACGACGTACTCCGCGCGTCCTTCCAGTTCGTTCAGCGTGGCGAGGAACTCGTCGTAGTGGGGGGCGAGCAGTTCGTCGACGACCGCCTGGGCGTCCGTCACCACCGCTCCGAAACGCAGGGGGAGTACGGGCACCTGCGTGGCGGTGGCGTCGAGCAGGTGCTCGTGGGCCATGAGGTCGTCCGGCCTGCCGAGGGGGCGGTCGGTGAAGACGTCGCTCACCAGGGCGGCGATCTCCTTGTGGCGTACCAACTCGACCACGTTCGGCGGATCTCCCACGCCTCGGGTGCCCGGGGTCAGCTCGACGTCGGACGGAATGATCCCGTACACGTAGGTGCCGGTGACGCTCCCGGGGGCGCCGTGTTCCTTGGATCGGGGTCCTTTGGGGCGGGCCGTGGCGGCTCGTTCGGCGCGAGCGGTGTCGTGCTGTGTCGTCCCGCGGGTACCGCTCCCAGGGTTGTCCGATCGGACCGCCCCGCGCTTGTCAGTGGAACCGGACATCTCACTCCTCCCTGCGCCGTCTGCGGCGGGGCGCCGGCTCGCGTTCCTCGTCGGCCTCCTCGAACTCGTCCTCGTCCTCGCCGGTCGTCAGGCCTTTGATCTTCTCCCCTGCCGCGTCCAGCAGTCCCTGCGTCGCGCCCTTGACCTTCGCCTTGCTGCCGCCCTGCGTCATGTCCTCCACCAGTTCCGGTAGCCCCTTCTGCTTGCCGGTCTGGGTGAGGTCGAGGCGGTTGACGGCCTCGGCGAAGCGTAGATAGGTGTCGACGCTGGCCACCACGATCCGGGCGTCGATCGTCAGCAGTTCGATCCCGACCAGGGAGACCCTGACGTAGGCGTCGATCACGAGTCCCTTGTCGAGGATCGTGTCGATGACATCGGCCAATCCTGACGAGGATCCGCGACCGCTCGCACCGGCTCCCGAAGGTTGAACGATGCTCATGGCGTCTCCTCCCCGCTGTCCCCGAGAATTTCCCGGTCACGTCCGGTCACGTACGACTGGCCGTCCTGCGGCGGGTGGGGCGCTTGGGCTTCTCTTCCTCGCTCTGGGAAGCGGCGGACCTGCGACGCCGCGGACGCCTGGGAGGCTCTTCCTCTTCTTCCTCTTCTTCCTCTTCTTCGTCCTCGTCGGCTGCGCGCTCCTCTTCCGGCTCTTCCTCGGGCTCCTCTTCCTCCTCCTCTTCGCCTTCTTCGAATTCGTCCTCCTCGGGCTCTTCTTCGAACTCCTCCTCGCCCTCTTCCGGCTCCTCGGCCTCGCCGCGCTCCTCCTCGGAGCCCTTCTCGGCCTCCTCCTTTTCCTTCTCCTCGCGAAGTGCCGTCTCCTGATCCTTGACGACCTTGCTGTCGCGGATCTCGCCGCGCCATCCCTCAAGGTCATCGGGCTTCAGGAGCACCCGGCTCATGACGTGCCGCCGGAAGTGCTTGAGTTCCAGGCGCGCACGCCTGCCCTGGGCGCGCCACAGGTTGCCGGTGCGCTCGAAGAGGCCCTGCGGGTAGTACTCCAGGACGAGCAGGACCCGGGTGAGATCGGGAGTGATCTCGTGGAAGGTCACGGCACCGTCGACGTGCCCTTTCTGTCCCTTCGACCGCCAGATGATCCGCTTGTCGGGCAGCTGTTCGAGGATCGTCGACTCCCAGGTCCGGCGGGACAGGAAGATCTTCGCCGTCCAATCGAGCTTCTCGTCGGACTTCTGGTCGACGCCCTCGACCTTCTTCATGAAGCTCGGGAAGTCGCCGAACTGGGTCCACTGGTCGTAGACGACGCGTACGGGGGCGCCGATGTCGATCGTCTCGATGATGTTGATCATCTTCAGCTTCCCGCTCTGGCCGCCCTTGCCCCCGCCTCCCGTCAGTTTCTTGGTCAGGCCACCGATCGCCATCTTGCCCAGGCCCTTCACCATGTTTCCGGCGATGGACGCTTTGGGGTGCTTGGAACCGGTCATCGCGCTGAGCAGGCCGGACCCGCCGCCTTCTGCGTAGTCGGTCAACCGGCCGGTCGCGCCTTGGATCTTCTCGCTCACCGTTGACAGAGCCCGCTCCCCAATGGCTCCGGCGAGGTTCTGGAACTCCTGTTTGAGTCGGCTGGGGGGTGCTTCCTTGTCGCCCTCACTGTCGGGGCGCTTCTTCGAGGTCTCGGCCATCTAGGTCACCTCCGTGCCCTGGCGGGCGTCGGCTTGGTGCGGGAAGAGGTGGATCCGCTCCGGGAAGGAGGGCGGCGCTTGGCCCTGGCCCGTGGCTCCTCTTCCTCCTCTTCTTCCTCTTCCTCCTCGTCCTCGGAGTCCCGGGGTGCCTTACCGGTGGACTTGGCCGCAGGCTTGCGGCGCCCGGAAGTGGCGGAACGCCTGCGGACGGGCGGAGCCTCCTCTTCCTCTTCTTCTTCCTCTTCCTCCTCCTGCTCCTCGTCCGTCTCCGGTTCGTACTCTTCTTCCTCTTCGGCCCGGCGCCGTGCCTTCCTGCGGGACAGGATGCCCTTCACGCGCCCGCGCCTGGGCTCCTCGCCCTCCTCGCCTTCCTCTGGTTCCTCTCCCAGGTCCTCCAGGGGGTTGCGCAGGGATTCGGCCCGGTCATGGAGTCTGTTGCTGAGCGAGTCGACCTGCCTGCTCACCGCGGCCTTGGCGGCGGCCTTGCTCGCGTCGACGAGGTCGCCACGCACGCTTTCGGTGATCTTCGCCAGTTCCGGGGAGGAACTGATCACCTTCAGCGCCTGCTGCAGAAGGTCGCTCTGGCCGCCGCTCAGCCGACCGGTCGCCCCGGCGGCGGCCAGTGCCATCGCCAGTCGCAGTTTCTGGCGTCGCCCCAGAAGGTAGCCGCCGGCCACGGCGAGGGCTATGCGTACTTCGTTCCTCACGGTAATCACTCCTTGTCGGCCGCTTCGTCGTCGTTCCGGTCCTTGAGGGGTTTTCGCCGGTATATCGCCAAAGAAGGAGGCATTGGTGCTGTTTAATGCCATTTCTCGGCAAAGGCAGAAAGAGTCACACTTTAGGGATTATCAGCCTTATACCCCTAAAAGGGTGGATAACCGTATATGTGGGTAAAAAAACGGCAAAGCGGGCCGTATCCCCGTGGTTTACGGGGATCCGGTCCGCAGAGAAGGTGGAGTGGGCCCGTCCGGCCCCTGCACTGGGGCGGAGGGTGGAGGTTCAATGATGTCGGGAATCCAACATCGACTTTGTGTAACAAGTGAGGCCGGGTTCCCGGAAAGATTTGGTCAAGATTTTCGAAGTTCGGTGAGCCGGGACAGGAGAGAGTCGCGCAAAAAACGGGCACAACCACCTCGTTAAACCCGTAAAGCGGAGGTATAGCCCTGGTGAAAAGATCAAGGGCCGGGTTCGCCGTGGTGACTGTGGCGGTCGTCTCCGCCATGGTCGGCGGGCTCACGGGATGTGCACGTGCCGAGTTCACCTACGTCCGCCACGACGACGGGCAGACCTACTTCAAGGTTCCGGCGACCTGGCGGAAGGTCGACCAGGCCGCGCTGGACAAGGCGACCATCGGGGCCGATCCCGAATCGGCCATCGCGCGACTGCAGAGGCAGCTCATCTGGTCGGCCGCCTACGACGCCCACTCCCAGCCCTCTCCAGACCACCTTCTCGGCTACGGCACCGGAGACGAGCCGTTCGTCTTCGCCAGGATCACCAAGCTCCTCCCCGAGGAGCAGGACTCGTTGTCCCTGAACACCATGCGCAACTCCGTGCTGCCCGTCACCGAGACGGTACGCAAGGAGTACGCGAAGATCCCCGGTTACCCGTTGCAGGACTTCGAACTGCTCGCCGACGAGGTGCTCCGGCCCGGAGACGGCCTGCGCGGGGTGCACGTGCGGTTCAACTACGCGATCCAGGGGGCCGGGATCGAGACCTTCGACCTCACCTCCTATCTGGCCGAGGACGGCAAGCAGATCTCCACCCTGCTGATCCGCTGTTCGGCCGCCTGTTACCGGAAGCGCGCCGGGGAACTCGAGAAGATCGCGCAATCCTTCAAGGTCAAGCGACTCACCGGGTGAGGAGAAGCCCGTCCATGCAGTCACCTCCACCGCCCCCCAACTTCGAAGGACTGCGGGCTCCCGGCTCCGGCCCGACAGATCCGCACCCCGACAGGCGAAAGAAGATGCCGTTCTGGGACCGGATTAAATTCCTGCTCATCCTCACGATCATCTATTTCGTTCTGGTGTGGAGTGAGATGGCCTCGTACGAGGGCATCATCACGTTCCAGGACGCGATGATCATCACCGCGATCGCGGCGCCGTGGATCTTCTGGCTCCTCGGGGCCGAGTTCCTGAGGCAACTCCATTTCTTCGTCAGCGAGCGTTCCGCCGGATACAACCGGTTCTGGACGCGCGGTGTTTTCGGCGGTTTCGAACGCTGGACCCATCGCCGCTTCTCCGACTGGAACCGCTTCAGGATGGCGCGGGCCATCAAGTGGGTGTTCTGGATCACGGTGCTCGCCCTCATCCTCGGGGAGGTGCTGGACACCTCTCCGGCGCTCGCCCTGTTCCAGGCGCCCGCGCTGCTCTGGCAGGCCCTGCCGTACATGGCGCAGCTCGCCTTCGCGTTCTTCTTCATCGCCTTCCAGTTCATCGGCCTGTTCTGGCTGTTGTCGCGGGGCGGCGTGGAGACGTACTTCCCCGACGACATCAAGACCCGCTTCACCGACGTCTGGGGCCAGGACCACGTCGTCGAGCGGGTCAAGGAGAACATCGTCTTCCTGGAGCGGCCGGACGCGATCGAGGAGCGCGGCGGCTACGTGCCCAGCGGCCTGCTGCTGTGGGGGCCACCGGGCACCGGCAAGACCCTGATGGCCGAGGCCGTGGCCGGGGAGACCGGTAAACCGTACGTGTTCGTCGACCCCGGCGCGTTCGTCAACATGTTCATGGGCATCGGCATCCTGAAGGTGAAGTCGCTGTTCAGGAAGCTCCGCAAGCTCTCACTGCGCTACGGCGGCGTGATCGTCTTCTTCGACGAGGCCGACTCCCTCGGCAAACGCGGCTCGCTGGCGCAGCAGGGTCCCAGGGGCGCCCCCGGGTTCTCCCCGCACGCCGCCGGATGCCACGGCTTCGGCTACCTCAGCGAGGACACCCGGTGGCTGCTGACCCGCAAGGGCGCGGCCGAGCCGAGCGAGCCCGACACCGGCCGCAGCCGCTTCATGATGGGCGGCATGGGCGGGGGCGGTGGTGACGCGGGCACGTTGCAGGCGCTGCTCACCGAGCTGTCGGGCCTGAAGAAGCCGAGAGGCATCGTCAACCGGCACGTGCGAAGGCTCTTCGGCATGCGTCCCAAGCCGCCGCCGAAGTACCGGATCCTGGTCATGATGGCCACCAACATGCCCAACTCGCTGGACGAGGCTCTGCTGCGGCCCGGCCGCATCGACCGCATCTACAAGGTGGGCTACCCCTCGAAGGCGGGCCGGGTGCGCACCTACCGGGGTTACTTCGACAAGGTCGACCACGAGCTCACCGAGGCGCAGCTGGACAAGCTGGCGACGATCACCCCCTACGCCACCGGTGCCACGATCAAGGACCTGGTGAACGAGTCGCTCATCACCGCGATCCGCGACGGCAGGGAGACCATCACCTGGTCGGACGTGACCCGCGCCAAGCGGCTCAAACAACTCGGCCCGCCCGAGGACGTGGAGTACATCGAGCGCGAGCGGCACGCGGTGGCCGTGCACGAGGCCTGCCACGCCGTGGCGGCGTACCGCACCCGCTACCACCTGGAGATCGACATCGCCACCATCGAGAAGGGCGCCGACTACCTCGGCATGGTGGCGAGCATCAAGCCGGAAGACCAGTTCACCCGCTGGAAGTCCGAGCACGAGGCCGACATCATGGTCTCGCTCGCCTCCCTGGCGGGGGAGCGGATGTTCTTCGGCGAGGACAACTCCTCAGGGGTCTCCGGTGACCTGTTCTCCGCGACGTACCTCACCGCGCTGATGGAGGCGCACTGGGGCATGGGCCGCGGGGTGACCTCGGTGCCCGCGCTGCAGGAGCTGGAGATCCTGGGTGGCAAGTCGATGCCCAAGCCGGGTGGCGGAGGCATCGGTTTCACCAAGACGCCGGGTGGCGGCCAGCCGCTCGCCCCCGACGTGCTGGGCGAGCGCATCGAGTTCAACCTGGTGAGCCTGCTCGACCGCACCGAGCGGCTGCTGCGCGAACACCGGCGGGACGTCCTGTGCCTGGCGCACGCGCTGGAGGCGCACAAGACGCTCAACGGTGACGACGTGGTCGCGATCCTGGAACGCAGGCGGGGGCCGTTGATCGACGGCTCCGTCTACGCCTCGGACGACTTCTACGCCGAGATCGAGGAGTATCACCTGGAGGCGGCGCGGGCGCACCGCGAGCACAGCCACGTGGCGCGGGCCCTGCCCGTCCCGCAGGCCGTGCCCGTGCTCGAACCCGCGGCCGTGGTCGTCCAGGGGGCGATGCTCACGGGTAACGGCTACGGCGCCCCGGTGTCGAACGCGGTGTCGAGCCCGGTGCCGACGCTACCGGCCACGATGTCGACCGCTGTGTCTCCGGCGTCTCCGGCGTCCCCGGTGCCGCCGGCCTCCGCGGCCGCACCCGACTTCGTGCCCTGGGGCGACGACACCCGGATGCCTCGCCCGGCACCGTCGCCGTCACAGTCCACGTCACCGCCACCGCCACCGACGCCCGCCTCGCGCGGCGGGAAGTCGCGGATGGTGTTCGTGGTCGTGGCCAGCCTGGCCGCACTCGCGGTCTTCACGACGCTGGGCGCCTACGTGCTCGGTGGTGGGACGGTCGCGATGGGCCGCGCGGGCTCGCCGGACTCCGGCACGCTCACGGTGGTGTTCGTCGCCGTGCTCGCGGCACTCGTGGGGGCGGCGATCGTGGCCGCGCTCACCAGGGGGACACAGGCGGCCAAGGCCAGGGCCGAGGCTCAACGGGACAGTGCCGTAGAACGTGCCCAGCTGCTCGCCGCGGCGATGGACCCGCAGGTCGCGATGCGGATCCTCGGCTACAACGGCACCGAGGAGCGGCCTCCGCACTGAGAACTCCCGGCCGGTCCCGGAATCTCCGGCGAGCGACGGCCGGCGAGTGACGAGGACCGGGCGGCGGCGGTGGGAAACGGCGACGGGTAAGGGGTGACGGATAGCGGGTGAGGGACGACGAGCACAGCCCGCCGGGCCGGGGCCGCGGACGGGCTGTGGTCGGAGGTTCCGGGGGAACCGTGAGGCTGGTTCCCCCGGAGGTCCGTCAGTCGAACTCGCCGTCCTTCACGCCGCCGACGAAGGCGTCCCACTCGCTCCGGGTGAACGCCAGCGCCGGGCCGCCCGGATCCTTGGAGTCGCGGACGAGATACAGCCGATCGGCGTTGGCCTTGTGCCGGGCGGCCGCCTGCTCGCCGGGGACGACCGCGACCTCCACGCAGTTGCCTCCATTGGTGCTGCGACCGCTCTTACGCCACTCGGCGCCGGACAGATCCATCGTGGACCCTCGCACTTTTTTCTTCCTTCTACTGCTAGGGGGAGGAGAACCTTCTCGCCATCTGGGCGATGAAGGCTGCCGAGGCCTCCTCGCTGAGAGCCATCTCGCAGAGACTCTCGAACATGGAGGCGTATCGGCGGACTTGCTCGGGGTTGTCCGGCACGTCCCCGCTCGCGGCCTGCTCCAGGTAGAGCAGGTCGGGGTCTTCGGGTTCGGGGAAGCTGAGCAGGCAGAACGGGCCGTCCATCGCGGGGTGCGCCCCCGCGGAGAACGGGACGACCCGTATCTCCACGTTGGGCAGCGTGCTGAGATGGACGAGATGCTCCAGCTGCTCCGACATGATGTCGCCACCGCCGATCCGACGCCGGATCACCGCTTCGTCGAGCACGGCGACAAGGTGGATCGGGTCACCGGGCCCGTGCAGCAACCGCTGACGCGAGATGCGCACGGAGACCGTCTCCTCGACCGTGGAGGGGGTCTGGACGACTGAGGTCGCCTCGATCACCGCGCGTGCGTACGGTTCGGTCTGCATCAGGCCGGGGACGACCAGCGGCTCGTACGAGCGTACGAGCGACGCTTCGGCCTCAAGCCCGATGTAGGAGTCGAAGCCCGGTTTGAAAGCCTGACGGTGGGGGTGCCACCAGCTCCGCCTTCTGGCTTCGACGGCCATCTGGATCAGGGAGTCTCTCGCCTCCCCGGTCACGCCGTACACCTCGGTGAGGGCCGACACGTCGGAGGGGCGAGGCCGGGACTGGCCCGTCTCGTACCTCCAGACGGTGGTGTCGGTGGAACCGATCCGCTCGGCCACCTCCCCCCGTGTCAGCCCACTGTCCTTTCGCAGACGGCTCAGCTCAGCCATCAGACGGCGATGACGGGCCGTGGGGCTGTGTCGAGAGGCCACGCATCCACCTCCCTCCGTCCTTTGATAGCAAATCTGTGGAATCCCAACATGAGGTATTGCAGTCCTTGATAGAACAGTTCACCGTGAGTGAGTGTGCCATCTCAGAGGGCGACGCGCAGGGAATACGCGTGTCGGGGAGTGAGGAACCATGACGACCGGACGGCGGGCCGTCTCGCCAGGATCGACGATGACCCTCAAAGGAGTCCCGGAGTCGGTGTCGGTGGCGCGGAGCCGGGTCAGGGAGCTGCTCGGTGAGGGGCATCCCGCGTCCGACGACGTCGTCCTGCTGGTGAGCGAGGTGGTGACGAACTCGGTGCTCCACTCCGGCTCCGGAGGTGGCGGCGAGGTCGCGATGACCGTGGCGGTGGGATCGGCCGCGGTGCTGGTCGAGGTCTGCGACGCCGGGTCGGGGGCGTCGGTGCCGCACGTGCGCAACGAGCCGGAGGCGGAGGGCGGGCGGGGCATGTTCCTGGTGGATCTGCTCGCCGACGACTGGGGCGTCCAGGACGACGCCCCCGAGGGGTCCAGGATCCTCTGGTTCGAGGTCGCGTTCTGAGCTCTGGCCGGGTTTCACCCCGATCTCACCCGGGGTTCCATCCGGCCGTGCGGCGAAGTTACCGCTGCCGCAAAAATTTGGGCCTTTGCTAATCAACGCCGCTGTTTGACTCTCAGTGGAGGCATGCGACAAAACCCTAGAGTGCGTGCCTGAGGAGGACGCAGGTGAGACGCCGTCTGATCGTGGTGTTCGCCGCCCTGGCGCTGTTATGTCTCGGTGTGACCGGGGCGGGAGCCTCGGCCGAGCCGCAACCGAACAGCCAGTACAAGGTCCAGGGGCCGAGCACCGCCCAGCAGCGAAGCGCGGTGGCCGCCACCGGCGCCGCGATCGACCAGGTCGACCCCGACTCGGTCGTGATCACCGCCAGCGAGGCGGAGGTCGCCGAGATCAAGAAACTCGGCTACACCGTCACGAAGATCCCCAAGTCGTTATACCCGACCGGGCCGGAGCGGCTCGCCGACTTCCCGTCGGCGGACTCCGGCTACCACAACTACGCCGAGATGACCGCGGCGGTGAACCAGATCGTCGCCGACCACCCGACGATCGCCCGCAAGATCAGCTACGGCACCTCGTACGAGGGACGCGACCTGATCGCCGTCAAGATCAGCGACAACGTCAACACGGACGAGAACGAACCCGAGGTGCTGTTCACCCACCACCAGCACGCCCGCGAGCATCTGACCGTCGAGATGGCGATCTATCTGCTCAACCTGTTCACCGACGGGTACGGCACCGACAGCCGCATCACCAACCTGGTCAACGGCCGCGAGATCTGGATCATGCCGGACCTCAACCCCGACGGCGGCGAGTACGACATCGCCACGGGCTCCTACCGCTCCTGGCGCAAGAACCGCCAGCCCAACTCGGGTTCCTCGGCGGTGGGCACCGACCTGAACCGCAACTGGGGCTACAACTGGGGCTGCTGCGGAGGCTCCTCGGGCTCCGCCTCCAGCGACACCTACCGTGGCTCGGCGGCCGAATCGGCCCCCGAGGTGAGGGCGGTGTCCAACTGGGTGCGCAGCCGGGTCGTCGGCGGCGTGCAGCAGATCAAGGCGCACATCGACTGGCACACCTACGGCGAGCTGATCCTGTGGCCGTACGGCTACACCTACAACGACACCGGCCCCGGCCTCACCCAGGACGACCGCGACGCGCACGCGGCCCTGGGACAGAACATGGCCTCCACCAACAGCTACACCCCCCAGCAGGCCAGCGACCTCTACATCACCGACGGCACGATCGACGACTGGCTGTGGGGCGTCTACAAGATCTTCAGCTACACCTTCGAGATGTACCCGGTCAGCTCCTCGCCGGGCTTCTATCCCCCTGACGAGCAGATCGGCCCGCAGACGACCCGCAACAAGGAGGCCACGCTGCGCTTCCTGGAGTACGCCGACTGCGTCTACCGGATCATCGGCAAGGAGTCGCAGTACTGCGGGACCGGCACCCCGCCGGTGACCGTCTACTCCGACGAGTTCGAGACGGCGACCGGCTGGACGACCAACCCGTCGGGGACCGACACCGCCACCTCGGGCCAGTGGGAGCGCGGCGTCCCGCAGGCCACCAACTCCAGTGGCGCCAAGCAGCTCGGCACCACCGTGAGCGGCACCAACGACCTGGTCACCGGCAGGCTCGCGGGTTCCGCGGCCGGCGACTACGACGTCGACGGAGGCATCACCAGCATCCGCTCCCCGGCCATCACCCTGCCGTCGACCGGGACGCTGAACCTGTCGCTGTCGTGGTATCTGGCACACGGTTCCAACTCCTCAAGCGCCGACTTCCTGCGCGTGAAGGTCGTCGGCTCCACCACCACCCAGGTGTTCCAGCAGCTCGGCGCGGCCTCCAACCGCAACGGCGCCTGGGCCGTGGCGACGGCGAACCTCTCCGCCTTCGCGGGGCAGACGGTCCGCATCCTGATCGAGGCCGGTGACGCCTCGGGCGCCTCCCTGGTCGAGGCCGGGATCGACAACGTCAAGATCACTCAGCAGCCCTGACCCTTCCTCGGGGCGCCCCCATCGGGCGCCCCGAGTCCGCCGGCCTTCCCCTCGCCCGAGATCGGGGAACCTCGGGAACGCCGGATCGCGCGGGCGTGCGGGAGGGCGGAGCGGCCGGGAAGCCTCGGGGGAGGCGGGTCCGCGAGATGGCTCCCGAGGCGTCGAGGCTCAGACGCGGCAGATCAGCTCGCCGTGGAGCAGCGACAGCCAGCCGTCCGGATCCGCGGCCCAGGACCGCCAGCCCTCCGAAATACGGTGCAGGTCCTCCTGGGTGGCGGCGCCCGAGGCGAGCGCCTGGCGGGCCATGTCCGACTTCAGGACCCGATCGGCCCACATGCCTCCCCACCACGCGCGGTCGTCGGGGGTGGCGAAGCACCAGGCGGAGGAGGTGGCCGAGACGTCGGTGAACCCCGCCGCGTGCGCCCACGACAGCAGCCGCCGTCCCGCGTCGGGTTCGCCGCCGTTCGCCCTCGCCACCCTCTGGTACAGGTCCAGCCACTCCTCCAGTGCGGGTGTGTCGGGGAACCAGGTGAACGTGGCGTAGTCGCTGTCGCGTACCGCGACGACGCCGCCCGGTGCGCAGACCCGCCGCATCTCGCGCAGCGCCTGGACCGGGTCGCCGACGTGCTGCAGCACCTGGTGGGCGTGGACGACGTCGAAGGTGTCGTCGGGGAACTCCAGCGCGTGCACGTCCGCCACGGCGAACGTGATGTCGGAGCGGCCGTGCCGCTCCGCCTCCACGCGGGCCGGCCCGAGCGCCTCCTCGGTGATGTCGACCGCGGTGACCGTGCCGGGCGCGATCCGCCCCGCCAGGTCGGCCGTGATGGTGCCCGGTCCGCACCCCACGTCCAGCAGCCTCATGCCCGGTCTCAGGTGCGGCAGAAGGTGTCCCGCCGAGTTCTCCGCCGTACGCCACCTGTGGGACCTGAGCACGGACTCGTGATGCCCGTGCGTGTAGACGGCGTCCTTGCCTGTCATGGGAACCCTCCCTTGTCGTCGCGCTCTTCGGACCGTAGCAGGAGTCTCATATTTCAAGAAAAATAGTCTCACTATGTGGTCGTAACGGTTTTCGTACTGTTTCATCACTTGTTGTGACGAGGGAGTGAGTTCACACTCAGGACGGATATTCGTTGACACGACTGAGGGGGTCCTCGTGCACGAGGAATTCAGTGCTCACGAGACCTGGCCGCTGGGGTGCGCGCACTGCGGGCACCGGTGGCAGGAGGAATACCTCGTCCGCCATCTGAGCGACGGACACGGACACGATGCCGTTCTCTGGCTGCGGTCGGGCGTCGTGGTCCAGCCGCCCTGGTCGGGGGCGAGCTGTCCCGTCTGCGGTTGCGACGGCGTCCGAGCCCTCCCTCCGAGCGCGCACCCCCGCGTCACCGCCGAGCCGACCTCGGCGACGTCCCCCGTGGTTCCCGACCTCACGCCCGTTCCCGACGTCGAGCCCGGACTCTCGCCCGCCGTCCCCCGGCCGCGTCGCCTCGTGGCGCAGCCCGTCCTGCTGTACGCCCTCCTCACCGTCGCGTTCGTGCTCTTCACCGGCTTCGAGGTGTTCGAGTACGTGGTGACCCACCACTGAAAGGGGTCAGGTCGGAAGGCGGAAGTCCAGGTCGGGGACGATCTCGGCGACGTCCATCTGGGCCTTCTGGAGCCTGCCCGAGTGGTCCCAGTTCATCGCCTGCCAGCGGGTGAACTGGTCGAGGACCCACATGCCCGACTGGCGGCTGCCGTTGCCCGACTTGCCGTTGCCGCCGAAGGGCAGGTGGGCCTCCGCGCCCGAGGTGGAGTTGTTGACACTGACCATGCCGGCGCCGATGCCCTCGCGGAAGCGGAACACCGACGCCGGGTCGGTGGTGTAGACGGAGGAGGAGAGCCCGTAGCCGGGGAGATTGGCCAGCTCGACGGCCTCGTCCAGCGTGTCGAAAGACGTCACGCCGACGATGGGGCCGAAGGTCTCCTCCAGGAAGAGCCGGTCGCCGGGGCGGACGCCGTCCACGATCACCGGGTGATAGTAGAGACCGCCTTCCCCGGTGAAGTCGCCGCGCGGGTTGTCCGGGGTGATGCGGCCGATGGGGCCGGAGACGACCGCGTGGTGCGGCTGGATCCAGCCCAGATACTCCTCGTAGCGCGTGGCGAACCTCTGGTCGAGCAGCGGCCCGCACAGCACGTCCCCCGCCGGGTCGCCGATCGCGGCCCCGGCCACGGCGCGTGCGTACCGGCCGAGAAACTCCCCGTGGACGCTCTCGTGCACGATCACCGTGCCGAGCGACGTGCACCGCTGCCCGGCGGTGCCGAAGCCCGCGAACAGCGCGCCCTCCACGGCCAGGTCGAGGTCGGCGTCGGGCATCACCACCATCGGGTTCTTGCCGCCCAGCTCCAGGCACGGAGACTGCAGGTGGCGCCCGCACAGCTCGCCGACACGGCGGCCCACCTCGGTGGAGCCGGTGAATCCGACCTTGTGCACCGTGCCCTCCGCCAGGGCCGCCGCCAACCCCTCGAACGTCGCGGCGCCGTCGGCGAGAACCAGGTTTAGCACGCCGTCGGGCAGCCCCGCCGCGACGAACAGCCGGTAGAGCGCGTGCGCGGAGGCCGCCGCGTACTCGGCGGGCTTCCACACCACCGCGTTGCCGCACAGCAGGGCCGGGACCAGATACCACGACGGCACCGCCACGGGGAAGTTGCCCGCCGTGATCACCGCGGCCACCCCAACGGGGACCCGGAAGGTGAACAGGTTCTTGTCCGGCATCTCCGAGGGGACCGTCTGCCCGTACAGCCGTCTGCCCTCGCCGAGGAAGAAGTCGCACGTGTCGACGATCTCGCGCACCTCGCCCAGCGCCTCGGCGTACGGCTTGCCGATCTCGCGGGTGACGAGGCGGGCCAGTTCCTCGGCGTTCGCCTCCACCAGGCGTCCGATCGAGGCGATCACCCGACCCCGCACGGGTGCGGGGACCCGCGCCCACTCCCGTTGCGCGGCGGCGGCCGTGCGGCACGCGGAGGAGAACGTGCTCGCGTCCGCCAGCCGGACCCGCGCGACCACCTCGTCCACCCGAGCCGGGTTGACCGACTCGTAGGCCGTGCCGTTGGACGTTTCCTTTCCGCCGATGACGGAGACGATCTCGCTGGTCATCTTTGACCTCCCGGTGTGGACCTTGACCGCATTCTCCCCGCGATCCGGGAGCCCGTCACCTCGGCGGGAGGCCGTTCGCGTCATCTCCTCGCGTCGGTCCGTCCGCCCTGTCGTCCATCGGAGCATGCGAAGGGCGGCGGAACCCGTACGCGGCCCGTTCCGGCCACGGGAAGGTCGGCGGGGCCCGTACGCGACCCGTCCGGCCACGCGGAGCTCGACCCCGGCCGTGCGGCGGAGCCGAGCACGTCCTTCGTCAAAGCATTCCGTCAAAGCATGCGGAAGTCGGCGAAGTCGAAGCCCGGTGACACGACGCAGCTCACCAGCACGCCCTCGTCGCCGGTGGGACGGGCGGCCTGCCAGGTGCCGCCGGGCACCAGGGCCTGGAGGACCTGCCCGTCCTCCACCCTGGGCCCCAGGGTCACGCTCTCCGAGGGCTGGCCCTCGTGGCCACCGAGGATCAGGGTCAGCGGGCCGCCCCGGTGCCAGAACCACACCTCGTCGGAGGTGACCACGTGCGGGCGCGACTCCTCACCGGGCTCCAGCAGGAAGTAGATTCCGGTGGCGGTGGCTCGCGCACCGGCGTACCCGGGCGGGGTGAGGTCGACGGAGGTCTTCCAGGTCTCCCGGAACCAGCCGCCCTCGGGGTGCGGCAGCAGGTCGAGGGCCTCGGCGAGCGGAGGACGTGAAGGAGTCGTCATCGCACCGATTCTAGGGACTTCCGGGGACGCGGTTCTGTTCGACGTGCTGTGGGACGGCCCTCGGGAGTGTGCTTCCGTGAGGGTGCGGTTCTGCCCGACGTGCTGTGGGACGGCCGTTGGGGGTGCGGTTCCCTGAGGGGTGTGGTTCCGTTCGACGTGCTGTGGGACGGCCGTCGCGGACGGGTCCGGATTTGTCGGCGGGGTTGGCTAGGTTCGGTCCGTGATCGAACGGTGGAACCGGGATCAGGTGCTGGCGCTCGCGCCCGACGCCTCGTCCAAGAAAGCGGCCCAGGGCGTTTCCTCCCCCGGCAAGTGGTCGGGATGCGGCGTGACCGCCGACGCGGTGTGGGGCGAGTGCAAGGGCAGCGGCTCCAAGCCCTACCGGGCGTGCGTCGACCTGTCGGAGCCCGCCTACCGGTGCAACTGCCCCAGCAGGAAGTTTCCCTGCAAACACGCCCTCGGTCTGTTGCTGCTGTGGTCGGCGGACGGTGTTCCGGCCGCCGAGGAGCCCGCCGACTGGGTGGCCGAGTGGCTCGAAGGGCGGCGCGGTCGCGCGGCCAAGGCGGCGGAGGCGGGGACGGCCCGCGCGGCCAGGGCCGCCGAGCCCGGTCCTGCGGACGGTCGCCGGGCCGCGCAGCGCGAGCAGCGGGTGACCGCGGGGCTGTCGGATCTGGAGCGCTGGCTCGCCGACCAGGTCAGGCAGGGCATCGCGAAGTCGCGGCGCCACGATCAGTGGGACGAACTGGTCAAACGCCTGATCGACGCCCAGGCGCCCGGCGTCGCGGGTTCGCTGTCGCGCCTCGGTGCCGCGCTGGACGGCGACGACTGGCCCGCACGTCTCCTCAGCGAGTACGCGCTGCTGCACCTGCTCTGCGTGGCCCATCGCAGCCTTCCCCTCCGGGTGGGCGGCGGCTCCGAGGTCCGTTCCGGCGCGCTGGACGACGAGGCGGTGCGCGGGGAAGCGGCTCCCGTGGGGCTTCTCGAAAAAGTGCGCGACCGGATCGGCTTTCCGATGACGAAGGAGGAGGTGCTCTCCCGCGGCACCGTGCGCGACCTGTGGGACGTGCTGGGACGGCGCGACGAGGAGCACGACCGGCTGATCGCGCGCCGGGTCTGGCTTCGCGGGCGCGCGACGGGCCGGGCGGCGCTGGTGCTCTCGTTCGCCCCGGTCGGGCAGGCCCTCGACGCCTCACTCGTCACCGGCACGACCATCGACGCCGACCTGGCGTTCTATCCCGGCTCCGCTCCGCTGCGCGCGGTGGTCGCCGCCCGTCACGACACCGCCCGTCACGACACCGCCCGTCACGACACCGCCCGTCACGACACCGTTCGCCGTGATCCCGCCCACCGCGATCCCGCTCACGATGACCTCGCCCACCGCGATCCCGGTCGTCATGGCGACGTTCGTGACGGTCCCGCCCCTCATGACGTCGCCCGTGACCGGGGCGCCATGGCGGGGCCGCCGCCAGGCCTCACCGTCGAGCAGGCTCTCGACGAGGTGGCCGAGGCCCTCGCGGGCGACCCCTGGCTCGACTCCTGGCCGCTCGTGCTGGAGGGGGTGACCCCCGCGGGCAGCGGTTCGCGGCTGCTGGCCGGGCCCTCCGGCGGTCTGCCGCTCCATCCGTCCGCGGGCACCCCGTGGCGGCTGGTCGCCACCTCCGGCGGACACCCGCTGACCGTCGCCGCCGAATGGACCCCGAGAGGGCTGCGCCCTCTCACGACCTGGGACGAGGAAGGCAGGGTGATCGTCCTGTGAGCACCTCCGCCGAATGGGAGGACCTGGTGTCCACCGCGCTCGTCGGGACCGACCGGCGCCCTCTGCCGGGTCAGGAGGCGAGCGAGGTCGAGCTGCTCGGTCGCGCGGCCGTGCACACGCTGCGGATGCGCGCGGGACGGCGGCCGGTCGCCGCGGGCGAGCCGTCGGCCGTCGCGGCGCCCGAGGAGCAGCCCGCGGTCTCGCGCGCCGCGGGGGAGCGGCTCTCCCGCATCCTCGGCGGTGAGCAGCCGAGGTTGCTCACCGAGTGGCTGGAGACCGCGGCCGCGCGCGGATACCGCCTCTCGCCGCACCTGTTGCCCGAGCTTCTCGACCACGCGGCCAAGGACCGGTCGATCCGCCCGCACCTCGGCGTCCTCGCGGGAAACCGCGGACGCTGGCTGGCCGGGCTGAACCCGGCGTGGGCCTTCCTGCTGGAGGAGGTCACCGGAGCCGCCACCACCGGCTCCGACGAGGTCTCCGAGATCTGGGAGTTCGGCACCTTCGGTGACCGCCGCGTCCATCTGGGAGCGCTGCGGGCGACCGACCCGGCGAGAGCGAGAGAGCTGCTCGCCGCCGGCTGGGAGAAGGAGACCGCCGAGGACAGGGCGGCGTTCCTGGAGGTTCTCGTCACCGGGCTCTCGCCCGACGACGAGCCGTTCCTGGAGGCCGCGCTCGACGACCGCCGCCGTGAGGTCCGCAACCAGGCCGCCGACCTGCTCACCCGGCTCCCCGGATCGCGCCTGGCCCTGCGCATGGCCGAGCGGGTCGCCCGCTACGTCACCGTCTCCGGCGGCGAGATCCACGTCACCCCGCCGGTGGCCTGCGACAGCACCATGGAGCGCGACGGCATCCGGGCGAAACCGCCCCGGGGGACCGGTGAGCGGAGCTGGTGGCTGCAGCAGGCCGTGGCCCGCACCCCGCTCGGCGTCTGGCCTCGGCTGCTCGGACGACCGCCCCGCGACCTGGTCCGAATGAAGATCGTCGACTGGGGTCGGGAGCTCATGGCCGGTTGGGTCAGGGCCTCCGTCATCCAGGGCGACCCGGAGTGGGCGCTGGAGCTCTTCGCCTGGGATCCGCTCGCCGATCTGCTGGCCGCGCTGCCCCGCGACAAGCAGGAGATCGTCGCGGCCGACTTCGTCCGGCGGCACGGCCTGGACGGTCAGCTGATCATGGTCCTCGGCGGGGCCGCGGCCCCCTGGGGGCCCGTCCTGGCCACGGCCGTCCTCCAGAAGATCATCGACGTTTCCGGCACCCAGCCGTGGAACCTCGGGGAGCTGGCCAGACTCGCCGGCGAACGCGTCGACCCCACCCTGCACGACATGGCCGGGCGCCTCTCGCCGGAGCCCCCCATCCAGGAGGTCGCCGCCCTCCTGCGTTTCCGTGACGACATGTTGAAGGAGCTCAGATAGTGACAACGGTTCTGCGGGCCCACGCCGAAGACCAGTACGCCGAGGAGCTGGCGATCCTGGCCAAGGGCGACGATCGCACCCGTCCGCCGGGCTGGAAGCTGTCGCCCTGGGCGGTGACCACCTACGTCCTGGGCGACGGCGACCAGATCACCCCCAAGTACATCGGGCCGCGGCGCATCGTCGAGGTGGCCGTGGCGACGCTCGCCACCGACCGCGCGCTGCTGCTGCTCGGCGTGCCCGGCACCGCCAAGACCTGGCTGTCCGAGCACCTGGCCGCCGCGATCAGCGGCGACTCCACCCTCCTGGTGCAGGGGACGGCGGGCACCGCGGAGGAGGCCGTCCGCTACGGCTGGAACTACGCCAGGCTGCTCGCCGAGGGCCCGTCCATGGAGGCGCTCACGCCGAGCCCGGTGATGCGGGCGATGGCCGAGGGGCGGCTCGCCCGCGTGGAGGAGCTGACCCGCATGCCCTCCGACGTCCAGGACGCGCTGATCACCGTCCTGTCGGAGAAGACGCTGCCGATCCCCGAGCTCAACCGGGAGGTCCAGGCCGCGCGTGGTTTCAACATCATCGCCACCGCGAACGACCGCGACCGGGGCGTCAACGACCTGTCGAGCGCGCTGCGCCGCAGGTTCAACACCGTCGTGCTGCCGGTCCCCGCCACCGCCGAGGAGGAGGTAGACATCGTCTCCCGGCGGGTCGGCCAGCTCGGCCGTTCCCTGGAGTTGCCCGAGACCCTCACCGGCCTGGAGGAGATCCGCCGCGTGGTCACGGTCTTCAGGGAACTGCGCACCGGGGTCACCGAGGACGGCCGCACCAAGGTCAAGTCCCCCAGCGGAACGCTCAGCACCGCCGAGGCCATCTCCGTCCTCACCAACGGCATCGCCCTGGCCGCGCACTTCGGCGACGGGGTGCTCCGTGCTTCCGACGTGGCCTCTGGCATCGTCGGCGCCGTGATCCAGGACCCGGTCTCCGACCGCGTCGTCTGGCGTGAATACCTGGAGACCGTGGTGCGCGAGCGTCAGGACTGGCGCGACTTCTACCGGGCCTGCCGTGACGCGGGCTGAGGCGGTGGCCCCCGAGACGGGCGCCTTCCCGGTCTCCGCGTTCTCGGCCCCCCTGGTTCCTGTCTCCGTGCCGCCGGTCTTCGCGCGTCCGGTCACCCTCTCACAGGTCTTCGCCCTCCCGGTTTCCATGTCGTCGGTGCCGCCGGTCACGCTTCCTCCCCGGGTGGGCGGGGGACGCCGATGAGCGTCTCCGTGCTGGGAATCCGGCACCACGGCCCGGGGTCGGCGCGGTCCCTGCGCGACGAGCTCGAACGCCTCAAGCCGGACGTCGTTCTCATCGAGGGTCCGCCCGAGGCGGACGAGCTGGTCAGACTGGCCCGTGATCCCGACCTGCGGCCGCCGGTCGCGTTGCTCGCCCACGTACCGGGTGAGCCGTCCAGGGCCGCGTTCTGGCCGTTCGCGGTGTTCTCCCCCGAGTGGCAGGCGATCCGCCACGCCGTCGCGGCGGACATCCCGGTCCGCTTCTGCGACCTGCCGGCCGTGCACGGCCTCGCCTCCCGTCCCGGCGAGCCCGAGGGCGCCGGGCCGGGGGAGCGCAGGCGGCAGGAGGCACCGGAGGACGCCGGAGCGGGAGGACCGGACGACAAGGCCCCCGACACCCGGGACGAAGCGGCCCACGACGGCGACACGGACTGCGACACGGACGGCGGGGCGGACGACGCCGCCCCGGAGTCCGTACGGATCGATCCGATCGGCACTCTCGCCCGCGCCGCCGGGTACGACGACCCGGAGCGGTGGTGGGAGGACGCGGTCGAGCACCGCGGCGACACCCCGTTCCATATGATCGCCGAGGCGATGGAGGCCGTCCGCGAGGGGCACGTCGCCGACGCGTACGAGGCGCGGCGCGAGGCATTCATGCGGCGCACGATCCGCAGGGCGGTGAAAGACGGGTTCGAGCGGATCGCCGTGGTCTGCGGGGCCTGGCACGTCCCCGCGCTGGCGGGCACGTCGCGCGAGGGCGCGCCCTGGGGAGCCGGGCTGCCCACGGCGAAGGCCGACGACGCGCTGCTCAGAGGACTGCCCAAGGTCAAGGCCGAGATGACCTGGGTGCCGTGGACGTACGGGCGGCTGGCCGCCTGGAGCGGGTACGGCGCGGGAGTGACCTCCCCCGGCTGGTACGACCACCTGTTCGCCTCCCCCGACCGGCCGGTCGAGCGGTGGCTGACGGCGGCGGCCGGAGTGCTCCGCGAGGAGGACCTGCCGGTCTCCTCCGCGCACGTCATCGAGGCGGTCCGGCTCGCGGAAAGCCTGGCCGTGCTCAGGGGACGGCCGCTGGCCGGGCTGGCCGAGGTCACCGAGGCGGTCAGGGCGGTGCTGTGCGAGGGCGACGACCTGCCGGTCGAGCTGATCCAGCGGCGTATGGTCGTCGGGGAGCGGCTCGGCCAGGTGCCCGACGACACCCCGATGGTCCCTCTCCAGCGTCACCTGCGCGAGGAGCAGCGGCGAGTGAGGCTCAAGCCCGAGGCGCTCGATCGGGAGTACGACCTCGACCTGCGCAAACCGCTCGACCTGGAGCGCAGCAGGCTGCTGCACCGGCTGCGACTGCTCGGCGTCGGCTGGGGCACCCCCCAGGAGAGCCGGAGCAAGGGCACCTTCCGCGAGTCGTGGTCGCTCACCTGGCGGCCCGAGTTCGACATCGACCTGATCGAGGCGAGTTCCTGGGGCACGACCGTCCCGGCCGCCGCCGCCGCGCGGGTCCGAGACCTCGCCGACGGGGGAGGAGCGCCCGGCACGGTCTCCCGAGACGGTGCTTCCGGCGGCGCGGCCGGTCCGGGAGGTGGCGGGCGGGGCGGGACCGGCGGTGTGACGCTGGCCGGGCTCACCGGCCTGGTGGAGCGCTGCCTCGTCGCCGACCTGCCGGAAGCGCTGCCGTACGTGCTCGACGCCCTCTCGGCGCGGGCCGCTCTCGACAACGACGTCACGCACCTGATGGACGCGCTCCCCGCGATGGTCCGCGCGCAGCGCTACGGCGACGTGCGCGGCACCCCGGCCACCGGCCTGGCCACCATCGTGGAGGCGATGCTCACCAGGATCTGCGTCGGCCTGGGTGGCGCCGTCACCGGTCTCGACGACGACGCCGCCCGCGACCTGATCCGGCACATCGACGCCGTCCACGCCGCCGTCGCCCTGCTCGATACCGGCCCCACCGACCCGGACGGCGCCCACGCTCCCGAGGGGGGTTCCGGGGCGTCAGGAAAGGTCGGGGAGGAGGCGCCGCGGGAGCGGTGGCTGGTGGCGCTGCGCGGGGCCTGCGGCCGCACCGACCTGCACGGGCTCATCGAGGGACGGCTCACCAGGATCCTGCTGGACGCCGCCGACCTCGACACGGCCGAGGTCGGGCGGCGGATGTCGCGGGCGATGTCGGCGGGACACCCGCCGGCCAGGGCGGCCGCCTGGATCGAGGGATTCCTGTCGGGGGGCGGACTGCTGCTCGTGCACGACCCCCGGCTGCTCGGGCTGATCGACGAGTGGCTCACCGGGCTCGCCCCCGAGACCTTCGTCGACGTGCTCCCCCTGCTCCGCAGGACGTTCGGCGCCTTCGCCGCCCCGGAGCGGCGCTCGATCGGCTCGCGCGTCCGCTCCCTGGGCACGGGCAGCGGCGAGCTCGCGCCGGACGCGGAGGACTTCGACGAGGAGCGCGCGGCGGCGGCCGTGCGGACCGTGCTGACGATTCTGGGACCGGCGATCTCTGGAAGGACGGGCAACGCCGATGGATGAGAGACTCCGCCGCTGGCGAATGGTCCTGGGCGGCGACGCGGACGGCACAGGGTGCTCGCTCACCGGGACCGACGCCCAGATGGACGGCGCGCTGGCCGCCCTGTACAACGGCGGCGGCGAGGGGTCGGAGCGGAGCGGTGGCCTCGGCGCCTCCGCGCCCAGGGTGGCGCGCTGGCTGGGCGACATCCGCTCCTACTTCCCCTCGACCGTCGTCCAGGTCATGCAGAAGGACGCCGTCGAGCGGCTGAACCTGACCCGGCTGCTGATGGAGCCGGAGATGCTGGAAGCCGTCGAGCCGGACGTCCACATGGTCGGCACGCTCCTCTCGCTCAACCGGGTGATGCCGGAGAAGGCGCGCGAGTCGGCCAGGGCGCTGGTCCGCAAGGTCGTCTCCGAGCTGGAGCGGAAACTGGTGCAGAAGACGAAGGCCGCGGTGACCGGCGCCCTGGACCGGTCGGCGAGGACCCACCGGCCCAAGCGGGTCGCCGACATCGACTGGGACCGCACGATCCGGGCCAACCTGAAGAACTACCTGCCCGAGCGCAACACGGTGATCCCGTCCAGGCTCGTCGGGTACGGCAGGCGGCAGCGGGCGGTCCAGCGCGAGGTCGTGCTCTGCATCGACCAGAGCGGGTCGATGGCCGCCTCCGTCGTCTATTCGAGCGTCTTCGGCGCGGTGCTCGCCTCGATGAGCTCACTGAGGACCTCGCTGGTCGTCTTCGACACGGCGGTCGTCGATCTCACCGACCAGCTCCACGACCCGGTGGAGCTGCTGTTCGGCACCCAGCTCGGCGGTGGCACCGACATCAACCGGGCCATCGCCTACAGCCAGGGGCTCATCACCCGGCCCAACGACTCGATCTTCATCCTGATCAGCGACCTCTACGAGGGCGGCGTACGGGAGGAGATGCTCCGCAGGGTCGCCCAGATGACCGCGTCCGGTGTCCAGGTGATCGTGTTGCTCGCGCTCTCGGACGAGGGGGCGCCCTTCTACGACCACGACAACGCCGCGGCGCTCGCGGCGATGGGGGTGCCCGCCTTCGCCTGCACTCCCGACGCCTTCCCCGACCTGATGGCCGCGGCGATCGAGCGCCGCGACATCGGCCAGTGGGCCGAGCGCAGGCTGGAGCGCACCGCCACCTGATCCCGTCCCGGTGAGGGCGGTAGGGCCACGGGGGCCCGCCCTCACCGGGACGTCAGGGGACGACGGCCCCGGCTCGCCGTGCGCGGTCCGTGGCCTGGAGCTGAACCGGACCGTGGCACGGTCGGTGGTCCGAGGGACCTGAACCGGGTCGTGGCGCGGTCCGCGGCGTGAGGGACGCGGACCGGATTGTGTCGCGGCCGGAACGTGCGGCGCCCGGGCCGGCTCTTGGCGCGGTCGGGGTTGAGGAGGCCGGGCCGGCTCGTGGCGCGGTCAGGGCGTGAGGGCGAGCAGTTGCTTGAGGGAGTCGCGCAGGTGCTCGCTCATCGGGCTCGGTCGCAGCGTGGCCGGGTCGAGCCTGACCTGGACCCGGCGGCCCTCGGCGTGCACGACGGTGTGGTCGGCCGACAGCACACGGAAGCCGTACACCACGCTGGTGGTGCCCAGGCGTTCCAGCCAGAAGTGCACCGCGGCCTCGCCCACGGTGTTGATCGGCGTGTGGTAGGTGATGGAGAACTCGCGTACCACGAAGAAGATCTCGGCGAAGTGCGACCGGGCGGGGTCGAACGGCCACCCTCGCTCGGCCCAGTAGTCGGACAGCGCCCGCTCGAGAAGCAGGACGTAGCGGGCGTTGTGGACGACGCCCATCGCGTCGAGGTCGTCGAAGTGGATCTGGACGGGCTGGATGTGCCCGCTCCGCAGGACGGTCGTCATGTCAGGTCTCCGGGAGGATGCCGGGGTCGGTCGAGAGGGAACGGAGCCGTTCGAGGACGGCCGTGCGCGCGAACCGGTAGCTGTGCTCGCGTTTGAGCAGGTGGGTGTGGACGACCACGACCGAGCCGAGTGCCTCGATCTCGAAGGCGAGCTGGGCGGGGTCGGTGCCGGGCCGCAGCTCGCCCAGCTCGATCGCGAGCTCGCTGAGCCGGGTCAGCAGGTTCATCCAGCTGCCGACGGCGTCGGCGACGGCGTCGTGGACCGGGCCGGGGCGGTCGTCGAACTCGCCGTCGACGGTGCCGAAGAAGCAGCCGCCGGGCAGGTGTCCCGCGCGGTAGAAGTCGATGCGGCGCTCGTGCAGGGTCCACAGCCTGCGCACCCCCCGAGGGCCGCGCAGGGCGGGCTCGACGATGTGCTCGGTCCACTGTTTTCTGGCGTGTTCCACGATCGCGAGTTGAAGCGATTGTTTGTCGGGCCAATGAGTGAAAAGTCCGGACTTGCTCACGCCGAGTGTCGCGGTCAGCCGGGCGAGTGACAGGCCGTCGAGCCCTTCGACCGAGGCGAGCCGGACGGCGGCGTCGAGGACCGTCCGGCGAGTGCGCTCTCCGCGCTGGAGTCGTCCGTCGATCATGTCTGGAACCCTAGCAAACAATGTGACCGAACGGTCGTTAATATTCTTCGCCGCTTCGCCGCTTCGCCGCTTCGCCGCTTCGCCGCTTCGCCGCTTCCGCTGGGCTTGGCCTCCCGCGTCGTGGGCGTCGGCCGGAATCACCGTGAAACGGTATGGATGCCCCGAGCCCGGCCTCCCGCGTTGGTGGACACCGGTCCTACGACCAAGGGCTGATCCGGGGGCCGATGCGTGCCGCCGCGCGGTGGCCGTACCGTCGACCCCATGACCACCGTGATGACCGACAAGCCTCCCGCCGGGATATTCGCCCGGAGCCACCGCGCTCTCACGGTCGGGATGGTGGCCCTCATCTTCCTGGCCGCCTTCGAGTATCTCGCGGTGGCCACCGCGATGCCGGTCGTGGCCGACGAGCTGGACGGTCACGCGCTGTACGGGCTGGCGTTCAGCGGGGCGCTGGCGGCCGGGGTGGTCGCGACGGTGCTGGGCGGGTGGTGGGGGGATCGCAAAGGGCCGGTCGCGCCGTTGTGGACCGGGGTGGCGATCTTCGCCGTCGGGCTGGTCGTCGCCGGGGCGGCGCCGACGATGGACGCGTTCATCGTGGGCCGGTTCGTACAGGGATTCGGCGCGGGCATCCTGCAGGTCTCGATGTACGTGCTGGTCTCGCGGTCCTACCCGGCGGAGCTTCATCCCCGGGTGTTCTCGATCTTCGCGACGGCCTGGGTGGTGCCCTCCATGGTGGGACCGGTGATCACCGGCATCGTGGTGGAGAACGTGGGCTGGCGCTGGGTCTTCATCGGCGTGACGGGGATCCTCCTCCCGGCGGCGCTGCTGCTCTGGCGCGGGCTGGCCTCCGCGCCGATGGCGAAGCCGGAGAAGGCCGAGACGGAACCGGTGCCGGTGTCAGCGGGACCAGGGGCGGGGGCGGTGATGGAGCCGGTTCCGGAGGCCGGCGCGGGTGCGGCGGTGTCAGGGACGGGTGAAGGAGAGGTGACGAAGCGGCCGTCCGGCGCCCGGTCCTCGATCGCGCGCCGGCTGGGCTGGGCGCTGCTCGTCGCGGCAGGGGCGGCGCTCATACAGTACGGCGCGTCGGCGCTCACGGAGGCTGGCGGCGCGGCGCGCGGCACCGGGTTCGTCCTGCTCGCCGCCGGCCTGGCCACGTTGATCGCGGCTCTGCCCCGGCTGCTCCCCCCGGGAACCCTGCGCGCGGCCCGTGGGCTGCCCTCGGTGATCTCCCTGCGCGGGATCGCGGCGGGCGCGGCCATCGGCGGTGAGGCGTTCCTGCCACTGATGCTGAACCAGGAGCGTGGCCTGTCGCTGACGATGGCCGGGCTCACCCTGACCGGCGGTGCGCTGAGCTGGTCGTTCGGGTCCTGGCTGGTGGGCCGCAAGCGGTTCGACCGGGTTGTGGTGCTGCGTTCCGGCTCGGTGATGATCGCCGCGGGCCTCGCGCTGATGGGCCTGACCGTCTTCGCCGTCGTCCCGGTCGCCACCGCCTTCCTCGGCGAGATCATCCTGGGCTTCGGTATAGGCATCGTCTACCCGACGCTTTCCGTGCTCGTCCTGGAGCTGTCGCCCCCGGGGCAGGAGGGGGAGAACAGCGCGTCGCTCGGTGTCGCCGAGTCGGTCTACACGGTCGTCGCGGTAGCGATCACCGGGGCGCTCCTCGCGGCCCTGGGCGCCTCGGTCGCCGTCTACGTGCTCTGTTTCTGGCTGACGGCGCTGATGGCGGCCACCGGGGCACTCGTCGCCGGCCGGGTCCTGCCCAGGACGTGAGACCTGCTCGTCTCTGCGCTCCGAACCCCCTGCGCGTCCGAGACCTCAGGTGGAAGGGGGACTCTCCACCGAATCCCCCTTCGCGCCGGAGGCGTTCACCGGACGCCGTGGCACCATGGGAAGAACGCCGTTCTTCGTGGTGTTGAGGGGGGAGTCCCGCCTTCGGGCGGGATTCGTGTTTCCTGGCCCGGCTTCTCCGGGCACGGAAAGTCGCCGGAGTCCGAGGTCGTTCGGGCTCGGAGAGATCGAGGGGTCCATGCCGCGTATCCGTGAGCTCGAGGTGTTCCGGCTGATACTGCCGTACGGCAGGCGGCCGGAGAGCATCCTCGTCCGGCTCACCGACTATGGCGGGATGACCGGGTGGGGCGAGGTCGTCGACGCCGACCCCAAGACCTGGGTCGCGCTGGAGGAAGGGCTCGCGCAGGCGCTGATCGGCGTCGACTGGGAGCATCCCGACGAGCTGGGCTCGATTCCCGGAGGGTCGGCCGCCGACATGGCCTGCTGGGATCTGTGGGCGAAGATGCGCGGGGTGCCGCTCGCCCACGCGCTGGGCGGCACCCGCACCTCGCTCATGGCCACCGTCAGGATCGGCGCGGAGCGCAACCTGGAGAGCCTGGTCGCGCGGGTGAACCGGCACGTCTGCGCCGGGTACGCCCACGTCACCCTGGACGTTCACCCGGGCTGGGACATCGAGCCGCTGCGCGCCGTCCGTCAGGCGTACCCGGCGCTGGGCATCGGCGTGGACGCCCGCGGCGCCTACACCGACATCGGCGCCCTCGAGGCGCTGGACGCCTACACGCTCTCCGTCATCGAGCGCCCCTTCGCCGGTCTCGCGAGTCTCGGCGACCACGCGGACCTGCAGGAGCGCGTCGCCGCCCCGGTGCTGCTCGAGGTCTCCTCGGCCGAAGAGCTGGACGAGGCGGTCACCGCGAGGGCGGGCCGGGCGCTGCTGCTCCGTCCCGCGGCCCTCGGCTCCCTGCGCGAGGTGCGGCGGGTGCACGACCGCGCGGTGCGCGCCGGATGGGAGATCGCCTGCGCTGGAGGAAAGGGCACTGGGCTGGCCCGTGCGGCCACCGTCGCCGCGGCCAGCCTGCCCGGCTGCGACCTGCCCTGCGACGTGGCCGAGCCGCCGCGCAGCGCGCAGATCGTCGACCCGCCGGTCGGCGCGTCGGGCGGCGTGGTGGCCGTGCCGCTCACCCAGGTGGGGCTGGGGCACCGCATCGACGAGGACCGGGTCCGTCGCCTGTCCAAGGAGTCGTACCTGGCTTGACGCGCTCCCCGGCGTGAAAGCCGGAGCGCCGGCCCGCCATGTGGTGGCCGAGGGCCCGGTGACGGATCGTGCGGGAGGTCGACCGCGCCCCGGCCTGTCCGGGGAACCCGGTCGCGCTTCGGCCGTCGTCCGGAGGACCGTCGCCAGGAGAGCCGTCGTCCTGAGACGGGTGGCCCTCGCTCAGCCGCAGCCTTCGGTGATGCCCTTGGGAGTGGTCGGGTCCGGTTTCGCCGTGGCGCTCGTTCCCGGGAGGGGCGTGCGGATGGGCCCTTGCTCAGCCGCAGCCTGGGGGGTGCGGGTGGGCCCTCGCTCGGTGGTGGCCTTCGGGGTGGCGCCGGGGGCCGCGGTGGCGGTGAGAGGGCGCCGGGTGACGACCGAGGCGCGCAGAGCCTTGGCGGTGACCGTACGGATCTTGGTCCAGTCGGGGTAGCCGGTGTTGATCAGCGGTGGGACGAACTGGACGCTGGTCACCTTCGCGTTCTTGACCTTCAGCGCCAGCGGCACGAGGTGCTCCAGCATCGGGCGCGGGATGTCGGTCCGCAGCAGTTCCTTGGTGGCGAGCGCGACCTGGTTGAACCTGGACAGTACGGTCGCCGGGTCCGACTGGGAGAGCAGCGCGCCCAGCACGCAGCGCTGGCGTCCCATCCGGGTGTAGTCGTCGCTGTTGGTGCGCGAGCGGGCGAACCACATCGCGTCGGCGCCGCGCAGTTTGCGGGTTCCGGCCTTGACCAGGCCCTCGTCGTACTTGCCGAAGACCACGTCCTGGGGAACGGTGAGCGTCACGCCTCCGATCGCGTCGATCAGCCGGGCGAACCCCCACATGTTGACCAGGGCGTACCAGTCGATCTTCAGCCCGAGCGTGTAGCCGACCGTGTCGACGAGCGTCTTGGTGCCCTGGTTCTTACGGCCCCCGAAGATCTCCGGATGCGAGTCGGCGTACTCCCAGACCGCGAAGAGCAGGTCCTCGCGCGAGCCGTCGGGGTTGGCCGGGAGCCGGAACCCGTCGGGAAAGCGTTTCGCCATGGGGGAGCCGGGGACGAAGCGGACGTTCTCCAGGTTGCGCGGCAGGCTGAGCAGCACGGTGTTGCCGGACTTGACGTCGATGCTGGCCACGTTGATGCTGTCGGTCCGCACGCCCACCCGGTGGGTGTCGGCGTCGCCTCCGAGCAGCAGGATGTTCACCCGGTCGCGGCCCGCCCAGGGGTCCTCCTCGCGGCCGTCCCCGTCGCTCGCGGGACGCGGTGTGGACGGGGCGTTGAAGACGTCGTCCAGTGCCGACTGCGAGACCGCCGCGTACTGCCCGACCAGGCCGAACGGCAGGAGTACGGCCACCGCGAGCGTCCCCGCCACGCCTCCGGCGATCGCCTGTCCCGTACTGGGCAGCGTGCCGGGGTTCATCACCACGAACGAGTGCACGATCAGCGTGAACCAGGCGACGCCGAGCGCGAGGGAGGCCACTGTGACGACGGTCAGCCAGGAGGAGGCGACCAGCTGCCCGGCGAGGTCGGCGAGGTCGGAGGTGAGCGCGACCCAGAGCAGGGCCAGCAACAGCGCCGCGTACGCGCACAGGATCGCCAGTCCCGTCCTGCGCCATCCGGCACGCAGATGCGCGGCGCCCGGGGCGACGGCGGCCAGTGCCGTCCAGCCGATGACCGCACCGACGCCGGGCGGCTTTGATCTGTCCCGCAATTGCTCCCCGTTTCCTCGCGCTTGACCGCCGCAGGGGAGATGGTAGGGGGGCGAAACCAGGCCGCGGGCGACAAACGGGTGAACAAACCGGGAAGCTAATACGCCTATATCTCATCATTTCTACTGCAATCGGGTTCGATCAGGGTTTCGCGGAGATCGAAAAACGGCGCCGCCGCAGTGATCCCCGATGATCCCCGGCGACCCTCGACCTCTCACGCGCGCTCGACGCCGCCGAGAACACCACCGCCTTCCCGGACGAATCACCCTGGTCCTCTTCCCGCGTGAGGCCCCGAAGCCCTTCGGGAGGTCCCGATGCGGCCGGATGATTCGCACGAACTACCCTGACCGTCATGCCCGACGTTCTCGGTCCCGACTACGAGCTCACGGTCCTGCCGATGGCCGACGACGACGAGGGCACGGTGGTGGCCTCACTGGTGCGGCGACGGGCTCCCGAGCCCGCCCGGGGCGCCGTGCTCTACGTGCACGGCTTCACCGACTACTTCTTCCAGACCCACCTGGCCGACCACTTCGTCGCGAGGGGCTTCGACTTCTACGGCCTCGACCTGCGCAAGTACGGCCGCTCGTTGCTGCCGCACCAGACCCGCGGGTTCGTGCGCAGCGTCACCGAGTACTTCCCGGAGATCGACGAGGCGGTACGCGTCATCCGCGAGCGCGACGGGCACGACCGCGTCGTCCTCAACGCCCACTCCACCGGCGGCCTGATCGCCCCGCTCTGGGCCGACCGCGTCCGCGGCCGGGGCCTCGTCCAGGCGCTGGTGCTCAACAGTCCCTTCCTCGACCTCAACGTCCCCCTTCCCGTGCGGATCGCCGCCGACCTGCTGCGAAGACAACTGTCCAGACTGCCCGCCCGCGCCGTCCTGCCCCTGGTGGCCGCCACCGCGTACGGTACGAGCCTGCACCGCAGCCACCACGGCGAGTGGGACTTCGACCTTGAGTGGAAGCCCATCGGAGGGTTCCCGGTGCACGCGGCCTGGCTGGGGGCGATCCGCCGGGCGCAGCGCAGGCTGCACGACGGCCTCCGGGTGGACGTGCCGGTGCTGGTGCTCTGCGCGGAGAAGGGCCTGCGGCTGCGCGCCTTCATGCCCGAGGCCCAGGAGGCGGACGTCGTGCTCGACCCCGGCCAGATCGCCCGCTGGTCGACCAGCATCGGGTCACACGTGACGTGCGTCCGGGTGCGGGGCGGGATACACGACCTGGTGCTGTCACCCGAACCGGTCCGCAGGCGCGTCCTCGCCGAGATGGACCGCTGGCTCGACGGCTGCCTCTAGGCAGGTCTGCTCGTCGGTGAGAAGGGGCGTGAAAGCGAAATGTCCCATCGGTTGAGTAGAAGGCGTGACTGCCAAAGTGACACGTCCGGTCGGCCGAGCCGATCCGCCGGGGGAGATCAGCGACGCGGCCCTGCTTGAGCTGTCGCTCCGTAGTCCAGAACGGTTCGGTGAGATCTACGACCGGCATTTCCGCGAGATCCACGGCTACCTGGGCAGGCGACTCGACCAGCAGGCCGCCGACGACCTCGCCGCCGAGGTGTTTCTCACGGCGTTCAGGAAGCGCGATCGGTTCGACCCCGAGCGCGGCGAGGTACGTCCCTGGCTGTACGGCATCGCCACCAACCTGATCGGGCTGCACCGCCGTACCGAGACCCGGAGGCTCGCGGCGCTACGGCGCAGTGCCGCGGCACAGCCCAGTGCGGAGCACGGCCACGAGGAGCGCGTGGCGACCCGCGTCGACGCGCTGAACGCCCAGGGGCGCCTCGCCGGGGAGCTGCTGGCGCTGCCCGACGGCGACCGGGACGTGCTGATGCTGAGCGCGCTGGGCGAACTGAGCCACGAAGAGGTGTCCAAGGCGCTCGGCATCCCGTACGGCACCGTCGGATCCCGGCTGTCGCGGGTGCGTAAGAGGCTCCGTGCCGCCCTGGGCGGCGTCAACCCCTTGCATGGAGGTTCCAGTGGATGACTACCAGGCGGTGCGGGAGCTGTTGCCCGTGCCGTCGCTGTCGCCCGAGGCGGAACGGGCGGGACGCGAACGGCTGAACGACGCGTTCGCCACGAAACGGGTACGGCGACCCCTGCGGGCCGCCTGGTGGAGCGCGCTAGGACTCGGACTGGCCGGCGCGGCGGCGGCGACCCTGGTCGTCACCTCGGCGGCGCCGCCGAGCCCGCCCGCCACGCGTGGCGTGATCGCCGCGCAGGACGGCAAGCGGTTCCTGCTGGCCGCCGCGACCTCGGTGGCCTCCATGCCCGACGACGGCGCGTGGTGGGGAAGCACCCTGGTCAGCGGCGAGGAGTTCCGTTCCCCCGGCGGTGGCTACACGCTGCGGCAGACCCGGTTGGAGGAGAGCTGGATCCCCGCCGACCCGGAGGCGAGGACCTGGTATCGCTGGACACGTCTTGGAGTCAAGCCCGCGACGCCCCGGGACGAGGAGGCCTGGCGCGCGGACGGAGCGCCGACCTCGTGGACCTACGAGGGAAACACCCCGGGGATGCTGTCGTTCGACGAGCCGCCGGGCGTCGTACGGGCGGCGCGGGGGAAGCCGGACACGTTTTCGAGCGAGGACTGGGACTTCCGTGTCGTGATGGCGGGCCGACCGCTGACCAAGCTGGAGCAACTGCCCGGCACCCCCGAGGACCTGCGGGAGCTTCTCAAGGGCACCGACGAGCGGTCGACCGTCGACAACGTCGTCCGCCTGCTCTTCTTCGCGCCGGTGACGAGCGGGACCAGGGCCGCCGCCTACCGGCTGCTGGCCTCGATGCCCGAGACCGACGCCGTCGGACAGGTGACCGACGTGCTGGGCCGCACCGGGCAGGCGGTCGAGTACCGCTCAGGAGAGTTCCCCACCAGACCGTACGCCGGGGAGACGCGGACGCGGCTGGTGGTCGATCCGGACAGCGGAGCACCCCTTTCCCTCGAGACCCGCTCCGTGGCCGACGGCATGCTCCTGAATTTCACCGCCGTCAGGGAGAACCGCTGGGCCGATGACAACCCACTGAAGGAGAAGAGATGAGATATCCGATGACCGTACTGGCCGGACTGCTGCTCACCGGTCTGCTCGCCGTTCCCGCGGCGGCCGCCACACCGCCCGAGGCCGACTACTGGCGCGTCGAGGTGGTGGGGACCAGGGACCACCCGCGTCCGGTCGGCAGTGGCTACACCGTTACGGAACGATCGGTCAGCGTCGACTGGCAGACGCCCGACGGCAAGCTCTGGGGCGCCTACCGCGAGCTGGGCGCCCGGCCCAAGAGCGAGAAGGACAGGGCGGCCTGGAAGGCCGACGGGTCGCCGACCTCGTGGACCTATCGCACGGAGGGCATGAAGATCTCCCTGTCCACCAAGCCCGGCGAGGGGTACGTGAAGAAGACGCCGAAGTGGCCCGGCGGCTTCATGCTGCGCGAGAGTCGGTTCGTCACCTACCGGCAGCTCCAGTCGCTGCCCACCGATCCCGCCGCTCTGCGGGCGTACATGGTCAAGGACGTGCGGGCCTGGATCGACAAGTCCGCCGAGGAGGCCAAGACCACCTCTCCGAACTCCACGATCGACAACTGGCTGAACAACCTGGATCGGTACGTGGCCGAGTACGCGATCGATCTGCTCTACAGGAACCCGGTGCCGCTCAAGGTCAGGTCCGCCGCCTACCAGGTGTTGAAGACCACCAAGGGTGTCAAGGACCTCGGCCGGGCCAAGGACCCGCTGAACCGCTCCGGGCAGAAGCTCGCCCTGCCGCCCCTCGCCCAGAAATACCAGAAGGGCTGGTCGCTGGAGGAGCGGTTCGTCGTGGACACCGCCACGATGACGCTGCTCGCCCACTACGTCGACTCCTCTGACAAGGGCAAGAGCCGGGTCGACTACTACAGGGTCGGCTGGACCGACGACAAGCCCGCCATCCCGGCCGCCGGCTGACCTCGCGTTCCGTACGCCGACCGCTATCTCCCCAGAAGGGGCCTTCGCGGTCCCGGGGCCCACGCGACCCCGGGAACGCGTCGCGGGGAGACAGGCACGCGAACACCACCATTCGGCGGAAGAGGGCTTCCTGCCGGTGGAAGAACGCGCATCGAATCATCCAGTGAAGGGAAGACGTGAGAACCGTACGAAGAACGACGAGCCTGCTGGTCGCGGGAATGCTGGCGGTGGGATCGGCGGGACCATCGGCGGCGGGGGCCGCGAGTGGACCCGCGCCGGTGAGCCGGACCTCCCCGGCGGCCGCCGCGCCGGTCACCGTCACGCTGATCACCGGTGACCGGGTGACGGTGACCGGCTCTGGAGCAGTCCTGGTGGAACGGGGTGAGGGCCGGGAGGGCATCTCCTTCACCACCGACGAGCGCGACGGGCGACTGAGGGTCTTCCCCAGTGACGCGTTCGCGCCGCTGCGCGAGGGCCGCCTGGATCCCCGGCTGTTCGACGTGAGCGCGCTCACCGAGTTCGGCTACGACGACCGCAGGGACGACCTGCCGCTCATCGTGACCGGCCGGGGGGCGGGGGCGCGGAACGCGCTGCGCACCGAGATGTCCGCGAGCGGCGCGAAGGTGACACGCGACCTGGCCGCCGTGGACGGGGTGGCCGTACGGACGCCGAGAAAGGAGCGCGCCCGGTTCTGGGACGACGTGGTGAGTGGCGCCCGCGCCCGCTCCGGCGGCGCGACGAAGCCGAAGATATGGCTGGACGGGCTGCGCAAGCTGTCGCTGGACACCAGCGTCGCGCAGATCGGCGCGCCCGCCGCCTGGGAGAAGGGCCACACCGGCACCGGTGTGAAGGTGGCGGTGCTGGACACCGGAGTGGACGCCACCCACCCCGACCTGGCAGACCGGATGGGCGCGCAGGCGAACTTCACCACCGAGCCCGGCACCGGTGACCCGGTCGGACACGGCACCCACGTGGCCTCCACCATCGCCGGCAGCGGCGCCGCCTCCCACGGCAGGTACAGGGGAGTCGCCCCCGGCGCGCAGATCCTCAACGGCCGGGTCTGCGAGGGGGTCTGGTGTGAGGAGTCGGCGATCCTGGCGGGCATGCAGTGGGCCGGTGAGCAGGGCGCCAAGGTGGCGAACCTGAGCCTGGGCGGCTCCGACACCCCCGAGACCGACCCGCTGGAGCTGGCGGTGGCCGAGGTGACCGAACGCTACGGAACGCTCTTCGTGGTCGCCGCGGGCAACGACGGCGCCGAGCGGTCGGTGGGCTCGCCGGCCAGCGCGGACGCGGCCCTGGCCGTCGGCGCCGTCACCGGGGCCGAGGCACTGGCGGAGTTCTCCAGCCGGGGTCCGCGCGTCGGTGACTCCGCGCTCAAGCCGGAGATCACCGCGCCGGGGGTGGACATCACCGCCGCACGCTCCAAGGATTCACCGGGCAGCGGCTCCTACACCGTCATGTCGGGCACCTCGATGGCCACCCCGCACGTGGCGGGCGCCGCGGCGATCCTGGCAGGTCAGCACCCCGACTGGACGCCTGGGACGCTGAAGGCGGTGCTGATGGGTTCGGCACGCCCCAACCCGGCGCTGGGGATCTTCGAGCAGGGCGCCGGCCGGGTCGACGTGGCGCGGGCCACGACGATGTCGGTGACCGCCGAACCCGGCGGGGTGAGTTTCGGCCTGCAGAAATGGCCACACGGGGATGACACGCCGATCACCGGAAAGGTCACCTACCACAACCCGGGCATCTCGCCGGTGAACCTCGCGCTGTCCGTCGAAGGGCAGGACGGGCACGGCGTGTTCACGGTGAGCCCGGCGACCGTCACGGTGCCCGCGGGCGGTCAGGCCGACGTCTCGGTCACCGCCACCACCGGCACCCGGACCCCTGAAGGCGGCGTCGGCGGCCACCTCGTCGCCACCGGCGACGACGACCTGCGGATCAGCACCCCGCTCGCGGTGGAGAACGAGGTCGAGAGCTACGACCTCACCCTGCGGCACACCGCTCGCGACGGCAGGCCGACCGCCTCCTACTTCACCGTCCTCGAAAGTGTCGACGACCCGACCCGGGAACTGATCTTCCTTGAGGAAGGTGGGGAGACCGTCACCTTGCGGCTGCCGAGGGGCAGGTGGCTTCTGTCGAGCAGCCTTCTCGACAGGAGCCAGGGGAACAGCCACGTCACCCATCTGATTCACCCGGGTCTGGACCTGACCGGGGACCAGACCGTGGAGTTGGACGCCCGGCTGGGCCGGCCGCTCTCGGCCACCGTGCCGAACGCGGCCGCCGTGCAGCTCGCGGCACAGGTGACCTACGCGGCTCCCGTTACCGGGTGGATGGCGAGCAGGACCTACATGAGCGACCGGTTCGAGAACATGGCGACAGCGCAACTCGGACCCGCCCGGACCTACGACGGAGCGATCACCAGAGTCACCGGTCTGTGGGCACAGGCGGACGCCGGCGGCAGCACCGACAACAGTCCCCGCACCTACGGTCTCGCGTGGTTCCACAGGGGCGGAATGGTCACCGGGTTCCGGCGCGATGTCGCCAGGAGTGAGCTCGCCACCCTTCACACCGACTACGCCGCCCACCTGACCGGCGTCTACGGCAGGGCCGCCAGCGGCGCCCGGCCGGCCGGGATAAGTCTTAACGTCTACCTGATGGACGTCAGGATCGCGACACCGTCGATTTCCACGCACCACGTCAACACCGACGCGGGGGCTCGCTGGATACGTTACTTCGCCGAGTACGGTCCAGAAGGGGAGGAGACCCGGTTCGAGTCGCCGTTCACCGGCTACACCCCCGGCCGCACCTACCGGGAGTCGTGGAACCGGGGCGTCTTCGGCCCCACCCTGCCTCCGGTGGGCGATGGATCCGCGGGCATGTCCCGTACCGGTGACCTGATCTGGGCGGCCGTGCCGCCGTACGGCGACGGGGCCGGCCGGGCCGGTCGGGCGGCGACCACCAAGGCGCGCATCGCCCTCTACCGCGACGGCGTCCTGGTCGGTGAGGAGCCCTCGACGTGGGGCGAGTTCACCGTCCCGGCAGGCGCGGCGGACTACCGGCTGGTCATGGAGTCCGAGCGGGGCGCCCCGGCCACCCTGTCCACCCGCACCTCCACCGCCTGGACCTTCCGCTCGCAACACGTCGGAGGTGAGAGCCCGCTGCCCCTGCCGATCTCCGTCGTCGGGTTCTCTCCCGCGCTGGACGCGCACAACAGCGCACCGGGCGGCCGGACCTACAGCGTGCCGGTCATCGTACGGCAGCAGGCGGGCTCCGGCGCGGGCAAGCCCCGTGACCTCGCCGTAGAGGTCTCCTACGACGACGGCGCCACCTGGAGCCGGGCGAAGGTCCACAACGGCGCGGTGACCCTGCGGCACCCCGCCGCCGGGGGCTTCGCGTCCCTGCGGGCCACGTCCACCGACACCGCGGGCAACACCGTCGAGCAGACCGTCATCCGCGCCTACCGGATCTCTCCGGCGAAGCGGCCGTAGGCGCATCCACGCTCGGCCCGGCCGATGCCGGGCCGAGCTTTTTCCTCCGTGACGATGTCCCCGGACTGTCCCCGGACTGTCCCCGGACTGTCCCCGGACTGTCCCCGGACTGTCCCCGGACTGTCCCCGGACTGTCCCCGGACGGCGATTCCCGGTCCAACGGTGAGCCCTACCAGGGGAAGGAGAACAGGCCGTAGTAGGCGGCGGCCACCAGCAGCAGGCCGGTGCCGCCCAGCACCCCGGCGACCGCGAAGCTCTGCGGGCGCGAGGGCTGCCAGCCCTCGCGCAGTCCCGACACGACGGCCGCCACGCCCGTGACCTCCTGCAGCAGCATCAGCAGCGCCAGGATCCTGATGACCAGCCACCCGGCGAGCACCGCGGGCCACGCCCCGGCCTGGTTGACCGAGAACAGCACGAGCAGCGTGATGAACGCCACCACCGAGACGAGCAGCCCGACCCCGGTCCACGCCATCCGGCGGAACCGCCGCCGGATCGGCGGCCAGATCAGGACGTCGGCCTGCGCCGCGGTGGCGCGACCCCGCAGTCGCGCCGCCATCTCCGCGACCGGCCCGACCACGTAGCCGACCACGGCCAGGCAGAGCGTCAGGCCGATCATCGTGCCCCCGGCGTACCAGGGGGCGGCGGGAACGTCGCTCGCCTCCAGGCGCTGGACCGGTGTGGCGCCGGCGATGTGCACCGAGGGCTTGGCCGTGTCCGGCAGGCCCGTCACCCAGTTGGACAGCGTCCGCAGGTAGTCGGGGACGAGGGGACCGCCGTGGAAGCGCATGCCGTGGTCGGCGCGGTCGAGGTAGCGGATCGTGTAGTCGTCGTTGCCGCCCTCGGTGAGGGCGTCGGTCAACGCCTTGCTGCTCTCCACGAACGGGATCGAGGGATCGCGCGTGCCGTACAGGGCCAGGACCGGCTGCCGCATCTCGCGCAGCGCGGGCAGGCCGTCGTAGCGCAGGAAGTCCGCGTCGACGGCGCCGATCGCGCGGATGAGCAGCTCGCGCACGCCGCTGGGCGCGTACAGCCGCTGGAGCTGCTCGCCCAGCGCCCACGTCACCTGCCGCATGGGGGAGACGTTGGGGGCCGACACCAGCACGGTGAACCCGACGGCGGTGCTCTCGTTGGCCGCGATGGGCACCACCCAGCTGCCCTCGCTCACCCCCCAGAGTCCCACCCTGGCCGGGTCGACGTCCTCGCGTGAGCGCAGCTCCTTCAGCACGCGCAGGGCGTCGCGGGCGAGGAGGCCGAAGTCGCGCTTGAGGAAGTCGTAGCCCACGGTCCGCTTGTCGTAGACGAGGGTGACGATCCCGGACCTGGCCAGCCACTCGGCCTGGGTCGTGAACTCGCCCCTGACCCCGGGGCCCGCGCCCTGCACGAAGACCAGCGCCGGGTGCCGTCCGGGGGCGACCGGCGCGCGGATCGTCGCACCCAGTGGCGTACCGTCCTCGGCCGTGACGGTGATGTCCTGCGTGGTGATCTGCCGGTTCGCGGCGACCGGCCGGAGCTCTGCGGGCGGCTGGGGGGGAAGGGTCTGGAAGACCGGATCGGCGTGCAGGGGAGTCGGGTCGAACGGCGGCGGCAGCGTGTAGCCCACCGTCGCGAGAATCACCAGGATCAGCCCGGACGCGACGCTCAGGACGCCACGGCCCACCTGGATGTCACCGCGATCCCCGATGGCGATCCGCCTCCGTGCTCGTCGTTGGCTCCGGTATCGTTCCTTCCGATCTTCAAGCGTACTCATCGCCGCCATCCCCGAACAGAGCGGGGGATCGGCGTGACGTGAGTGGCCACATTTGTCGCTGAGTCCTGTTAGCTTCGTGCGACATGCGGGTGTTGCACACATCGGACTGGCACCTGGGCCGATCGTTCCACCGGGAGAGCCTCCTGGCGGCCCAGGGCGTCTTCGTCGACCACCTGATCGAGACGGTCAGGTCGGAGCGGATCGACGTGGTCGCGGTCGCCGGTGACGTCTACGACCGGGCGCTTCCCTCGGTCGACGCGGTCGATCTGTGCAACCAGGCGCTGCGACGGCTGGTCGACGCCCGCGTGCGCACCGTGCTGATCAGCGGCAACCACGACTCGGCCCGCCGCCTCGGCTTCGGCGCCGACCTCATCGACGCGGCGGGCGTCCACCTGCGCACCGATCCGGGGCGGGTCGGCGAGCCGGTCGTCGTCGACGACGTCGCCTTCTACGGCATCCCCTACCTGGAGCCCGAGCTGGTACGCGCCCCCTGGGAGCTGTCCGAGCGCACCCACACCGCCGCGATCGAGCACGCGATGTCCCTGGTCCGCGCCGACCTCGCCCGGCGCGGCCCCCGGTCGGTGGTCCTCGCCCACGCGTTCGTGACCGGAGGGCGGGGCAGCGACAGCGAGCGCGACATCAGCGTGGGAGGCGTCGCGCACGTCCCGGTGCGCGCCTTCGACGGCGTCGACTACGTGGCGCTCGGCCACCTGCACGGCCGCCAGCGGATGAGCGAGACCGCCCGCTACTCCGGCTCCCCGATCGCCTACTCCTTCTCCGAGGCCGGTCAGACGAAGGGCTCCTGGGTGGTCGACATCGGTCCCGGCGGGTACGAGGGCGCCGAGTTCGTCGAGGCCCCGGTGCCCAGGCCGGTCAGCCGCCTCACCGGCCGCATCGACGACCTGCTGACCGCTCCCGAGCACGCCCGTCACGAGGAGCACTGGCTCCAGGTGACGCTCGTCGACCGGATCAGGCCCAAGGGCGCGATGGAGCGGCTCAGGGCCCGCTTCCCGCACACACTCGCCCTGTCCTTCGAGCCCGAGGGCGGGGGCGAGGAGACCGTGACCCGCGCCAGGGCGGCCGGGCGCCCCGAGATCGACGTCGCCCTCGACTTCGTCCGCGAGGTGCGCGGCGAGGCCGCCGACCCCGCTGAGACCCGGCTGCTGCGGGAGGCCGTGGAGTTCTCCCGTATGAAGGAGGCGAAGGCGTAGATGCGCCCGCACCGTCTGTGGATCACCGCTTTCGGCTCCTTTCCCGGTGAGGAGCAGGTCGACTTCGACGCCCTCGCCGAGGCGGGGCTGTTCTTGATCCACGGCCCCACCGGCGCGGGCAAGACCACCGTGCTGGACGCGCTCTGCTACGCCCTGTACGGCAGGGTGCCCGGCAGGCGCGACAGCGCCAAGAGCCTGCGCTGCGACCACGCGCCCCCTGGGCGTGGGCCCAGCGTGGCGCTGGAGGTCACGGTGCGGGGCCGCAGGCTGAAGATCACCCGGTCGCCGGCCTGGCAGCGCCCCAAGCTCAGGGGCACCGGCACGACCAGGGAGAACGAGAAGGCGCTGCTCCAGGAGCTCGCGCCCTCCGGGGAATGGGTGGGGCTTACGACCAGGGTCGACGAGGCCGGGGAGTTCGTCGGCACCCTGCTCGGCATGAACGCCGAGCAGTTCCTCCAGGTCGCGATGCTGCCCCAGGGAGATTTCGCCAAGTTCCTGCGCGCCGACGGCGAGGAACGCCGCAGGGTCCTGGAGCGCCTGTTCTCGGTGAAGGTCTACGCCGCCGCCGAGTCCTGGCTCGCCGAGCAGCGCACCGAGGCGTACCGCGAGCAGCAGGCCCTCCGCAAGGAGGTCGATTTCGCCGTCAAGCGACTGGAGGAGGCCGCGGGTCCCGCCCTGCTGGCCGCGCTGGACGCACTCCCCGACTCGGGGCTCCCCGCGGAGTCGATGGAGCCGGTGGGATTCGCGGGCCCCGCGAACCCCACGAACCCTGTGGACTCCGCGAATCCCGCGGACTCCGCGGACTCCGCGAACTCCGTGGAGGACAACCCGCTGGGGTGGGCCCGCGCGCTTGAGGAGCTCGCACGCCTGGAGGCCGCGCGGCTGGACGGGCAGGGAGCCGAGGGCGAGGGCGCCGTACGGCGGGCACGGGAGAGCCTGGAGCGCGGTGCCGCGCTGGCCGACCGGCGACGGCGTTACGCCGAGGCGCTGACCCGGAGCCGGGCGCTGGAGGAGACGGCCGAGGAACGCGCGGACCTGGAGATCATCCTGGAGGAGGCGGCGGCCGCCGACCGGGTGCTGCCGCTGATCCAGAGCGCCGAGCAGCGCGCCGAGGCCGCGTCCAAGGCCCACCGGCTGGCCGCCGACGCCGTCGCCCGCGCCCTTCCCCTCCTCGGTGCTCCCGTCGGCCGGTGGGGCGTCGTCCGCGACCGCACCGGCACCGCGCACGACGGTGACGATGCGGCGGGTGCGGGCCACGGCGACGGGACCAGCGCCCACGCGGACGGTGGCGCTTTTGGCGGCGCCCGTGCCGGCATGGGCGCCGATGCTTACGGCGAGGCTCGTGACCACGCGGGTGCGGGTGCTCGCGGTGACGTCCGTGACCATACGGATGCCGGTGCGGACCGCCGCCACGCGGTGCTCGGCCACCTGGTCGCGCTGGAACGCGACCGCCAGGGCGAGATCACCCGCCTGGGCGAGCTGCGAGCGGAGGAGACACGCCTGGCGGGAATCGTCCAGGAGCGGGAGAGGGCCGTTCGCGAGATCGCCGAGCTGGTCGCCGCGCAGGCGGAGACCGACGCCCGCCTGGAGGTCCTCCCCGGCCTCCGCAGGGAACTGGACGAACGCCTCACCGCCGCACGCCTGGACGCGGCCCGCGTCCCCGCGGCCGAGTCGGCGGTGGAGGCCGCCGTCACCCGTCTCCGGGCGGCCGAGCAGCGCGACCGCCTCGCCGCCGACCTGTCCGCGGCCCGCACCGACCTCGCCGCCGGCCTGGCCGTCCTCGCTCCCGAGGTTCGCGACCCCTTGGGCCTCGACGAGGCCGGCGAGGCCCTCGGTCTCGAGGACGTCCGTGAAGCCCTGGAGCCCGGTGGGCCTCTCGACCCCGACGAGGGCCGCAAGGCTCCCGGCCTCAAGGAAATACGTGAGCACCTCGACCCCGGGAAGGTTCGTGAGGTTCTCACCGTCCGGGAGAGGGAGTGCGGGCGGGAACTGGCCGCGCTGGAGGGGCTGCGGGCCGAGGAGGACCGGCTGGCCGAGGTCGACGGGCTGATCGCCGCGTTCGACGCGGAGCTCCCGGAGACGGTTCGGCAGGAGGCCGAGGTCCGCGAGATCCTGGAGAGGCTGCCCGCCGCGTCGGCGGAGGTGTCGGCTCGGCTCGGTGAGGCCAGGGCCGCAGCGGCGGGGGTCCCGGCGGCGCGGGCGAGCGTCGACACCGCCACCGCGGTGCTCGCCGCGGCACGGCGCCGCGAGATTCTCCGCGCCGAACTGGAGTCCGCCCGCGCCGCGCGGACGGACGCCGCCGACTTCGCCCAGACGCTCCGTGACCGGCACCTGGACATCCGGCAGTCCAGGATCGACGGCATGGCCGCGGAACTCGCCGCGAAGCTCACCCCGGGCCACCCCTGCGCGGTCTGCGGCTCACCCGAACACCCCGCTCCCGCCGCCCCGGCCGACGAGGCACCCACCGCCGACGACGAGCGCGTGGCCCAGAGCACCTACGAGGCGGCCATGGAACGCCGTCAGGCCGCGGACAACACCGTCACGACGCTGACCCTGCGCCTCGACGAGGCTCTCGCCGTCGCGGGTGAGACGACCGGGGAGGAAGCGGGGGAGATCCTCGCCGAGGCCGGCAGGAAGCTTGAGGCGCTGACCTCGGCGGCGAGCACCGAGGAGACCCTCGCCGCCGAGGTGGAGCGGATCACCGCCGAGCTGGAGGACGCGAGGAGCCGGGCGGCGGAGATCGCCGGGCGGCTCGCCGAGGGACGCGCCCGCCGCGCGGGCTGGCAGACCGAGCGCGAGCGTCTCACCGCCCGCCTGGACGACGCCCGGGGCGCCGACCCCACGGTGCGGGCCCGCCGCGACCGCCTGGCACGGGAGATCGCGCACCTGTCCGCCGCGCTCGCCGCCGCGACCCGCGTGATCGAGCTCGCCGCCGCCCACCGCGAGGCGAGCGACAGGACCGGCCTGGCCGTACGGGACGCCGCGGACGAGCTCACCGGGGCGGAGCGGGCACTGGCCGCGCTGCGCGAGTCGGCGCGGGCCGAGACGGCGCTGGCGGCCGAGGTCGAGAAGGTCGCCGCCGAGTCCGAACGGCTCGGGGAGCGTTCACGCGAGCTCGCCGTCGGGCTGGCCTCCCGCCGGACGAACGCGGAAAGGCTCGCCGTCGAGGCCGAGCGGCTGACCGCGCGCCTCGTCGAGGCGCGCGGCGAGGACCCGACGCTGGTCGCCAGGCTGGACCGGCTCGCCGACGAGGCCGAGCTGCTGCGGGAGGCCGTCGAGGCGGTCAGGGACGAGCGGGTCGCCGCCGAGGAGCTCGTGGCGGCCCGTAACCAGGCGCTGGGCGCCGTCGTCGAGGTGGGTTTCCTCGGGCTCGACGACGCCCGCGCGGCCGTCCGCTCCTCCGCCGAGCGGGGGGAGAAGACCGCCCGGCTCCGCGAGCTCGCCCAGGAGGGCGCCGCGGTCGCCGCGATGCTCGCCGACCCCGAGCTGGTCGCCGCGGCGGCCGAGCCGGAACCCGACCTCGCGGCCTTGCGCGACGCGCGGGACGCGGCGGACGCCGCCCACGCCCGCCTGCTGTCCGAACGGGACCGGGGCGAGGCCCGCCTCGCGCGGCTGGCCGCGCTCCGCACCGAACTGGCCGAATGCCTGCGACGCTGGGAGCCGGCCGACGAGCGGCACCGCCTGACGGAACGGCTCGCCACCCTGACCGGCGGCAACTCCGCCGACAACCGCTGGAAGATGCGGCTGTCGTCCTACGTGCTCGGCGAGCGCCTCGGCCAGGTGGTCGCGTCGGCGAACGAACGACTCGACCACATGTCGGGCGGGCGTTATCTCCTGGAGCACAACCGTGACCGCTCCGCCGGAGACCGGAGCAGGTCCGGCGGCGGGCTCGGCCTGCACATCCTGGACAGCTGGACCGGCGTGGGCCGCGACCCGGCGACCCTCTCCGGCGGCGAGAGCTTCATCACCTCGCTCGCCCTCGCCCTCGGCCTGGCCGACGTGGTGAGCGCGGAGGCCGGGGGAGTGGAGATCGGCACGCTCTTCGTCGACGAGGGCTTCGGCACCCTGGACGAGGACACCCTCGACGGGGTGCTCGACATCCTCGACGGCCTGCGCGACGGCGGTCGTGCGGTCGGCATCGTCAGCCATGTCGCCGAGCTGCGCACCCGGGTGCCCGCGCAGCTGCACATCCGCAAGGAACGCCGAGGCTCGACGGTCCGTCAGTGACGCGCCCGACGACGACACGGCCCGGGGACGGTCGGTGCAGGATTCCGGCGCGGCCCCTGTGGGCGCGTCGGAGGGAGGACATCTGAGATGTCTCGGTGCCTGTGTTTCCCATTTCCGGCTAAACGGATGGGCCCTCCGCTTAGCCGGTTACGATGGTCGGCAAGAGACACTCATCATGTGGAGGTTCTGTGGTATTTCGGGCGCCGCTTCCGAAGCGGGCGATCGGCCGTTTCAATTCGTGTGTCATGACGTTGCGCTCCTCTCCTCGATGGGGCCGGCGGATCAGCGAACGCCTCACGGTCATCACCTATACGGGACGCCGCTCGGGACGCACCTTCAGCACACCCGTCGCCTTCCAGCGCGTGGCCGACACCGTCACGATCGGTGTTCAGTTTCCCGACGCCAAGACGTGGTGGCGCAACTTCCTGGGGGCGGGCGGGCCGATATCGCTGCAGCTGGACGGCGTCGATCGTGCGGGGCACGCGGTCGCGAGACGTGACGAAGCGGGTCGTGTCACCGTCACCGTCCGTCTGGACGGCTGACAGACCCAACGGCTGACAGCCCCGTACGCGGGTCGACGCGCTCCATGCGCGCCGTCCGGACGACCTTGGACGTGTCCACCGTCCGAACGACCTCGAACGACGAGCGGGCCCCCGCTTTTCAGCGGAATCTGGCGTGGAACCCCGGGCGTTTACGCCCGGGAGGAAACGACAGCGCGGGAGGGCCTCCAGGCCCGAACGGTGCCGTGACGGCTGGTTCACGTGAGCAGATCAGTCCGGCCGTTTCCGGCTTTCGATGTACTCCTTGATGATCGACAGTGGGGCGCCGCCGCAGGAGGCGGCGACGTAGGACGGGGACCAGAAATGCCCGCCCCACAGATATCGACGCACGTGCGGGCCGAACTCTTCGCGCAGGAGCCGGGCCGAGACGCCCTTGAGGGAGTTGACCAGGACCGACAGGGCCACTTTGGGCAGGTAGCCGACCAGCAAGTGCACATGATCGTGCTCGCCGTTGAACTCGACCGGGACGGCGCCGACGTTGTCGCCTACCTCGATCATGATGGCTTCACCGCGGTGCGGCATCTCGCCGGTGAACACTTTCCGCCGGTATGCGGGAGTGAAGACCAACTGCGCATGGAGGCTGTAGACGACGGTGCGGCCCCTGCGGATATCGGGATCAGGATTTCACTGCGGCGACAGGGGCCGAAGGATAGTGTGTGCGATTGTGAAACTGGTGGTGCTGGTGAAGCTCCTGCCGACGCCCGAGCAGGCAGCGGCGCTGGAGGCGACCCTGCGCGCGGTCAACGCGGCCGCCTGCCAGGTCTCCCGCCAGGCCCACGAGCGGCGCACGTTTCGCAACCACGACCTGCGCAAGCACACCTACACGCAGATCAAGGACGAGTACGGGCTGGCCGCCCAGGCCGCGCAGCACGTCATCAAGAAGGTCGCCGACGCCTACGCCACCCTGCACGCCAACCTCCGGGCCGGGAACCTGGGCAAGGTGGGCTCTGCCCGCCGGGCACGGGCCGAATCCACGTCGATCCGGCTTTCACCTCCCAGCAGTGCTCCTCATGTGGGCAGGTGGACCGCAGGAACCGGCTCGATCAAGCCTCTTTCTCGTGTACGTCGTGCGGCTTCGCTGAGCACGCGGACGTCAACGCAGCCCGCAACATCGCACGCGGTGAGATGGGCTGGGCAGTGAGTCACGCTGCCTGACGCGGACCGGACCGTCGAAGCCATCGACGGCGAGGAGCTGCAAGCTCGGTCGTTTACGGCCGAGAAGCTGACATGTCCGTCCGGAGCGGAGCCTCGAAGCGGGTCAGCCAGGTGGTGAGCAGTGATTCGAGGTGTGCGGCCTCCTCGGGGGCCAACTCGTCGAGGAGGCGGCGTTCGTTGCGCATGTGCTCGGCGAACGCCCGGTCGATCAGTTCCCTGCCGGCGTCGGTGAGTGCGACCACCCGTCCGCGGCCGTCGCTCTCGCTCGGGCGGCGGGTGACCAGTCCGTCGCGTTCGAGCCGGTCGATGCGTTTGGTCATCGCGCCGGTGGTGACCATGGTGAAGGCGGCGAGCTCTCCGGGGGCGCGCTCGAAGGGCGGTCCGCCGCGTCGCAGGGTGGCGAGGACGTCGAACTCTCCCTCGCCGAGCCCGTAGCGCCGGTAGACGACGCAGAGTTGTTCGGTGAGGTGTCCGGCGAGGCGGTGCAGGCGCCCGATCACCCCCTGCGGGCTCACATCCAGGTCCGGCCGCTCGCGGGCCCACTCCTGCTGGATGCGGGCCACGTGGTCCAGGGGTTCGCTCATGTCTGGAGTGTAGCTTCCAGGGAAGCTATATTGTCTTCCATGGAAGCTAATTTCCGCTGGACGTCGGTCACGGCGATGGCGCCGATCGCGTGGGGGACGACCTACTTCGTCACCCACCAGTTCCTCCCGCCCGGCTATCCGCTGTATGGGGCGGTCATCAGGGCGCTGCCCGCGGGACTGCTGCTCCTCCTCATCGGCAGGAGGCTTCCCCGGGGGACGTGGTGGTGGAAGTCCCTGGTCCTCGGGACTCTCAACATGAGCGCGTTCTTCGCGCTCGTCTACCTGGCGGCCCAGCTGCTCCCGACGAGCGTCGCCTCGACGATCATGGCGACGTCGCCCATCGTGATGATGCTCCTGGCCTGGTCACTGCTCTCGGAGCGCCCGCGGGTGCTGCACCTGGCCGGAGCCGGCGTCGGCATCGCGGGGGTCTGCCTCATGCTGCTCACCGGTGCGACCGCCGCCGACCCCCTCGGCGTTCTCGCGTCCGTCGCGGCCATGGTGATGTCGTCGTTCGGATACGTGCTGACCAAGAGGTGGAGCAGCGAGGTCGACGTGCTTTCCTCGACCTCGTGGCAGCTCGTCGCCGGAGGGCTCGTCCTGCTGCCCTTCGCCGTCGCGGTGGAGGGCGCCCCGCCGAGCCTGGACGGACCCGAGACCCTCTGGTTCGTCTATCTCAGCGTCGTCGCGACGGCACTCGCCTTCGTCGCCTGGTTCACCGGACTGCGACACCTGACGGCGGGAACGGTGGGACTCGTCGGGCTGCTGAACCCGGTGACCGGGGTGCTGCTCGGCACGGTGATCGCCGCGGAGGTGCTCACCGCGCGACAGCTCTGCGGGCTGGCGCTGGCCCTTTTCGGGATCCTTCTCGGGCAACCCGTCGCGGCACGCCTCGCCGCGTTCGTCCCGGCCGGCAGGAAACACCGGACGCGCCCGGTGGACCGGTCAGGGGGTGCGGCGCAGGGGCGGACGCCGGGCCCAAGTGGCCCAGCGCCAGAGCCACTCCAGCGGGCCCTGGCGGTAGCGGCGCAACCAGAGCGTGGACACCAGCCACTGGGGGACGAGAACGGCTCCCGAGATCAGGAGCACCGTCGCCGATGACCAGTCGTCCGGCGAGCCGCCCACGAGGCGGGCGGCCCCCAGGACGAGGAGCGTGGCCGACAGGTAGTTGGTCAGCGCCATCCGGCCCAGCGGCGAGAAGACCCCCAGCAGCACCGGCCGGAACGGCGTCCTGAGCGCGAGCAGCAGGACACACACGTACAGGCCCGCCATCAGCAGTCCGGCGAGGCCGAACCAGGTGTTGAAGTACGCCTCGTCGGCCCGCGTCCCGACCTGCAGCCACACGGCGGGCACCGCCCCCGCCGCGAAGAGCAGGGCGAGCGCGGCCGGGACACGCACCGAGCGCTCCAGCCGGTCGATCACGCCGTACCGGGTCAGCGCCGAGCCCAGCAGGAACAGTCCCGGCACCAGCGGCACCCCGTTGCCGCCCAGGATCAACGGCGTCGCGACGAGGACGGCGGCGAGCCCGGCGACGGCCCGGCGCGGCGACCAGGTCGAGGGCAGCAGCACCACCAGGCCGACGACGGCGTAGACGGTGAGGATGTCGCCCCGCCACAGCAGGAACATGTGCGCCAGGCCCACGGCGAGCAGGACCAGGAGCCGACGCAGCAGGAGCACCCGGGGGCGGGGGGCGTGGCGTCCCGCGGAGTCCAGCAGCAGCGAGAAGCCGACGCCGAACAGCACCGAGAAGATCGGGAAGAAGCGCTGGTCGACGAAGAGGCCCAGCCCCAGCCAGGAGTCGTCCTGACCAGCCGTCACCAACGGCCGCATGGCGTCCGTGGTGTGGATCATGTGGGCGATCGGCTTGACGTTGGCGAGCAGGATTCCGCACAGGGCGAACCCGCGCAGCACGTCGAGCGCGACGACCCGCGACCGGCCGGAGGAGGTCGTCATGGGGTGCCCCTGTCCGGTGGCATCCGGCGTCGGGGGAAGAGTTTCGGGTGGCATGGGACCCCATCCTGCGGACCCGAGCTCGCTCCCATATCGGCAGAAAGCAGGGAAAGGACCGTACTTTCGGCCGGTACTGGCCGGCGGGGTGCCTCGCCTAGCCTGAACGCCGTGCGTGTTCCCGATCGGTTCAAGACGGCGGCCGACGCCGGGCTCGGCGTCGTGTTCGCGGTCGCCGTGGCCTTCCAGGCGTACCAGGTCGCCGGCAGCTGGGGCGCCGAGCACTCGCCGTTCGGCGCGGTGGTTGCGGCCTCGGTGTGCGCGCTCGCCCTGATGCGCCGCCGCGACCCGCTGTGGATCGCCGTCGCCGGTCTGGCCGTGGCCGCGCTCGCCGTCCTCGCCACCCGCCTCGTCCACCTGCCCGCGGAACCCAGTCCCGCCGCGTCCCTGGGGCTCGCGGTGCTCGTCGGCTCCGCGGTCAGGACACTGCCCGTCCGCGCGGCCTGCGCGGTGGGCGCCGGAGGTCTGGCCGTGGTGGCGAGTGGTTTTCTCGCCAACCCGGGCTCGGCCGTGCCGGTGCTGAACGGTCTGCTCTGGCTCGCCGCCGTGGTGACCGGGACCGGTCTGCGGCTGCTCGCCGTCCGGCGGCGTACCGTCGCCGAGCGGATACGGCGTGCCGAACGCCTTGAACTGGCCAGGGAGCTGCACGACGTCGTCGCCCACCATGTCACCAGCATCGTGCTCCAGGCCCAGGCCGCCCAGCTCGTCACCGCCAGGCACCCGGAGAAGGCGACCGACTCCCTCGCCGACATCGAAACGGCGGGCTCGGAGGCCCTGGCTGCCACCCGTCGCGCGGTCGGTCTCCTGCGCGACGCCGCTCTTGCCGCCGCTCCCGACGCCGGGGGCCGCGAACGGGCCGGGGGCCGCGAACGGCTCGGCGAGCTCGGCGAGCACCGATGACACCGCCCGTACCTGCCGGAGGGCGTCGGTGCCGTACGTGCCGTACGGTGCCGTTCGTGTCCGTCAGGGCACCTCGGCGTCGGACGACACCGCCCGAGCCCGGCAGGGGGCGCGGATGACCATCCGGGTGCTGCTCGCCGACGACCAGGCGATGATCCGGGCCAGCCTGCGGACCATTCTCGAAGACCAGCCGGACATCACCGTGGTCGCCGAGGCCGGCGACGGTGTCGAAACGATCGAGCAGGCACGCAGGACGCGTCCGGACGTGTGCCTGGTGGACATCCAGATGCCCCGCCTCGACGGGATCGAGGTCGCCCGCACCCTGGCGGAGGCCCCGACCAAGGTGGTGATGGTCACCACGTTCGACCTGGACGAGTACGTCCACGGCGCACTGCGCTACGGCGCGGCCGGATTCGTGCTGAAGGACGCGGGCCCGCGCCTGCTGGTCGAGGCCGTACGGGCCGCGTACACCGGCGACGCGCTCATCTCACCGTCCATCACGCTGCGACTGCTGCACCACCTCGCCGACCGCGGAGCCCGAACCGAGATCCGCGTGCCCGCGCGGCCCCTGACCGCGCGGGAGACCGAGATCGTCCGGGCGATCGGCAGGGGACACACCAACCAGGAGATCGCCGACGGGTTGTTCATCTCGCTGAGCACGGTGAAGGGGTACGTCTCGGGCATCATGGTCAAGCTCGGTGTGCGCAACCGGGTCGAGATCGTGGCCTGGGCCTGGGAGAGCCGCCTGATGGACGCGAGATAACACGGATCGACAGGGGCGCCTTGGAGGACGATCCGATAACCGGTCGGCATCGGATGCGGTGATAACCGCGACATGCGGGATCAATCATCGGGTAGGCATGCCCCATGGCTTCTTCATCTTCCTCACGGCACGAGGGGTGGTTACTGGCTGGGCGGTACCGCCTCGTGGCAGGGCTGGGCAAAGGCGGCATGGCCACGGTGTGGCAGGCCCACGACGAGCTGCTCGATCGTGAGGTCGCGGTCAAGGAGGTCGCGATCCCGGACCACCTGACCGTGCCGGAGCGCGAGGTCCTGCTGGAGCGCACCATGCGGGAGGCTCGCCTCGCCGCGCGGCTGAGCCACCCCAACATCGCCGCGGTGTACGACGTGGTGCGGGCCGACGACGACTGCCTGTGGATCGTGATGCAGCTCGTGCGCTCACGCAACCTCGCCGAGATCCTCGCGGAGGAGGGACCTCTGCTCGCTCCCACCGCCGCGCGCATCGGGCTGGAGGTGCTGTCGGCGCTGGAGGCCGCCCACGAGGTCGGCATCACACACCGCGACGTCAAACCCGCCAACATCCTGTTCACCGATGACGGGCACGCGATCCTGACCGACTTCGGGCTCGCCATCGCCGTCGACGAGGATGTGTCGCTCACCAGTGTGGGAATGGTGGTGGGCACGCCCGCCTACATCGCCCCCGAGCGTGCCGCCGGTCTCGAATCGAACGAGGAAAGCGACCTGTGGTCCTTCGGGGCCACCCTGTACGCCGCCGTTGAGGGCCGTTCCGCGTTCGGACGAGGCAGCGCACTCGCCACCCTCGCCGCCGTACTGACGGCCGACCCCGAACCGTTCCGGAACGCCGGTCCTCTGGCGCCCGTCATCACCGGCCTGCTCGAAAAGGATCCCGCCCGGCGCACCGACATCGCCCGTGCCAGGACACAGCTGGAGGAGGTGGCCACGCTCTGGGAGTGGGAGGCGGGCAGCACCGACGCACCTCTCCTCGCCGCTCGCGTCGCGGAGCCGACCCTCGACCAGGGGCCCACCGGCCGGTCCGAGGCCGACCTGCGTTCCACGGGGCAGTACCTCCGCGAGGACGCCGACCGTCACACGGATCGGCACCTTCGCGAGGACGCCGGTCGCCGTTCCACGGGGGGCCGCGCCCGTGAGGACGCCCGGCACACCCCGGTGCGTCAGCGCAACACCGAACGTCGGCACCTGGCGGCGGGTGTCGCGGCCCTGGCCGTCGGCATCATCGTCGCCGCCGCCGTCACCGCCGAATGGCGCGGTGCGGGGACGAGCGGGGCAGGCGGGCCTGAGCGGGGCGCTCCCTCCGGTGCCGCCTCCGTCGCGACGCCGCAACCCTTCGGTACCCCGGGGCCCTCGAAGACCCCGGAGACCACAGAGACCACGGAGACCCCGGAGCCCTCGAAGACACGGCAGGTGCTCGACGAACGGCAATCCACCGTCGTGTCTCGCCGCACAGGACAGACCGAGGCCGCCCCCAGGACGGCCACCGGGGCTCCCAGGGCCGGCACGTCCGGACCTGCCGTGAAGAAGGCGAACCCGAACAAGTACCGGAATCCGGCGCAGCGCGGCAAAGGCCAAGGAAGCAACCAGGGGAACCAGGGGAATGGCAAGAACAACTAGCCGGCCCGCTCAGGCGTGCGTTTCGCGGACGAGGCGAAGGCGTCGGCCCGTTCTCCTTCCGGAGAGAGGCCATACCGTCCGCTCCGTGCCGGAGATTCCCTGGTGCACACCGGCATGCCGGTGTTCACGCGGCGTCGCTCCCCGGGTGGCTCGTCACCCGTCCGTTTGAACTCCTCCCCGGCCTGAAGGCCGGAGATTCTCCCGTCACGTCGCGGTCAAGCGGCGCGCGGGGGTTGACGCTTCACAGACCGGGTAACCCCTGAGTCTCCACGTCCTGCCACCACAGTTCCTGCGGCGGTTTCGATATTGATCGCGGCGTTGGTGTCGGCGTGACCGGTCCACCCGCATGCGCGGTTGGTGCAGGAGAACCTGATCCCGTCGCGGGCGGCCGGGTCGCGGTGACGGCATCGGTGGCAGGTCTGCGACGTGCCTGCCGCCGGGACTTTCACCACCCGGCCGCCGCGATCAGCGGTCTTGTACTCCAGCATGGTGACGGTTCGGCCCCAGGCTTCGCCGCTGATCGCCCGGTTCAGCCCGGCTTTCTGTGCGATGTTACGGCCGGGCTGCTCGGCGGTGCCGCGTGCTGAGCGGATCATGTTGGTGATCTGCAGGTCTTCCACCCCGATCTCACTGAACGCTTCGGCGAGTTCGGTGCTGGTCTGGTGCTGCCAGCAGACGGCTCGGCGCTTGGCTGTCGCGCGGAGCCTGCCGATCTGGCGGTAGGTGCGGGCCTGCCGGTTCGAGATCGGCTGGCCCGTGCGATGGGTGGCCCGTTGCCGGGCGGCCTTCTTCTCCAACCGGCGCAGCCGTTCTTTCTCCCCCTCACTCAGCCACGGCCCATGTTCACGGGTGGTGCCGTCCGACATGGCCAGGGCGACGTTGATGCCCCGGTCGATACCGATCCGGCCACCCGGATGCGGTGCCGGGATCACGGCTGGGATCTCGGCACGAAAGACGATCTGCCAGCCGTAGGCGTCCTTGACCAGCCGGGCACCGGTGATCCGCCCGGCTGGCCCGCCTCGGGTGACGCCGGGCAGGTCTTTGGTCCACCGGAACCGGACCCGGCCGACTTTGGGCAGGTTGACCGCTCCCCACCGCCGGTTGATCCTCCCGATGTGCAGGTCACGGGCTTGGGGAACGTCCACCGCCATCCGGGAACGCCGGGACTTGAACGTCGGACGTTCGGCCGGATGGTCGGGGTTGAAGAAGTTCACCCATGCCTGCCGGTAGGTCTTCAGCACCGCCTGGGCGGCCTGGGCGGGAAGCCGGGCCATCCAGTCGATCTGGTGGCGGGCGACCCGGATTGCCTGGTCGCACGCTTTCACCGGAGCCAGTCGGCCCTGGCGGAACGTGGTGTATTCGTGCAGCAGGTTCCATAGCGTGCGAGCGGTGTGCGCCTGACCGTCCAGCAGCGCGCTTTGCGCGGCGGTCAGGTCGAGACGCGCCACGTGCGCCCGGACCCGCTTCTCCTGCTTCACTCGATGATCGTAGCGTTTGGTTTATGTCACCGCGATGGGAACCGAATCCCGATGTCCGCACCGGACGCCATGTCGTCTACAGCCTTCACGTTCATTTGGTGTTCGTCACAAAATACCGGCGTGGGGTGTTCACCGACGCGATGCTGACCCGCTGCGAGGAGATCATGCGGGAGGTGTGCACGGACTTCGAGGCCGAACTCCGCGAGTTCAACGGCGAACAAGACCATGTCCACCTGCTCGTCCACTACCCACCCAAAGTGGCCCTCTCGAAACTGGTCAACAGCCTCAAAGGCGTCTCGGCGCGCCTGCTCCGCAAGGAATACACCTCCCACGTCCGCCAATATCTGTGGGGCGGGCATTTCTGGTCCGGCTCCTACTTCGCCGGATCGGTGGGTGGAGCACCGCTGACGGTCCTGCGCCAGTACATCGAGCAGCAGCAACGACCACTTTGAGCAAGGCAGACGCCGGTTCGCCTGGCGGCGAATCGGCTATTCCTGCCCCGCTACGCGGGACGGCCGGCTTCACCCCCGGCCTGAAGGCCGGAGCACTGCCGACGAACTTGGTAGAGACAGAACGGGTGCCCGGCGGGATCGAGAAGGACTCGGACGTCGTCCTGCGGCTGGTGGGCGGCGAGTGTCGCGCCCTCTCCGAGCGCGTGGGCCACCGCGTCGTGAAGGTCGCCGACCTCCAGGTCGAGGTGCATCATCATCTGCTGCGAGCCGTCGGCGGACGGCCAGACCGGGCGTACGTAGTCGGTGGAGGTTTGGAACGCCAGATACGCTCCCTCGTCGGCCGGTGCGACCGTGACCCAGTCGACTTCGTCCTTGGTGATCCTCCAGTCGAGAAGGCGCGCGTAGAACCGCGCGAGCGCCTGGGCGTCGGGTGCGTCGAGCACCACGCCCCAGCTGTGAGCAGTCGATCGTCCACGCATGGCCGCGTGCTGCCCGGAAAGACGTTCGGATAACCCCTGACGACAAAGGGTGCGGGTGCCCGTGTCGCCCGTACCGGTCCATGAGGACCGGCAACTTCGCCGAGCGCGGGTGGCGGGTGTCCGTGCCGCCCGAACCCGTGCCGCCCGAACCCGTGCCGCCCGGCGGGCCGGCCGTCACCGGCGCCCCCGGGACGGTGGATCACCAGGCGACGGGGAACGCCGACAGGCCGTACACGACGTTGAACGAACGAAACTCCGGCTCGCCCGCCTCGCGCAGCCCGGGGAAACGGTCGAACAGGGCGGAGAACGCGATGCGCATCTCCATCCGGGCCAGCGGAGCCCCGATGCAGTGGTGCGCGCCGTAACCGAACGCGACGTGGGCCAGGTCGGGCCGTTCGATGTCGAGCCGCTCCGGGTCCTCGGTCAGCGCCGGGTCGCGGTTGGCGGCGGGCAGGGAGACCACCACGACGTCGCCCTTCGCGATCGGCACGCCGCTGATCTCGGTGTCGGCCATGGCCACCTTGGTGGCGCCCTGGTGGACGATCGTCAGCCAGCGCAGCAGCTCCTCGACCAGGCCGCCGGCCCTGCCGGGGTCCTCGCGGAACAGGTCGAGCTGGTCGGGGTGTCGCAGCAACGCCAGCGTGCCCAGACCGATCATGTTGGCCGTCGTCTCATGCCCGGCGACCAGCAACAACCCGCCGATGCCGACCAGTTCGTCGGTCGTGAGGTCATCGCCGTGTTCGCGGACCAGCATGCCGATCAGGTCCTCACCCGGTTCGGCCCGCGCCCGCCCGACCAGCCCGGTCATGTAGGCGACCAACTCCATCTGAGCCCTTCCGCGCTCCTCGGGCGAGCGGTTGAAGTCGAGGACCACGATGCTGTTGGCCTGGAAGGAGTCTCGGTCCTCGTAGGGCACCCCGAGCAGTTCGCAGATGACCAGCGCGGGAATCGGGGTGGCGAACCGGGAGATGAGATCGGCCGGCGCGCCGGTACGCTCCATCGCGTCCAGGTGGTCGGCGACGATCTCGCGGACCCGGGGCTCCAGCCGACGGATACGGCGCATGGTGAACTCGGGGGTCAGCATGCGCCGTAACCGGGTGTGGTCGGGCGGATCCATCATCAGCAGCGCACCCGCGCGGATACGTTTGGCCTGCTCCTCACTCATCGGCGGCAGGTTGATGCCGCTGGCGTAGCTGAACAGCTCGGCGTTCCTGAGTACGGCGCGCACGTCGTCGTAACGGGTGACCAGCCAGGCCTCCTGGCCGTAGGGCGTGGGAACACGCCGCAGGCCGGGTTCCTCGCGGGCGGTGGCGAGTTCGGGATCGGGGTGAAACTCCTGGCGGCGCATGTGAAGGGGCAGCATGTCGGCTCCTGAGGGGGATCGGCTACCCCACAAGATCTCGTCAATGGAACGAGTGTGCAATCCCAGCCGGACCAGGCACTCGACGGTGTCCTTCGCGGTCGTCGGAGAGGGGCGAGGGAACCCGCCGCAGGAGCGTGGCGCTCACCGCTGAGGAGGGCTCCCACGGTGAGGGCGGACAGCCGGTCCGCCTCGGCGGGCGCGTTGAGCCGGGCCGCCGCCGGGCCACCCTCGGCGTCCTCCAGCGCGACCTTCGCCTCTCGGCCATGCGCCCGGCGCCTTGGGCGCCTCGTCAAGGCTTGAGATCGAGCTGGATCTGGTAGACGGTGCTCAGGAGGCGCTCGAAGTCGGCGACGACGGCCTCGCCGTACTCGCCGGTGTCGCGAATCCGGATCTTCAGAGGGTGTCCGAGATGCTCGGCGGTGATCCGGTAGCGGCCGATGGGCACGTCCATCAGTCCCGAGCCGTCGCCGCCGCGCTCGGCCCGGCGGGTGATGACCTCGCCGGCCGAGCCGTCGATCAACGGCCCCTGCGGAGTCAGGGTGAGCGTGACGTCCTCGTCCTGCAGGAAGGTCTGCGGGTTCTGCGGGTTGTAGAACTCCAGGTGGAAGAGGAGCATGCCGCCGTAGAAACCCAGCCCGTCGGATCGCTCACCGGTGAGCCGCCAGGTGAAGTCGCGGATCGCACCGTCCGCACCGGCGAAGGAGGCGTCGTCGTGGGGGGTCAGGTCCATCGTGTAGGCGCGGCCCTCGAAGCGGCGGGTCACGGTGCCGGTCACCCGGAAGGTGGCCGCGGCGACGTCGCTGCTCACCCGGTAGCGGCCGTCCTTGTCGGTCGTCACGACCAGGTTGCTGTTGTACAGCAGCTGGTTGTCGGCGACGATCTCCGCGCCCGGGACGGGCCTGCCCGCCGCGTCGACGACCCGCCCCTTGAGCACTCCGGCCTCGACCTGCTCCGCCCCGGCCTGCCGCTCCGCGGTGGTCTCTCGCCCGGCATCCGCCGTACCCGTCATCCGTTCCTCGCCTTCCAACGCGCAGCCACTCAGGGCCGCGATGAGAACACCCACGACAACCACTTCTCGCACGCCGGTGACCCTAGGCGCACGATCTTGTAATTCACTTGGAAGTGACGGTCCGGCGGATCGTCCGCGCGCTGCCCGCCTCGGTCGTGCCGCCGCCGCGAAGACCGCCTGATGCTCGGAGTCCGGATCGAGGGGACCGCGAGGCCCTATCGTGTCCGGCGCGGTCCTCACGAATCGGGGACGACACGGAACGATTGGAGTCACGGATCAGTCATGGACACCCAGGTCACCTATCCGCACGGCGACGTGCGCGGAGTTTCGCGGGTGGTCTCGACCACGGCGCTCGACGGCGGCTACGGCGTGGTCACGGCGGAGACCCCCTTCCATCCGCTGGACCACACCTGGCCTGACCAGCCCGCCGACCGGGGGACCGTGAACGGGCTGCCGGTCCTCGACTGCGTGACCGGTGCGTCGGACGGCGAGCGGCTCTATCTGGGGGAGGAGATCCCGGTGCGGCGCGGCGCCGAGGGCTGGGACTGGCTCGTGGTGCACGTTCTGGAGCAACCGGTCACCGGGGACGCCGGACCGGTCGTGCTGGCCGTCGACGAGGCGTACCGCTCGGCGCTCTCCGCCGGGCACACCGCGTGCCACCTCACCGCCCTGGCCCTCAACGCGGCACTGGCCGACCGGTGGCGCAAGGAGGTGAAGCCCGACTCGCTCGGCCGTCCCGACTTCGACCAGGCGGCGATCACCACGTCGCGGATCGTGGAACACGGCAGCAGCGATGTCTACCGCCTGGGCAAGTCCCTGCGGAGAAAGGGGTTCGAGGCGGGGGACCTCGACCTCGGCGACCTCACCCGGCGGATCGACGAGCAGCTCATGGAGTGGATCGCGGCCGACGCGCCGGTCACGGTCGACAGCCCGTCCCCGTCCCTGTCGGGGCGGCGGACGTGGCGTTGCTCGCTGCCCGAGGGCGAGGCGAGCATCCCCTGCGGTGGGACGCACGTCTCCCGAACCTCCGAACTGGGCTCCGTGCGCGTCTCCCTCTCCCTCCAGGACGCGGAGCTCACGATGCGCAGCATCGTGAGCCCTCCCTCGTGACAGCGGAAGGACACTGAAGGACGCAGAAGAACACCGAAGAACACCGAAGAACACCGAATCATCCCGGAACGGGATCATCCGGGCCGGTGAGCGGCGTCCGAACGGCCCGTGCGCTCCGGAGAAAACAGCCTGCACGCCCGTTGGGCCGCACACGTCGCCGGCTTCCGCCGGTGACCACGCGCCGGCGCTCACTCCGGGGCGTGGCGCTCACCGCCGAGGAGGGCTCACCCCCGCCACGGTGAGGGCGAACAGCCGGTCCGCCTCGGTGGCGGGGTCCGGGTGGTGCTCCGTGGCCAGGGCGATGCCGGTGATCAGGTTGAGCAGGTCGGTGATGGTCACGCCCGGTGCGAGGGCGCCGTCGTCCGCGGCGCGGCGCGCCAGGGGGGCGCCCGCCTCGGTGAGTTGCGCCGAGCAGCAGTTCTCGGGAGCCACGTCGGGGCCGGCCGCCCGTTCGCGGGTCAGTGCGATGGCCAGCCCTCGGATGGTCGCGGCGTCCGCGGTGACGGCGCGCAGCCACTCCAGAAGTGCGGCCCGGGTGTCGGTTCTCTCGGTCAACGCGCGGGCACGGGCGCACAGGGCCTCGACCCGCTCGCGGAAGACCGCCTGCAGCAGTGCGTGGCGGCTGGGGAAGTGGCGGCGCACGGTGGCGGATCCGACCCCCGCGGTGCGGGCGATCTCCTCCAGGGACGCGTCGGCGCCGTACGTGGCGACCGCCTCCTCGGCCACGGCGAGCAGGCGCGCGTAGTTGCGCCGGGCGTCCGCCCGCTTGACGGGCATGGTCTCACCTCAACATTTGCTAAGTGGCGGGGTCCGCCGTATCTTACTCGAATATAAACGGCGGGGTCCGCCGTTTAATCGGCGATCACCCGAGGAGAGGCCTCATGCCCACCAATCCCGCACCCGTCCTGGTCACCGGCGCCACCGGACGGCAGGGGGGCGCCACCACCCGCGCCCTGCTCGCCAACGGCGTTCCCGTCCGGGCGCTGGTCCGCGACCCCACGACCGACCGGGCACGGGCGGTCGAGGCGCTCGGCGCCGAACTGGTCACCGGCGACCTCGACGACCGAGACTCCCTGGTGAGAGCCGCGCGAGGAGCACGGGCCGTCTTCTCGATGCAGATGCCCGCGCTGAAGGGAGACGCCTTCGACTTCGAGGGCGAGCTGACCCAGGCCGCCAACCTGGTCGAGGGAGCGCTGGCCGCGGACGTGCCGCAGTTCGTGCACACCTCCGTCACCGGCGCGGGCCAGCACGTGGAGACCCCCGGCTGGGCCGAGGGCCGCTGGGCGATGCTTGAGCCCGGCTTCGCCGCCAAGTCCGGCGCACAGGACCGGGTGCGTGAGGCGGGCTTCACGCACTGGACGATCATCAAACCGGGCTTCTTCATGGAGAACTTCCTCCCGTCCCTGGCGTACCTGTTCCCGCGCGGCATCGAGGGCGGCCTCGCGACCGTGCTGAAGCCCGGCACCCGGCTCTCCCTCGTCGCGGCCGCCGACGTCGGCACGACCGCCGCCGCGGCCATCGCCGAGCCGGAACGTTTCCACAAGGTCGAACTGGAACTGGCCGGCGACCATCTGACGATGGCCGAGGTCGCCGCAGTCCTCTCCCGCACCCTGGGAACCGAGGTGACCGCGCCCGACATGACCATGGAGGAGGCGGTCGCCGCCGGAATGCCGTGGGCGGGCGTCTCCTCCCACGAGTTCCTCAACACGGTCGAGCAGCCCGCCCGTCCGGAGTACGCGCGGGCCTTCGGCATCCCGCTCACGACCTTCGAGGAATGGGCGTACGAGCACATGCGGCTCGCCGCCTGACACCACCTGACGCCGAGCGGGGGTCCCCGCTCGGCGGCCCCGGCCTCCGGCGGGTGGTCCTCGGTCGCGGCGCGCGTCCGCGCCGCGACCGAGGGACGCTCACCTGCTCACCTGCTCACCGCGGAGGCCAGGGCGCGCACCCGTTCGGCGTGCAGGTCGTGGCCGATGACGACCGGCGGCTCGTTGTACGGCATGGCGTCGGAGGAGCGGCGCAGCTTGACGTACTGCCCGCAGGCGTCGACGGCGTACGGCTCCATGTCGTCCTGCAGCGCCCCGATCACCGTGATCCCGTACGTCTCGCCGATCCTGCGGAACAGCGCCACCGCCTCCCTGCGATGCTCCTTGCCGAGGTTACGGCCCAGCTCGTCCAGGACCAGGCACAGGTGCCCGCCCCCCGAGGACGCGATCGCCGCCGCGCAGACCAGCTTCACCGCCTTCTCGTCCATCAGCGCGGTGTTGGCCCGCCGGTTGTACGGCACGAAGCCCTGCCCCTCGCCCCTGCGCCACTTGGGCGTCACCCGCCACGCCCAGCGCTGCTCGGGGTCGGCGGGCGCGGGCGGCACGGGAAACTCCAGCGTCGCGCCGTAACCACCGTAGGAGGTGTCGAGTTTGTCGAACTCCTCGGCCACCCGGGTCAGCCGCGCCTTGATCGCGGCGGTCAGCGCGGCCCGGTGCACGGCGGTGGACTGGGCGGCCTCCTCGGCACCCCTGGCCGCGGCCGTCAGGTCGCGCTGCCGGGTGACGATCTGCGTCTCGATCTGGCGGCGCCGATGCCGCTCGTACTCCTCCTGGCCGCGCAGGTAGGAGGCGAGCGTGGAGCACACGCCGGGGAACGTCGCCTGCTCGCGGGCGGTGCGCCCGGCACCGGGCGCGGTCCGTTCGCCGACCAGGAAGCGCAGTTCCTCGGGCATCTCCTCGTCCTCGCCGGGGAAGGCGGGGAAGGTGTCGCGCAGCGCCTCGTCCAGGTGGCGCTCGGCGGCCCGCCACCACTCCTCGGAGGTGAGCGGACGCTCCTGCTCCTCCAGGGCGCCCAGCCACTCGCGGGCTCCGTCGAGGGTGCCGCCCCAGTCGCCGGCCAGCGCGTCCAGCCCGAGCGCGTCGCGGTCGGCGGCGATCCTCGCCGCCTGTTCCGCGGCCTGGTCACGGTCGGACTCGTACCTGGCCCTGCGCCCCTCCAGACGCTCGATCTCCATGCTTCTCGTACGGGCGCGGAAGTCCAGGGCGCTCGCCCGGCGCTCGGCCTCGTCGACCTTCGGCGCGATCGTGGCCAGCGCCTCGGACAGCTCGGTGAGCGCGGCCCGGCGCTCGGCGAGCCGCCGCTCGATGTCGGCCAGTTGCACGGACGCCTTCGCCCCCTCAAGCCTCCTGCCCGCCTCGGCCACGGCGTCCTCGGCGGCCCGCACGACCGCCGCCGCGCTCTCCTGCGCGTCGCGCGCCCGGTGCAGCCGCTGCTCGGCCGCCTTGATGCGGGCCTCCCTGCCGGTGACGGCCACCTCGAACGATCCCACCACGGTGACGCCCGCCGCGCTGACCAGCACGGACCCCGGCAGCGCGTCCAGCGCCCGCGCCGCCGCCTCCAGGTCGGCCGCGTCGACGACGACCGTGTGCTCGTGCGGCCATCCGCGGGCTCCCAGCGCGGGCCCCACCCGGCCGTCCCGGCCCGGCGCACCCTCCTCGTCGCGCGCCTGCTCGGCGACGTCGATCGCGTCGAGCAGGCCGGTCGCGCCGACACCCGCGGCGGCGAGCGCGTTGAGCTGGGCCGCCGCCGGGCCACCTTCGGCGTCGTCCAGCGCGCCCTTCGCCCCCTCGGCCTCCCGGTCGGCCACGCCCAGCGCTTTCAGCGCCTCGTTCAGCCGCGTCCTCGCCTCGGTCAGCTCCGCACCGGCCGTCGTCACGTCGCGCCCGTCGGCCAGGCGGCGCTGCTCCTCAAGACCGGGGATCCAGCCGCGCAGCTCGTCGACCGAGTTCTCCGCCACCGCGCGGTCGGCGTCCAGCTTCGCCGCGCGTGCCTGCAGCGCGCTCAGCTCCCTGCGGGCCTCGGCCAGCCCGCGCTCCAGCGTGTCGTCCTTGAGCGTGGCGATCTCGGCCCTGACCTCACCGATCGCCTCGGTGGCACGCGCGCCCGCCGCGTGGACCCGCTCCAACTCGGCCGCGAGCGCCTCGTCCCGCTGCCCGGCGTCGGTGAGCCTGCGTGCCAGCCGCCCCCGCCAGCAGCGCAGCGCACCGGCCAGCCGGACGCGGCCACGGTCACGCCTGTCGAAGGTCTCCAGGAGCGTGTGGGACTCGGCCTCGAACTCCCGCAGCAGCTCCACGGCCCGCGTCGCCCGCACCCGCCTGGCGTGCTCGTCGCGGCGGGCCTCCCGCTCCTGGTCGAGCTCGGCGTCCAGGCCGGTCAGCGCGGCGATCGCCTCGAAGACCCGCTCGGGGGAGATCTCGTTGAGCGGCTGGGAGAGCAGGTTGGTGGCGACCTTGCTGCGCACCGAGGTCGACAGGAACGACACGCACCTGACGCGGTCGCCGTACAGGAACCTGGTCAGGTCACGCGCCACCACGTCGCGGCGTCCCGCCGAGCGGGGCAGCGTCGCCCACAGCGCGTCGGCCCGCGTCACCCGCTCCGCCTCCGAGGCCGCCACCGCCAGGTGCACCCCCTGGATCCAGCGGATCTCCAGGTGCGGGGCCTCCTGGTTGACCCGCAGCCACACGGTCACCGCGTCGTCCAGGGAGGCGTGGTCGGGGGAGTCGCCGTTCGGGTGGCCGATGCCCGGGGAGTCGCCGTTCGCGGGACCGGTGTCGTCCACGGGGTCGGCGCTCTCGGCGACGGTGTGGCCGGAGCCGGTGCGGACGGGACCGCTCCGCGAGGAGCCGTTGCGTCCGGTGTACACGGAGTCGGCCGGTGCGAAAACGCCGACGATGTAGCCGTGGTCGGCACTGGCCCACGTCCGGCCACCCCCGCCCGCCGCCAGCTCGGCGTTGAACAGCAGCTCGGAGACCGCCTTCGCGCCCGAGGCGAACCGCCACTGCTCGTCTCCGAGCAGCGCGGTGATCATCGCGATGAACGACGACTTGCCCGCGCCGTTGGAGTCCTTCGGCCCCGCGCCCGCGACCACGATCAGCGTGCCGGGAACGGTCGGCACCGGATGGGTCGAGAGCCGCGAGATGTTGACCGGCTGCACGGCGATCAGCACCCGGTCGCCCACCACGTTCTCGCTCGGGGCGGTGGCGCGGGCCGGCTCCACGGGGACCAGGGTCGCCTGCGTCCCGCCCGTGTCCCCGGAGCCTCCGCTCTCCCCGCTCCGCCGGGCCTTTCCGCCGCCCTCCCCCGGGGAGACCGTGACCTCCCCGCTCAGGGTGCTCTTTGCCCGATTCCTCCTGCCGCTCTCCCCCCGGGAGTCCTTGATCTCCTCGCTCCGAGTGCCCTCCGGCCGGGTCTTCCCGCCGCTCTCCCCCCGGGAGTCCTTGACGTCCTTGCTCCGAGTGCCCTCCGCCCCGACCTTCCTGGCGCGGGTGGCTCCGGTGACCTCGCCCTGGGAGGTTGCAGCCTGGGCGTTTTCGGCCCCGGCCGTGTCGGCGCGGGTTTCCGCGCCCCGGGCTCGGCTTTCGCGCGAGCTCTTCGCGGCCTGGTTCCGCTGCTCGGTCAACCCCGTCGTTCCTTTCTTCCATCCGGCTTCCGGCGCCCGGAGCACCGGATCTCCGGGACCTCGTCCCGGCTTCGGCTCGTCATGAGAGAGGGCCACCTCACACCCGCCAGGCGGTCGGCCCGGCGGGACCCCGGCACCCCGTCATCGGGTCCGCTCACCGCCGGTTGGCCCGTACGGCCGCGGCCAGCGGGGTGTGCGGCCCCGCCGCGAGGATCAGCTCCTCCTGCAGGTGACGCCTGGCCTGCGGAGTGAGCCGGTGGAACTGCGGCCCCGGCACGTAACCCCCCGCCTCCTCGCCCGCCTTCACCTGGGTCACCAGACCCGCGTGACGCAGGGTGCGCAGCGCGGCGTCCAGCTCGCCGATCGGCAACCTGGTGTGCCGCCGAAGCTCGTCGACCTGGGCGGGGAACGGCGAGAGCCAGCTGTCGGCGGGCAGCAGGCCGTCGGCCCGCGGGATCGCCACCGAGTGGATCAGCACGAGGACCAGAACCGCCCGCTCGGACTCACCCAGAGCCGAGCCCGAGCCTGTTCCCGCTCCCGAGCCTGCTCCCGTCCCCGTCCCCGTCCCCGTTCTCGTTCCCGTGAGCGTCTCGGGCGCGTAACCCGAGATCCACGCGTCGCGGTCGTGGATCAGGACCCGGCCGCGACGCTCCAGCATCTCGGCGAGCGTACGGCGCAGCACCGGGTCGCGCAGCGCGGGAAAACGGGCCTCGTGCACCGGTTCGGCCGCGTGCTCCACCGCCATGAACGCCGCCACGACCTCGGCCCTGCGCCGCTCGTCGAACGGACCGAGCAGATCCTCGTCGACCTCCTCGGGGATCGTGACAGCGGCTCCCGCCTCCGCGTCGTCGAGAGGCTCCGCGACAGGGAGCACCTCCAGGCCGCCGGGAACCTCCTCACCCGTGGGCAGGCGGCGCATCAGCTCCCGCAGTTGGGCGTGGGACGCCGCGGGCCAGGAGGCGCACCGGGGGCCGAGCCGTACCAGCCCGTCGGCGACCTCCAGCCAGGCCGAGTCGTGCAGGCGGCGCAGCGCGCCGACCGCCCAGTTGCGCATGAGGTCGTCGCCGCGCCCGATCAGCGCACGGTACGCCGACAGCACGTCGTCCACCCTGGCCGGGGTGCCCGGCCAGGGGTCGGAGGCGAGATCGGTCCAGCAGCATCGCAGGGCCGCGGCCAGCACCCGCCGGGTCTCCCCGGATCGTTCCACCGCGACCGGCGCGACCTGGTATTCCTCCAGGAGCGACGGGGTCGCCCCGTCGGGCCAGACCGGCAGTGCGAGCCCCGTGCCGTCGCCGCGCCCCAGCCGCGCCATCCCGGCGGGAGCCGCCTCCCCCGCCGCGAGTGTGAGAGGTCCGCCCGCCCTGGCACGGACATGCGCCATCCCGGACGACTCGGCGTCGGCCGATCCCGCCGCCCGCTCGTGCGCCGTCCCGGTGGCGACCACCCGGTCGTGCGCGGGAGACGTCGTGGGCGACGTGTGTCGCGGATCAGCCGGCACCGCCGGTCCTTTCGAGATGGCCGTGGGAGAGCCAGGCGGGCTCGCCGCCGGGGTCGGCGGTGAGGCCGTCGGACCAGCGCAGGCGGTACGGGGAGTCGGGACGCAGGTCGGCCGAGACGAGGTCGGCGAGCAGCCTGCGAGCGGAGACCCACTCGCCGTCGGCGGTGAGCAGCTCCTCCAGACGGGCGGTGGAGCGCCCGGCGAGCGCGGCCTCGGCCACCGCGGCCAGGTGGTCGAGGCCGCCTGTGCCGGGGTCGTGGGTGTCGGCGGTGCCGGGGTCGGGCAGGGCCGAACGCGGGGGAGTGGGCTGGGCGGGTGCCGGGCGAGGGCTCTCGTCCACCGCCCTGACGATCGCCGCCGGGTCGTGCCAGGGGGCGGGGGCGTCGAAGACGAAGCCGTCGAGCACGGAGGCCAGACGCTCCTTGCTCGCGGTCTGCGCGAAGGTGCGCCAGGTCTCCGCGGGAAGCAGCGTGAGGTTTCTCGTCGTGCCCGCCGAGTCGGCCAGGCGCCCGGCGGCGCGGCGCGAGGCGTCGCTGTAGGAGTAGATCGCGGCACGCAGTTCGGTGCAGGTGCGGTCGAGGTCGGGCCAGCGGGTGAGGATGGTGCCGTGCAGGCTCTGCGCCCGCCTGGCGATCTCCTCGGTGCCCCACAGCTTGGGCGCCTGCTCGCGCAGCTCCTCGATGGTGCCGCCGGTCAGCGTGATCAGCTCCAGCGCCCACAGCCGGAAGGCGCGCGACAGGTTCTGCGCGCTGGCGCGAGCCTCCTCCATCGTCGTGCGAGGGTCGGCCACGTTGAGGTCTTCGAGAGCGAGTAGGCGGTGCATCTCCGACTGGCCGCCGTCGTCCATCATCCGGCGGATGAACATCAGCCCCACCACACTGGTGAACGACGCGCGGTAGCGAAGCTGGTTGGGCTTGGGGAACACCTCCCGGATCGCGCCGAGGCCGCGCAGGACCCTGAGCCGGTTCTCGAACCGGTCGAGCGGGTAGGCCCGGCAGACGTGGCGCATCTGCTCGTGGGTCAGCCACTCCTCGCCCGCCTCGGCGAACGCCGCGAACAGCGTCTCGGCGATGTCGACCAGCGCGGGGTCGTCCACCACCGCGCCGCTGTCGCGGGCGAGCGCCGCGAACATGCGGCGGTAGGTCGAGAGCACGGCCTCCTCGGTGAGGGCCGAGTCGAGCGTGATCTCGTGGTTCGTCTCTGGCACGCGCCCTACCGTAAGGCTTGTGCCCGACAATCCTGACCCGGACCGCGGAGAAGCGCTCCACGGAGAGACGCGGCCGAACACGGGCCGTAGGAAACGGTGGGCAGCGGCGAAGAACAGCGGACCGTCCAGGCGGTAGGCGACGACGTGCTCGGAGAGCGGGACGTGTTCCTGCTCGGTGTGGTCGCCGGGCGACTCGGGATGGGGTCGGCGTCATGCCCGGGCGGGCGATCGTTTCCCGACACCGTATGGCGCAGCTTGAGTAGTTTTGCTGCCCTGTTCCAACACCTTGCCGACCCAACCGGGTGTTTGGGGATCGGGTGAGGCGTCAGGCTGGGCGCCTCACCGCCTCACCGCCTCACCGCCTCACCGCCTCGCCGCGGGTGGCAGGGCCGGGCGCGAGGGGTGTCCGGGCGCGGAGACGGAGAAGTCGACCTTGAGCGCGTAGCGGTGCGCCACGTAGGAGCTGGTCGTGTATTCGAGGGGATTCCCGTGTTGATCAACGATGGAGCGCGTCTCGACGAGCATCGGTGTCGTGGGGTCGACGTCGAGTTCGGGTGCGTCGTCGTCGGCTGTGCGCGCCGTGAGGACGGAGGAGCCGAGAGTCGGATGCAGTCCCAGGCGGCGGAGGGTCTGATGCAGTGATCCCGTCTCCAGGTCCGCGGTGAGCAGCGCGTCGAGGGTGGCAGGGAAGGTGGCGTGTTCGATGGCCACGGGCAGGTCGTCGAAGAGCCGGACACGGCTGATGACGACCACGGACGCGGGTCGCGTGGTGAGGGCCGGTGGATAGAGGGCGGCCGCCTCCTGAGGGGAGGCAGGGCGCACGGCGGCCTCCAGGACCCGGGAACGTGGCGTCTTGCCGAGGGCGAGGGCCTGGTCGTGGAAGCTCAGCAGGGTGCCGACCGGCCGGGCGGCGGCGACCTGGCGCACGAAGCTGCCCCGTCCCGGCACCCGCTCCAGCAGGCCGTCGCGTTCCAGCCGGACCATAGCGGCGCGCGCCGTCATCCGGGAGACACCGAACTCCTGCGCCAGCTGCGACTCGGAGGCGAACGGATCACCGTCGGCGGCGCCTTCGAGACGCCGTCGCAGTTGCTTCTCGATGCGCTCGTACAGCGGTTGCGACGCGGCCATGGCGGGTGTGCTCCTCCTCGGTCGGATGGTGTCGGTTCCCAGTGTGACGTCAGTCGACACCGTCATCGAGATCTGTATAGGCTGTATATACAGCTTACCTGAGGCGACCCGAAGGAGAACATCATGTCCGTGGCCTCGATCGACGTCCCGCGCTGGGAGGGCCCCCTGCCCTCACGCGAGGAGGTGGCGAAGATGATCGACCATTCGCTGCTGCGACCCGAACTGACTCCGGCCGAGGTCGAGGACGGCTTGGCGACCGCCCTGGAGTACCGCACGGCGTCGGTGTGCGTACGGCCCGCCGACGTGGCGGCTGCGGTCGCCACGCTGCGCGGCAGCCGGGTTCTCGTCGGCACGGTCGTCGGCTTCCCGCACGGCGGCGGCACCACGCAGGCGAAGGTCTTCGAGACCGCCGAGCTGATCTCCCTGGGGGCGGAGGAGATCGACATGGTGATCAACATTGGTCGCCTACGTGGCGGCGACGTGGCGTTCGTCCAGAACGAGATCGCCGCCGTCGCCCAGGCCGCCGAGGGGCGCCCGGTAAAAGTGATCTTCGAGAACGCCTACCTGACCGATCGGGAAAAGACCGCCGGGTACAGGGCCGCCGAGACCGCGGGCACGGCCTTCGTCAAGACCAGCACCGGGTTCGCCCCCGGTGGGGCGACGACCGCCGACATCGCCCTGATGCGACGCACCGTGTCCTCTCACATGCAGGTCAAGGCGGCCGGAGGCGTTCGCACCCTGGACGCGCTCCTGCACCTGCACCGGCTCGGCGCCACCCGCTTCGGAGTCACGGCCACCGCGGCGATCCTCGACGACCTCGAAAGCCGCCGCAACGGCAACCCGCCCACCGCGAGCGCGCCGAACTGACGGCGGGCTACCTTGCGGCTCGCCGTGGCTTCAGGGGTCCTGGGCCATGAAGGCCCGGAGCCGGGGGCGGTCGAACCTCGCCGGCGACCATCCGGCCGGCCGCTCGTCGGACAACGTGTCGGCTGTGTCAATCGGCCGTGCCGGCGTGCACGGCGATGATTCGCCAGCCGTGCGTCTCGCTGTACAGCCAAGTACGGGTGTAGCGCATCCTGGCCGCGAACGGCGCGCCGGAGACGGTCCCTTCGACGGTGCCGAGAAACCACGTCACTCCGGTGCGCCCATCGGCGAGCACGGTCAACTCCTCCTCGGCCACCCTCGTCATCACCTGCGTCCGAGTGCGGTGCAGCTCCAGGTCGTCCGCCTTGGTCGCAACGTTCGCACCGAAGGTAAAGATCAGCCGATCGTCCAGCAGCCGATCCAGCGCCTCGACATCTCCAGCGAGCTGCGCGGTCTGGAGCCGGCGCTCGGCGTTCCGCAAGTCCTCCATCATCAGATACCTCCAGCGTGGATACCCCCGCCTTCAGGCGGGGGAGGAAACGCGGCACGATGCCGCGCTTCTGGGTGGGTGGTGTAGCCGTAGCCGTCGGCTCGTTGGAGCAGGCGGACGTGGCGGTGGCCGATGCCCTGCACGGTGCCGTGCCGGGTGGTGATGTTGAAACTGCCGGTGGTGCGGACCGCGACCCGTCCGGTGTGGACTCCGGTGTTCTTGCCGGTCGGGATGGTCGCGCGGACCAGGTCGCCGGTGGCGAACCCCTTGACCTGCTTGGTCCGGGGTAGCCGTAGGCGGGGGAAGCCGTAGCGGTCGGTGCGGGTGCGGGCGTAGGTGCCGCGCCCGGTCGCCGTGACCACCAGGACCTTCGACGGCCAGGCGGTCACGGTCTCCAGGTGGCCGACGTGCAGGGCGTCCAACGTGTGCGATTTCGGGGCGCCGGTTCGGGACCGGTTCCACTTGGTGCGCCCGCCGGAGGCCGTCGCGACCGGCAGGCCGGTCGCCTGCAGTGCCCGCCACAGCGCCCAGCGGGTGGCGTTGACGGCGGCGGCGTCGCGCAGCGGCGCTTTGGCCTGCTTGAGGATCTTCGCCAGGAGTGCGGGCCTGCCCTTCAGGAACTCCTCGATCGGGGTGGCGTTCTTGGCCTGGTTACAGCCGATGCAGGCCAGGGCGAGGTTGCTGACACGGTCGGAGCCGCCCCGGCCGCGGGGGTGGATGTGGTCGAGGTTCAGCGGCACATCGCTCGCACCGCAGTAGGCGCAAGCGCGCCCCCACTTGGCGAGCAGGTATTCGCGGACCTCGTACCCGGCGAGGGTGCCCCGCTGGTATTCCACTCCTTCGAGCGGCCTTCCGGCCGACAGGGTGTGGGTGTCGAAGGAGACCTTCTCCACGTACACGGCGGTGAGGGGAGCCCACCGGGCCAGCCGGAGCACCTGCGACATCGTCGTGTCCACGCGGTGGCGCAGGGAGGGTGTCAGCCACCCTTGCGGTTTGGTGCGGTTGTTGAAGCGGGGGGCACGGTAGCGCAGGTTCGCGCTACGGCGTCGCCTTCGATACCGCGAGCGGGTGGTGAGCTTGTCACGGATCCGCCCGCCTCGGTGGTCAAGCTGGATCGCATACCGTCCGGTCCTGCTTGCGGCCTGGTCGGTGAACACCGCGATGCCGGTGTGCTTGGAGCCGGGGTCGATACCGGCCGCGACGCCCTGGAGGGTGGAGTCGGCGACGAGCCGGTCCTTGAGGCGGATAACGAACGGGGTGTGACGGGCCACCACCGCCCGCCCGGCCGCCAGTAGGCGGCGGGCACGGGCGGGATGGCACGGGTCGAGCGGGTGGCCGTGGGCGTCCAGGACGAACACGGCCGGGTGAACCTCACGGTTCGCTCCCTCGGACGCCGAAGCGCCCTGGGGGTGACGCCGAACAGGCCGGGTGCCGGTCCGTTCGATCTCCCCTCGCCCGGGTTGAACACCAGGTACCGCCTGGCGGCGGTCTCCGTGAGCCGTTTCGTGCCCACCCTCGGGCGTGTCTGCTCCCACGGATTCCAGAGCGGCAGGCTGAGGAAGCACCCGCCGGTGGGTCTGCGATCTTGTGTTCAACGTGGCCATCAAAATGCACCTCCTTGAGCTGATGACCAGGGCTGGTCAACGCGGGGCTTCAAAGCGCATCGCTGCGCCTCAAGCCCCCTCCTTCAGGAGGGGGTCGTTGACGAGGGCCACCCTTCCAGCCGACACCGTATCCGTGCCAGGACGTTCACGCTCGGCTGATCTTGACAGTCCGATCCGGGGATTCCGGTCGTCGGTGAGCGGGTGTCGGGTTTGATGGGAGCGTGCTCGCAACTATTTGCAACATTTGAGACAGATCGCAACATCCGCCGTACTGTCGGAGCAGTAACCCTTCGCGGTGACAAGGTGATGGAGATGGCGACCTCCACAGCACGCATCGACGAGGCCAAAGGCATTCTCGCCGCCAGGCTCAGGGCGCTCCGCGCCGACGCCGGGCTGACGGGGCGAGCGCTGGCGGCGAAGACCGGCCTGGACCACACCAAGATCTCCAAGATCGAGAACGCGGTCCAAATGCCCAACCAGGCGGACATCCGCACCTGGTGCGAGGCCTGTGACGCGGACGAGCAGGTGGTCGACCTCATCGCGGCCGCCCAGAACATCGACGCGATGTACACCGAGTGGCGCCGCCTGGAGGAGAGCGGCCTCGGCCACGTCCAGCGCTCGTTCCAGCCGTTGTACGACAAGACCCACCAGTTCCGCGTCTGGCAGCACTCGGCCGTCCCCGGCCTGCTCCAGACCGGCGACTACGCCCGCGGTCACCTGCGCGCCGTCATCGACTTCCGAGGCATCCCCGACGACATCGACGCCGCGGTCGCGGCGAGGCTGAAACAGCAGGAGATCCTGCGCAACGGGAGCAAGCGGTTCGCGTTCGTCGTCGGGGAACAGGCGCTCCGCACGCCACTGGTCGGCCCCGAGCAGATGGTCGCCCAACTCGACCGGCTGGCGGATCTGACCTCCGGCACCGCGAACGTGTCCTTCGGTATCGTCCCCGCGACGATCAGGCCGCCGCTCATGCCACCGGAGAACTTCTGGATATACGACGCCAACCGCGTCCGCGTCGACACCGTGCCGGGTCAGATCCAGCACAAGGCGCCGGGCGACGTGGTCGTGTACGAGAAGGCGTTCCAGGCGCTGAGCGGCGCCGCGGTGTACGGGAAGGAGGCCCGCGCACTGCTGCGAACCGCGGCGAGTGCGTTCCGCGAGAGGTGAAGCGCCATCAGGAGCGGAGTTTCGTGAGAACGATGCCCCGCGAGACGCCCCTTTGAGCGGTGCGGTCTCGTGATGGGCGATTCTTCGCGAGGAGCGGACTCGCAACATCGCGCAACATCGTTGAGGCGGGAGCCTCTGGATCTTTACTCTCGCCAGCGTGACCGTTGATCACAGAACCCCAGAAGACGTTGAGTGCCCCTCAGTCGAACTCCGGGCTCGTGAGCTGGCGGCCCTGCTGGCCCGATCCCACAACATCCCGGCGGACGTGCACCGCCTGCCGTCAGGAAAGGTCGTCATCTCCGTCTACTACGGCCTGGTCGCCCGCCTGGACGACGCGTGTCGTTTCTGGTGGATCGTCCCCGTCTGCGAGGAACGGGACAGGCCGCTGTGGACGAGTGCCGCCACTCCGGCCGCGGCGGCGGTCCGGATCGCCGACCACTACCGGGAACTGCGCACTCGTCCGCTGGCCCACCTGATCCACGGCGGTTACCTGCTGACCGACGTCCTGCTGGAACATCACGAGGCCGCGGCGCCGGTCTGAACGCGCACAGCGGGGTGCGCCGGTCTGACCGCGTCCATCGGGGGCGTCTCGGTCCGACCGCGTCCGGCGCGGCGGCGTTCCGGTAACGGACCGCAGTCGAAAGTCCTTCCCCGGAATCGGCGTCCGGCGTTCGGCGAACACGAAACCGACCGCTCCTGGGAAGGGGGTGCACCGCTTTTTGTCCCTGATTCTTACGGCCTTTTAGGTCGTTTCGTACGGGTAGCGCGTACTTTTTGAGAGCGCACTCGATGACCGCCTACCCCTATTTTCCGCGCGCTGAAGTCTCCTACCTGCGCGAATCATGGTTCAACGCCCCCTGTTTCGTGTTTAACTCGGACTTGCGGTAGTCACCCGACTTCCTTGGGTAGTGTCCCCGGGCCGGGTGAGAGCGCGCGATGCAGCAAGGGGAGACGATTCATGATCAGTGTCCTGATCGCCGAGGACATGCATCTCGTCCGGGGAGCCATGGTCGCCCTGCTCTCCACGGAGAGTGACATCAAGGTCGTCGCCGAGGTCGGCCACGGTGACGAGGTGGTCCGCTCCTGCCTGCTGCACCGCCCGGACATCGCGCTCGTCGACATCGGCCTGCCGGGCACCGACGGCCTCACCGCGACGGCGGAGTTGCACCGCAGGCTCCCCGAGTGCGGGACGGTGATCCTGACCGGGCTCGCGACCCCGGCCGCGCTGTGCCGGGCGCTGGACGCCGGGGCGCGCGGCTTCGTCGTCAAGGACGCCCCCGCGGACCAGCTCGCCGACTGCGTACGCCGCGTGGCCGCCGGCGAGCGGGTCGTCGACCCCGAGCTGGCCGTCGCCGCACTCAACGCGAAGAGAAACCCGCTCACCGCACGCGAACTGGAGGTCCTGCAGGCCGCGGCCGAGGGGGCGCCGGTCGGGGAGATCGCCGACCGTCTCTGCCTGTCCGGCGGAACGGTACGCAACTACCTGGCACGGATCCTCAACAAGGTCGACGCCCGCACGCGCGTCGAGGCGGTGCGGATCGCCAGGGAGGCGGGCTGGCTGTGGTTCGACGACCTGACCGAACTCGGCCTGCTCCGCTGCCGGGACACGGGAGGCTCGTCCAGCCGGATGAACTAGGCGTGATCACCGGCGAGTGGCAGAAGGGCGGAGCGGGCACGGACTCCTGTCGTGCGGACGAGCCGGCCAGGAAACGAAACCCGCGACACCCGCATGCATCGCACCGACGGCAGGCGGATGCGAAGGGTCGCCCATCGCAGGTCAGCCGGTGACGGAGATGGTCCAGGTCTTCTGGCAGCTGGAGCCGAACACACCGGTGTCACAGCCCTTGACGTTCCAGCGGTAGCCGCTGTTGGTGCGGATACGCGTGTAGGAGCGCCCCCGGATGCCGCCGATGAAGTCCTCCTGGGCGCCGTTCGGGTCGGCGGCACTGGTCCAGCGGACGAGGAACTTGTCGAAGGCGCGATCGGTCGTGCGCCAGTCGAAGTAGGCGTAGCCGTTGCTCGACCAGGCGGCCACCACCAGGTTGGGGCCGTTCTTGGGAGACCAGGCCATCTGGCCGCGGGCGAACGTCTGGCGGCGGCCCGCCCAGCCGACGTTGTTCTGGTAGATGTCGCGCTCCGTCGTGGTCGGGCAGCCGAGCTTGCCGTTCTCGCCGCCGAGCTGGGCCCAGCGGGCACCGATGAGACCGTACGGCTGGATGCTGCAGCCGCTCGCCTTGGTGGTCTCGGCGTGGGCGGGGAGGGCGACGGCCAGGGCCGCGGCCGAGGCGAGGGCGGTGGTCACCGAGAGGATCGCGCGACGGTTCATGGTGGACTCCTGGAAGGTGAGACCCGCCGTTCTGCTCGCTGCGGGTGTCGTCCTCCAGTGATACGGCGTCCCGCTTACCGGAGGCTTGAGCACCGCCTACGGAGACTTGCGAACCGCGATCACAAGGCGCCCGGATCAAGCCGGACGATCCGCGATCGCGACGCGACCCACGCCTTCAGGCATGAAGCATGGGCACCACTCGGACGAGGCGAATGCCGAGACAGCACCCAGAGCCGGGTCGCCACGGGAAGCTCAGGGTTATTTGTCCCGGCCTCGTTGCTCCCACTCGGCCCGGGTGAGTTCGTACTCGACGTCACCGTGTTCGGAACCTTCGATGGCCTCCGGCCAGTCCTCGGTGAAGCTTCGGACGAACGACAGGCCCGCCTTCTCCATCACCCGCCGGGATCCCGCATTGACCGCCATGGTGTTCGCGGTCACCCGTTCCACTCCGAGGTCGGTGAACCCCCTGTGGATCAGGGCTCGCGCCCCTTCCGTGGCATAGCCGTTGCCCCAGGCGGCCTTGTGCAGGCGGTAGCCGAGTTCGACCACGGCGGGGCTGTGGTCGGCCAGGGGCCTGAACTCGAACCAGCCCAGAAAGACACCGCCGTTTTTCTCCTCCGCGGCCCAGTAACCACGGGTCCCGAAGCACGGGTGAACATGCAGGAGCCGTGGCAGGCTTCGTGCCTTGATCGTCTCAAGAGTCGTCGCCCGGCCACCGTTGATGAAGCGCATGACGTCGGGATCGTTGTCCAGCGCGAGAAGATGCTCGGCATCGGCCTCGGTGAACGGCCGCAACACGAGCCGCTCGGTCTCAAGGAAGGCGGGCATGCCGCGATCCTAACCACCGGGGATCATGCGACGGGTCGACGAGAGGCGGCGCGGATTTCCAGCGCCCGGTGGCCGGAGTGACCACCTTCGACATGCGCTCCCCGATGTTGGGAGGCTGTCCGGAATCTCTGGAGCACTTCACCTGATGTTTACCTACCTTGAGGTACCTGGGTACCGTGGGAGCGGAAAGGAGGAAGTCATGACGATGCCCCACCCGGCCAAGCGGCAATCACCGCTGAAAGTCGACCCGGCGACCGACGAACTGATCTCCCAAGCAGCCCACTTCCTTGGGATGACCAAGAAAGACCTGGTCGCTGCAGCGGTCCGCACTTACCTCGACCAGCAGCGCGAACAGATCCGCCGCGGGATGATCGAGTCGATGAAGGTCCTGGACGGCTCCTTGTCGTCCAACGTGTCCTTGCTCACTGGCCTGACGCCCGACCGCATCAACGAACTCGGTGGCACCGGCGATTGGGAGGAATGAAATCTCCATGCACCGCGTCCGTCCTACGTTGCGCGTCCTCCGTGACGACCTGAAACTGCCCATACCGTCCGCGCGGACTCCGTTGGACATGGTCTGCCACCCGCTGTTGGACAAGGCATCCGAGCAGTTTGCCGATCTTGGCGCCGCGCATGAGCGCATCCGTGCCATCGATGATGTGGTGCTGTTCAAGGTGAAGGTGCAACGCTGGCGCGGAGCCGTATGGCGGACGACCCCGAGGCCGAGATCCCAATGTGGATGGTCGCCGCCGGGACCCGCGAAGACGGCTCCAACGATGACTTCTACACCGCTCTGGAAACCAGTGGGAAAGCGGCCCGTGCCCGCTACAACGCCGAGCACGATCATGCCCTGACCACCGGCACCTACAGCGGGCATCTCCTACCCACCCGTGACGACCAAGACCGCTACCAGCTCGAAGCGGCAACCAGATTCGCCCTACGACTCAACTCCACGATCCGCGCTCTCGCACGTGGATCCTTGCACGACGGCCACGAACACGCTGCTGACTTCTCCGGCTTCCGCCTCGGGATCCAGGTCCGCGCCGACAACGGCAACGAAACCTACGCGGCGATTCGCATTACCGGCTCAGTCCCGGCGAACCTGGTCGCGATGATCCTGGGCCGGGTTCCCGGCTGCGAGACGGACGGCTGATTCCCCGAATACGCACTGCCCGAACGTGACCTCCTGCCCGCAGAACAGGTCTGGTCCAACATCATGGATCCCAAGGCCGCCGCCGAGCTTCTAGAGGAATCTTGACAGTCCCGATGCGTTGTGGGCCCCGCTTGGTCGCTCTCTTACGTGCCGGAGCCCGCTTCGAGCGCAGCGTACTCATCGAATGTGACCAGGTCATCGCGGTATGACCGGCCATACCGTACGCCCGCTGCTCTTCCTCGACGTCGACGGGCCACTTCTCCCGTTTGGGGAGGACCCGCAACGCGCACCACGGGCTACCGCACCGGACTCCGGCTTGGCGCGGCTCACCTCCGAGACGGGGCGTCGGCTGGCGGCGCTGCCTTGTGAACTCGTCTGGGCGACGACCTGGGAAGACGCGGCGAATGCCGAGATAGCGCCCCGAGTCGGGCTGCCACGGCTGCCTGTCGTGAGCTGGCCGGAGTCAAACGGCCGGCATGAACGTGAAGACCAATGGTTCGGGCTTTGCTGGAAGACCCGGACCTTGGTGGAGTGGGCGGACGGACGCCCATTCGCCTGGGTCGACGACGAGATCACCGACGCCGACAGGGAGTGGGTCTCCAGGCACCATAGCGGCCGGGCTCTCCTCCACCGCGTGGAGTCATACCGAGGACTCGCGGACGAAGACTTCGCAGTCCTTGATCGATGGCTTCGAGCTCTGTAAGCCCCCGCCCCTTTTCGTGTGCCCAGCAGGCTGGAAGATCCTCCTGATGATGGGTGTTGAAGTTCGGTGTCGTTGATCTGAGCCAGCAGGTCCTGGACGTTTCTGGCTTCGATGGGTCCGGAGGCGTTGGTGTTCCAGGTGGGGAAGGCTCCGGAGCGGCGGTACGGGCAGGCTCCGCGCCCGCTGGCAGGCCAGCAGCCTAGGCGGACATGCCAAGTCCCGACGCCCCGGTGACCATCAAGACGATGAAGGACTGATGTGGTTCCTTTCGTATCCAAGGCCGTTCATGTCCTGGACACCTGTGGGCGAAACACCTTGCGGTACGCGCCCGGTGTGACGCCGAGGACTTGGCCGAACTGCGCACGAAAGTTGCTCGTCGTCGGGAATCCGGTCTGGGCGGCGATCCGGTCTATGGTGTGGTCGGTGGTTTCGAGTAGTTCCTGCGCGTGACGGATGCGCACCCCCGACACCCACTGCATAGGACTCTGCCCTGTCTCGTCCTTGAATCGGCGGGTCAGTGTGCGCACGCTCATACCGGCCGCGGCGGCGATGTCCGCAAGTACCACGTCGCGGTGCGCGTTCGCCTCGATCCATGAGAGCGCCTGCTCAAGAGTCGTCGTCCGGTAGGTCGCTCGGTTCCGGACGATGTACTGTGCTTGCCCGCCCGGGCGGTGCAGCGGCGCGACCGCGAGGCGGGCGGCGTCTGCCGCGACCGCCGTTCCGTAGTCGCGCTGGACGATGTACAGGCACAGGTCGAGACCGGATGCGGCGCCGGCGGATGTCAGGATGTTCCCGTTGTCCGTGTAAAGCACGTCGGGGTTGAGTCGGACAGCGGGGTGCCTGGATGCGAACTGGTCCGCGGCGAGCCAGTGGGTCGTCGCGTCCCGGCCGTCGAGCAAGCCCGCCTCGGCCAGGGTGAAGGCGCCGACGCAGATCGACGCGATCCGTGTTTCCCGCTCCGCTGCGGCACGAAGGGCTGCGAGGACCGTGGGCGGCGACGACTGCAACGGGTCGTTCCTCCCCGGTACCACGATGAGGTCGGCACGTTCGAGCGCGTCCAGTCCCTCATCGATTGCCAGGCGCAGGGGGCCTGCCTGGATCGACTGCTCGTGGCCGGCAACGACAAGCCGGTATCCGGGCCTTCCGTCCGGTAGGCGTACGCGTCCGAAGGTCTCAATGGGTGTGGCCATATCGAAGGCGATCACATCGGGAAGCGCGAGCACGACAACCGTGTACATCCTCGGATGATAGCCATCTCAGCGTGTGGCTGGATTCAGGTGTTCTATGTCTTGATAGCCATTGGTCTGACCTGCCGGCGAAGGCGAGGATGGGAAGGAGCCGTCCATTGAAAGGAACCATCCGTGCCTCAGCTCCGCGCCCAGTTCGTGCTCTTCGACGGGTTCGACCCGCTCGATGTCATCGCCCCGTTCGAGGCGCTCACCGCCGGCAGCGACTTCCTCGGCGGAGCGTTCGCGGTGGAACTCGTCAGCGCGAGCGGTCCCGGCATCGTGCGATCCGGTACGCCCCAGATATCCCTCACGGCCGTCGCCGCGCTGGATCCTGATGCGCCCGGCTATGTGCTTGTCCCAGGAGCGGCCGGTCCCGTCGAGGGAGATCCCGATGCCGGAGACGAGACCATCCCCGTTCTTCTGGGCCGGTTCGCGTCGAGCGACGCGATGCCCCTGATGCGCCGCGCGCTCGACAACCCGGACATCACCGTCGCGGCTCACTGCGGGGGTTCACTCGCGCTTGCGATGGCCGGCCTCATCAAGGGTCGCACCGCGACCACGCATGTGCTCGGCATCGACATGCTCGACGCCACGGGAGTGAACACCATCCGCGCACGCGTGGTGGACGACGGTGACCTCATCAGCGGCGGTGGTGTCACCTCGGGCCTCGACGTCGCCCTGTACCTGCTCGAACGCGACTTCGGCTCCCACACCGCGCACGCGGTCGAGGAGCTTTTCGAATACGAGCGCCGCGGGACCACCTGGAAGAGCGCGCGCCGGCTTGCGGCCTGATCCATTCACCCCGATCCCTCAGAGAACGGAAGTCCCGAACACATGAGCACCATCGCCGGAACCTGGCTGCTGCGTATGAAGACACCCGTCGGCACCATCGAAGCCGACTACCACTTCGAGCAAGAGGATGGGGTGATCCGCGGTAGCGCGAGCGGTGGCGGCGAAACCACGTCCCTCACGGATATCGCGGCTGAGGACGGCCCGGACGGTCAGCGCGTCACCTGGCGACAGTGCATCACCAAGCCGCTACGACTGAACCTCGAATACGACGTCACCGTCAACGGCGATGCCCTCACCGGCGAGTCCCGCGCCGGGCGACTGCCACGCGCGCGCGTGACCGGCGAGCGGACCGGCGCGTGAGCGCGTTCCTACTCTCGGTCCATGTGCTCGCGGTCATCCTCACCATCGGCCCGGTCGCCATCGCTGCGAGCATGCTCCCACGTTTCGCGCGCCTCGCCCTCGCCGCACCCGACGACCCGAGGAACGTTGCCGTGGTGCGCATCCTGCACCGCATCACCCGCGTCTACACGGTGATCGGAGTGCTCGTTCCCGTGTTCGGCATCGCAACCGGCGCGAGCATCGGTGTGCTGGACGACATATGGTTGATCGTCTCCATGATCCTGACCGCCGCCGCCGCTGCGCTGCTGATCGCGTTCATCCTGCCCGATCAGACGCGCGTCGTCCGCACGCTCGACGCGGGCTCGGACGACGTGGACGAGGCGGTGCCTGACAGGATCGCCCGCCGACTCGGAATGCTGACAGGCGTGTTCAACCTGCTGTGGGTGATCGTCGTCGTCCTCATGATCTACCGGCCCGGCTCGACCACGGGAGTCGGACTATGAACTCGCGTCGCATACTGCGAATCGTCGGCACGGTGGAACTCGTCACGCTCGTGCTGATGCTCACCAACATCGTCACCGTTCACCTGCCGGAAGTCTCACGAGTCCTCGGCCCTGTGCACGGATTGGCCTACACCGCCACGGTCATCACGGCCATCCTCGTCATGGGCGGACGCCGCAGAGTGTGGGGGCTCGCGCTCGTTCCCGGGATCGGCGGCCTCCTCGCGTCGCGAGCCGCGTCACCTGAGCAACTGGAACGGTGGCCATTGGACAACGAACTGTAGGCGACCGCAGGACACCTCGTCACGCCACGTTCTGAGACTACGTCGGCCGTTTCTCCGGTGATGCTCGGGCCCAGGGGGATCGGCCCGCAAAAAAAGGGGCGCTGCCCGGCATTGACTGAAGAGGGGAGAAAGTAGACGGGCACGTCGGCGAAAGCTACACTGCTGGCCGTTCAAAAGATAAAAACAAACACGTCTACTGGTTAATTATATCACGGGGAGTGCCATTGTCAATCGAGGTGCTGCGCGAGGAGCAGGAGTACGTGTCGATGCTGTACGGCCGACTCGACGAACTCCGCGAACACGTCACCGAACGGCTGACCCGGGTGCTCGCGACGACCGGCGGCAACGCTCAGGCGCGCGTCGAGAGGGAGGCCGCCCACGCCGCCCACGCCGAACGCCTCGCCCAGCTCAACGCGGCCGAGCACGGCCTGTGCTTCGGACGGCTCGACATGCTCGACGGCGAGCGCCGCCACATCGGCAGGATGGGCCTGCTCGCCGACGACGCCACCACCGCATCCGTTGCCAAAGGCACCGACGACGCCGGGGACGCCGGGGACGCAAAGGACGCAGAGGACGCCGAGGACGCCGAGGACGCTGCCCCGCTGCTCATCGACTGGCGGGCACCGGCCGCCCGCCCGTTCTACCTCGCCACCGCGGTCACCTCGGAGGGCGTCCGGCGGCGCCGGCACATCAAGGACCGCGACCGTACGGTGATCGAGGTCCACGACGAGGTGCTCGACCTCGAATCCGCGGCGGGGACCAGGCACGAGGGGCTGGCGGGCGAGGCCACCCTGCTGGCCGCGCTGAACGCGGGCAGAACCGGCCGGATGGCCGACATCGTCCAGACGATCCAGGCCGAGCAGGACCGTGTCATCCGCTCCGAGCACACCGGAGTGCTCGTCGTGCAGGGAGGGCCGGGGACGGGAAAGACCGCGGTGGCGCTGCACCGCGCGGCCTATCTGCTCTACACCCGGCGGCAGCAGCTGGCGCGGCGGGTGGTGCTGGTCATCGGGCCGAACGCGACGTTCCTGCGCTACGTCGGCAACGTGCTTCCCGCGCTGGGGGAGACGAGCGTGCTGCTGTCGACGATCGGCGAGCTGTATCCCGGGGTGACCGCGGAACGGGAGGAAGGACCGGAGACCATTGAGGTGAAGGGCCGGTCGGCGATGGCCGAGGTGGTCGCCGCCGCGGTACGCGACCGCGAGTGGGTGCCCGAGGACCACCTTGAGGTGGAGTACGAGGGACAGACACTGCGCCTGGACCGGCGGACCTGCGAGCGGGTACGCGACCTGGCGCGGTCCTCCCTCTTGCACAACCCGGCCAGGCCGATCGTGGTACGGGAGATCAGCGGAGCCCTCGCCCAGCAGTACGCCGAACGCGTCGCCACCGATCCGTTCGACGGTGAGCTCCTGCTGGACGACGACCAGGTGGAGGGCATCCGCAGGGAGATGCTCACCGACGAGGCGGTCCTCGCGGCACTCGACGAGCTCTGGCCCGACCTGACGCCACAGCGACTGCTCACGGACCTGTTCGGCTCGCCGGAGCGCATCGCCTCGGCGACGCCGGGGTTCACCCCCGAGGATCGGGCGTCGCTGCTGCGGGAGCCCGGCGGCGGCTGGTCGCCCGCCGATGTGCCGCTGCTGGACGAGGCGGCCGAACTGCTCGGGGAGGACACCAGGGCGGAGCGGATCCGGCGGGAGCGCGAACGGCGTGAGCGGGTCCGCTACGCGCAGGGAGTGCTGGACGTCGCGATGGGGTCGCGGGCCACCGACCTGGAGGACGACCAGGAGGCCGAGATCCTCACGGTCAACGACCTGATCGACGCGGAGACGCTCGCCGGGCGGCACGAGGAGAAGGACCACCGCACCTCGGCGGAGCGCGCGGCGGCCGACCGGACCTGGACGTTCGGGCACGTGATCGTCGACGAGGCGCAGGAGTTGTCGGAGATGGCCTGGCGGCTGCTGATGCGCAGATGTCCGGCCAGGTCGATGACCGTCGTCGGGGACACCGCGCAGAGCGGCGAGCCGGGCGGCACCCTGTCGTGGGGGCGGGTGCTCGACCCCTACGTCAAGGGCCGCTGGCGCCTTGCGAACCTCACCAGGAACTACCGGGTGCCCGCGGAGATCATGGCCGTCGCCGCCGAGGTACTGACGGAGATCGACGCCGACCTTGAGGCACCCGTCTCGGTACGGGAGAGCGGGGTCGGGCCATGGGCACTTCGCGTGCCGCAGGAGGAGCTCACCGACCGGCTGGTCGAGGTCGTCGCGGCCGAGGCCGCAGGACTGGTCGACCGGCGGCTCGCGGTCATCGTGCCGGACTCGCTGCTGGAGCCGCTCGGACTCGCGATCGCGGCGAGCGTGCCGGAGGCGTCGGTCGGCGAGAACCCCGACGCGCCCCGGCCCGTCGTCGTGCTGAACGTGCGGCAGGCCAAGGGCCTGGAGTTCGACGAGGTGCTGGTGGTCGAGCCCGGTCTGATCGTGGCCGAGTCGCCACGCGGGTTCAACAACCTCTACGTCGCCCTGACCCGCGCCACCCAGCGGCTGGGCGTGCTGCACACGTCGTCGTGGACGGTGCCGCGTGCGCTGCGGAAGCAGTTGTCCGTGCGGGACTGAGGCGGCTCGGGTCGCGGTGGTGCCATCAGGTGTTTGCAGCCAAGAAGCCGATCAGACCTACGCGCCGGGTTTGTCGGCGAACACCCAGCGGTTGCTCGCCAGGGCGTCGTTCGGTTCGGGCAGCGGGCCGCGACCGTGGTGGCGGGTGAAGTCGAAGGGCGTGTGGATCGCGGTGGACCAGCCCAGCTCCCGCAGGCGGCCGGCGGAGTCTGGGCGCGGCTCCCCGTCGAACAGGGCGAGCAGGTCCACGCCGATCTGCTGCCTGGTCGCGACGTAGACGGGACTGGCGCGGACCTGCGGGGACTCCGTCCAGAGCTTGACCTCGAAGCCCAGGGTGCTTCCCCCGGCGCTCAGGCGGTCCACGGTGTCGATGAGACGCCGCTCGGCGGCCGACGGGAGATAGAGCAGCAGGCCCTCGGCCAGCCACGCGGTCGGTACGGCCGGGTCGAAGCCGGTGTTCAGCAGCGGCCGGGCCCAGTCCTCGCGCAGGTCGGCCGCGATCGGGCGCCGGGTGGTCGTCGGGACGGCGGCGAGGTCGTCGAGCACGTGGTGTTTGAACGCCAGCACACCGTCGCGGTCGATCTCGTAGACGACCCGGCCCGGTGGCCAGCCGAACCGGAAGGCCCGCGTGTCGAGGCCCGCGCCGAGCAGCACGACCTGCCGGGCGCTCCCGTGGACCGAGCGAATGAGAAAGTCGTCGAGGACTCGGGTGCGCAGACCGAAGTAGCGCCCCAGCCTGCCCCAAAGGGGGTTGGCGTCCCCGCCCGGAACCTGTGCCGGGCGGACCGGCCAGGCCACGGACGCCTCGGCGGCGCGTACGAAGTGCTCGGCGTAGGTGTCGGCGGCCAGAGCGTCGGGCCGGTGGGTCTCGATCGCCCGCGCGGCGGCGACCATGAGGGCGGTCAGGCCGACGCCGCCTTCGACACCTGGCACGCGTCCTCCTCTCCGGTCGGGGGCACCCACGGATGGTCGTGGGCACTCAGGTGAGCGCCATAGAGACGGGCCATGAAGCGCATGACGTCCGCGTCCGGTAGGTGCCGACCGGTGGTGCAGTCGGTCAGCACCGTGATGTGGAAGCCCTTCTGGAACGCGGTCCGGGCGGTGGAGTCCACGCAGACGTCTGCGTACAGGCCCGCGAAGACGAGCCGTTCGACGCCCCGGTGGACGAGGTGCTGCTCGAACCCGGGGCTGAGAAAGGCGTCGAAGCACGCTCGCTTGGTGAAGACATGCTCTCCCGGCAGAGGTGACACCCGGTGGAACTCCGCGCCCCACGAACCTTCCTGACACTTGAGCGGCTTGTTCTGTATGCGATCCCGGCGCCGCCAGCTCGGACCCTGATGTTCGGCGTCGCCGACGAACCGGACGAAGATCACCTCCATGTCGCGGGCACGGGCCCGGTCGACGGCCAGCGCGGTGCGCGTCGCGACGGACTCCAGGGTCGCGGGGTCGCCGGAGTAGCGGGCGTGAGCGGTCGGTCCGACGCAGAAGTCGTTCTGCAGGTCCACGACGACCAGCGCGGTGGTCATGAGTTAACCGCCGCGGTCGGCAGCCCCGCGGGCTCCAGCGCGTCGAGCAGTGCGTCCACCATGGCGGTGGTCGAGTGCCGTCCGCCGAGGTCGGGAGTGCCGATGCCTCGGCGGCCGAGTGATTCGAGACCGCGTTCTACCAGCCGAACCGCTCCGGCGCAGCCCGCGTGCCGCTCGGCGATCGCCGCCGCGGCGCGTACGGTCGCCACCGGGTTGACCGTGTCCGTTCCGGCCAGGTCGTCGGCGGAGCCGTGCACGGTCTGGTACTCGACCAGTCCGGCCGCGTCGGGATGTAGATAGACGTTCTCGGTGCAGCGGTTCTCCTGGCGTTCGGAGCCGAAGCGGTCCAGCAGGACCACGTGCATGATGTCGGCCCATTCGTTGCCCGCGATGATCAGCGTGCGGGGATGCGGGCCGTGCTCGATCAGGTTGCGGTTCACCGTGTCCGGCTGGAACAGGCGGATCTCGACGCCGTGCCGCGCGGCGCTCTCGGCGACCCACTCGTCGAGGGCCCCGTCGAGCAGGTGGAACTTGTACGCCATGACGATCTGGCCGATTCCGCCGTCCGGCCACTCCTGCCGCGCACGCCGCACGGCGAAGGCGATGACCTTCTCGGTGATCTCCCGGCTGAACGCCATGGTGCGGACCAGCGCGCCTGGGACGTGGGTGTTCTCCCCGGTGTAGAAGCCCTGGGCCTGGTCCCGAACCAGCAGTAGTGACGCCTCCGGGGTGGTCATGACGTCGACCTTCACCGCCTGCAGGCGTCGGCGGACCAGGTAGAGCGACTGGGCGTTGACAGCCGTGCGGAAGACGGCGGGAACGCCGAGAGCGGCCAGCGTGCGGCAGAAGTCCGCGTAGTGATCGGCGTCCTCCCCGGTGAGTTCACGGACCCGCTCGACGTCGGTGCCGGCCTTCAGTGATGAGTAGGAGTGATAGAGCCTTTGTGACCGGGTGACACCGATTTCAACCGAATACGCATCGGCGATTCCGGCCAGCACCCGCTCGAAGACGGTCGCGAGCTCGGGACCCGTTCCCCGGCCGACGGAAAGTCCGATAACGAGTTTCACGTGTACTCCTTCATCGAAGGCCAGGGGTGTCAGGCTGCCGTTGTCTCGATCAGATCAGTCCTCCGACCAGATGGTCGCCCGGAATTCCGGCCTTCTCCGGGCGGTAGTAATCCTTGATGCCGGCGGCCCAGACCGAGACCGTGATCTGGTCGGTTTCCGAGGGCCCGAACGCGTCGAAGAGCGCGTCGATGTTCGCGCGCTCGAAGCCGATGGCCGTCATGAGCGCCATGAAGACGTGCCGTTCGATGAGCCCGTCGCCGTCCGGGTCGCCCAGTTCGGCCAGCGCCTCGGCGAAGTCGCTGATCGCCGCGTCGAAACGCTCCGGAGACAGGACGCACGCGGCGTACTCCTCGAAGCTGATGCGGCCGTCGTCGTTGGCGTCCAGTTCGGAGGAGAGGGCCGCCCAGTAGCCCCGGAAGGCGGCCAGCATGGCGGCTTTGGTCGCGTCGTCGGAGTCGGAGGCCGCCTCGACGACCCGGCTCGCCATGAGCTCGAAGTCGTCGGACTCCAGGAAGCCGGTGCCGTCGGCGTCGAGCAGGGTGAAGACAAGACCTACTCGATCAATTGCTTCTTTCTGCATATTGCATGACCTTTCTTTGGTCGCCACTCGAAACGAAGAGGGAAATCGTGGCCTCGACTGTACACGATTATGTGGGGCCGTGACTCGTACGTTTACATCGTGATCTGCGACCAAAAGAAGTCAAATGTTAATAATGGAACGAATTACGCCAAGGCATTAAATAGCCTAATTGTTCCAGTCATTTTTTGGGTCGTTCCGGTTGGCCGCCCGCTGTTCGGCCTCGCGTGGTGGCGATGCGGGCGCGGGCAAAAGGTGTTGTGCCACCCAGCGGCTGGGCGTGCTGCACACGCCGTCGCGGCCCGTGCCGCGTGCGCAGCGGGCGTGGCTGTTCGCACAGGACCGATGCGGCTCGGGTTCAGGCGGTGTGCCGGTAGGCGGGGTAGGTGAGGTAGCCGGCGTCGCCGCCCTGGTACCAGGTGGACTCGTCGTGCGGCGCGATCGGGAGCCCCTGGCGCAGCCGTTCCACGAGGTCGGGGTTGGCGATGAAGGCGCGGCCGAAGCTGATCAGGTCGGCGCCGAGGCCGAGCCAGTGGTCGGCGGCTGCCCTGTCGGTCTGCCGGGGGCCCATCGGGAAGACCGGGTTGACGACGAGCGTGGCGGGCCAGGACTTGCGCAGCCCGACGAGCACGTCCTCGTCGGCGGTGGCCTCGAGGTGGACGTACGCCAGGTCCAGGGGGGCGAGTTCGGCGAGCAGCGCGCCGTACAGGGCGGGGACGTCGGTGTCCTGCGCGCCCCAGATGCCCGCGCCGGGGGAGAGCCGGATGCCCGTCCGGTGCGCTCCGACCGCCTCGACGGTCGCGGACACCGCCTCCACGGCGAATCGGATCCGGTTGGCGATCGATCCGCCGTAGACATCGGTGCGCAGGTTGGCGTTGCTGGAGAGGAACTGGGCGATGAGGTAGCCGTTCGCGCCGTGCAGTTCCACGCCGTCGAAGCCGGCGTCGACGGCCCGGAGGGCGGCTTCGGCGTAGGACCGGGCGTGCTCGGGCACCTCGGCGGTCTCCAGCGCCCGTGGCACGGGCGCCGGTTTGGGGCCTGTCGGGGTGAACACCTCCCCGGTGGCGGGAACGGCCGAGGGGCCCACCGGCCGCGTCCCCGTGGTGTCGGGATGGGAGACCCTGCCGCCGTGCATGATCTGGGCGAAGACACGACCGCCGTTGGTGTGGACCGCGTCGGTGACCGGTAGCCAGGACGCGACCTGCTCGTCGGTGTACAGACCGGGGGTGCCCGGATTGGACTGCCCGACCAGGCTGGGCTGCACCCCTTCGGTCACGATGAGCCCGGCGGTGGCGCGCTGGGCGTAGTAGGTCGCCATCGAGGGTGTCGCCAGGCCGCCCGCACCCGCGCGGACCCGTGTCATCGGGGCCATCACCACGCGGTTGGGCAGGGTCAGCGCACCGAACCGGTAGCGGTCGAACAGGGTCGTCATCTGCGTACGCCTTTCCGAGGTTCCTGAGAACGGTCGCGTCCGTCGGCTGGACACGACGATTACGCTAAGACCTGACATTGACGTCAGAGGCAAGTGTTCGGCCGAGGTTTTTTCGATGGGAGGCGCGATGCGGATCGGCGAGTTGGCGTCGAGGGCCGGGGTGAGCGTCCGGTCGCTGCGCTACTACGAGGAGCAGGGGCTGCTCACCAGCACGCGCAGCTCCAGCGGCCAGCGCCACTACACCGACGACGAGGTCGAGCGGGTGGTGTTCATCCAGCGGCTGTACGCCGCCGGGCTCTCCAGCCGTACGATCGTCGAGTTGCTGCCGTGCGTCGACTCGCCCAGCGAGCAGAACTCCGAGGAGGCGTTCGAGCGGCTGGTGTACGAGCGAGGCCGGATCGACCAGCACATCAAGGAGATCCTCAGTGCCCGCGACGCCCTCGACCGGCTCATCGACGCCAATCGAGCGCACCGCGATCGACTGACGACTCACTGATCCCGGACTTCCTTCCCCCGCCCGCAGGCGGGGCTCCACGCACAAGGAGATTCGATGACCGCAAAGACGGTAACCGCCGCGGCCGCGGGCGTTTTCGAGCTCGGCGACCTGCCGGTCAACCGGATCGGGTTCGGCGCGATGCGCCTGACACAGAGCGGTGCGGCGTTCGGGAACGGCGTCCCGAGCGACCGGGGCCGGGCGATCGGCGTGCTGCGCCGTGCGGTCGAGCTCGGGGTGAACCACATCGACACCGCGGCCTTCTACTTCTCCGCGCTGCGTTCGGCGAACGAGCTGATCAACAGCGCGCTCGCGCCGTACCCCGATGACCTGGTCATCGTCACCAAGGTCGGGCCTGGCCGGGATCCGTCGGGTGAGTGGCTGTGGGCCAGGCCGGAGCAGCTGCGCGGCCAGGTCGAGGAGAACCTGCGCCAGCTCGGCCGGGACCACCTCGACGTGGTGAACCTGCGCATCCCGCGGAGCATGGCGCCCGGCTCGATCGCCGAGCATTTCGGTGCGCTGGCCGACCTGCGCGACGCCGGGATGATCCGGCACCTGGGCGTCTCCAACGTCACGCCCGCGCACCTCGCCGAGGCCCAGGCCGTCGCGCCGGTGGTCTGCGTGCAGAACGCCTACGGCATCGGCGCACGGCCCGAGGACCACGAGTTCCTGCGCGCCTGCGGGGAACAGGGCATCGCGTTCGTCCCCTTCTTCGCGATCGCCGGGACCGGGCGAGAGGCGGGAGCGAGCGTCGCCGAGAGCGAGGAGGTGCTCGCCGTCGCACGCGCGCACGGCGTGACGGCCGCGCAGGTACGGCTGGCCTGGACGTTGCGGTGCGGGCCGCACGTGCTGGCCATCCCCGGCACCGGCAACCCCGACCACCTGGCCGAGAACGTGGCCGCCGGCGCCCTGCGGCTCTCGGAGGAGGAGATGACCCGTCTCGGCTCCGTCCAGAGGAGTGGACGTTGAAGCACCCTCGCCGGGTCCGCGACGACCTGGATCCGGTACGGCTCCGCGACGGCGGGTGAGGTGACGAAGGGTCAGTCCGGGGTCCGGCGGTGTCCGCGTATCAGGGGCAGGTACACCTCGTCGACGATCTCGACGAGGACGTTGTCGGGCACGGTGGGGACTCCGCGGGTGACGAACTCGTTGCGCAGCAGTACGACGGCGACGGTGGCCACCCGGGGGTGGAGGACTTCGGGCGGAGCCTCGCCGCGGGCCACCGCGCGCCCGAGAATCGTCAACCACATGCCGGACCCGGCGTCGCCGGACTGTTCGTGGAGTTGCGCGAGGAGTTCCGGATCGTCGGCGACGCCCGACAGCAGGCTGCGCAGGATGTCGCCGGTGGGCGAGGACCAGTGGCGGTTCGCGCCACGCAGCAGCTCCAGCACGTCGCCGCGCAGTTCGCCGGTGTCGGGCAGTGGTGCGGAGGCCGCGCTCAGCTGCCGGTAGGCGGCGATGCTGAGCGCGGCCCGGTTCGGCCAGCGGCGGTAGATCGCGTTCTTGTTGGTACCGGCTCGGCTGGCGACTTTATCCATATTTAGGCCCGAATATCCGGATTCGAGGAGTTCGTCGACCGCGGCGCGGAGTATCGCCTGCTCCAGGGCGGCGCCGCGCCGCCTGGTCGGGGCGGCGGTGGGCTCCTCGGTCATCTTCTCTCCTTAGTGGGTACTCTGTGTACCTTGTTTTTCCGCCGAAAATCGGCGCTGTCATCCGATTAAGGTACGATGAGTACCGTAAATGCCTCCCCGTCGGAGAGTCTGTGCTCTGACGTGCGGCGGTATCCAATCGGCATTGAGAAGGGTACGAGTCATGCGAGGCAAGGGCATCACCTACGACACCGGCTTCATCGACACCGGTCTCGCCGACGCGGGGCCGAGCACCCGCGAACCGTTCGACCCCGACGTCGTGAAGCGGGAGATGCGCGTCATTCGCGAGGACCTGCACTGCAACGCGGTCCGGATCACCGGCGGTGACCCGGACCGGCTGGAGATCGCCGCCGGTCACGCCGCCGACGCCGGACTGGAGGTCTGGTTCTCGCCGTTCACCTGCGACCTGACCACCGAAGAGCTGCTCACCTTCCTCGCCGACTGCGCCGAACGCGCCGAGCGGCTACGCGGGAGGGGAGCCGAGGTCGTCCTCGTCACCGGCGCCGAACTCACCCTGTTCACCAAGGGGTTCCTGCCCGGCGACACCCTCGCCGACCGGCTCGCCCTGCTGGCCGAGCCGCATCGCCTGCGCGAGGTGATGGCGCGGGTCCCCGCCCTCCTCGACGACTTCCTCGCCAAGGCGGTGAGCGCGGTCCGCGACCGGTTCGCAGGAAAGGTCACCTACGCCGCGCTGCCGTCCGAGCGGATCGACTGGACGCCCTTCGACATCGTCTCGGTCGACGCCTACACGTCGATCGAGGTGGCCGATCAGTACGCCGAGGCGATCCGCTCCCTCGTCGCGCGGGGGAAGCCCGTCGCGATCACCGAGTTCGGGTGCACGACCCACCGGGGCGCGGCAGACCTGGGTGCGCGTGGCATGTTCATGGTCGAATGGGACGGTGCGAAGGCGATCGGCCTGAAGGGCGACTACATCCGTGACGAGGCCGAGCAGGTCACATACCTGAGGGAGTCGCTGGAGGTCTTCGCCGCCGAGGGTGTCGACACCGCGTTCTGGTGCACCTTCGCGTCCTACAACCTGCCGCACCGCGAGGACCCTCGCGAGGACTTCGACATGGCGAGCTACGGCCTGGTCAAGGTGCTCGAAGACCGTCCCGGCCGGACCTACCCCGACATGCCGTGGGAGCCCAAGGCGGCGTTCGCCGCCCTCGCCGACCGCTACCGCGACTGAGGGCGCCGATACCGAGGCGATCCGGTCTTCGCGCGACACCGGATCGGAGGGGGGCGGGATCGTCTACCGCGTCTCGAAAACCTCCAGGCCGGTGTGGGCGGCGAGGAAGGCGAGCATGTCGGCGGCGAGGTCGACGGCGCGGCCCGCCGAGCGGGAGCCGTGGCCGACGTCGCCCTCGTGGCGCAGCAGGATCGGCCGCGTCCCCGACGTCGCCGCCTGCAGCGCCGCGCACATCTTGCGCGCGTGCATGGGGTCCACCCGGGAGTCACCGCCGAACGTGGTAAGCAGCGTCGCGGGGTAGTCGACGCCGTCGACGACCCGGTGGTAGGGGGAGTAGCCGAGCAGCCATCCCAGCTGCTCGGGATCGTCGGCCGAACCGTACTCCGACCTCCAGACGGGGCCGAGGCCCGAGCGCTCGTACCTGACCATGTCGAGCAGCGGTGCCGAGCAGACGGCGGCGGCGAACAGGTCGGGGCGCCGCGTCAGCGCGGCGCCCACCAGCAGCCCGCCGTTGGACTCGCCGCAGGCGGCCAGGTGCGCGGGGGTGGTCCAGCCGTCGGAGACGAGCTTCTCGGCCGCCGCCGCGAAGTCGTCGAAGGTGTTCTGCTTGCGCTCCAGCATGCCGTCGCGGTGCCAGGCCGCGCCCTCCTCGCCGCCGCCGCGCAGCTGGGCGAGGACGAAGACCCCGCCCGCCTCGACCCAGGGCAGGATGTAGCTGGAGTACGACGGCGTGAGCGAGAGCCCGAAACCGCCGTAGCCGTACAGGATCGTCGGCCGGGGACCCGAGCCGGGGCGGGCCAGCACGACCATCCGCACCGGTGTGCCGTCCGCGGAGACGCAGACCACCTGGCGGGCTTCGAGCTCGGGCACCTGCACGGCGCCGGGCGCGGGGCTCCACAGCGACGTCCGCCCGGTGCGCGTGTCGTAGCGGTGCACTCCCAGGGGCGTGACGCTGTCGGTGTAGGTGAACCAGACCTCGTGGCCGCCCTCGGGGCGGGTGGTCATCTCTCTCGCCGAGCCGAGGCCGGGCAGCGGCACCAGGCCTCGCCGGTTTCCCGTCACCGCGTCGTGGACGCTGATCTCGCTGACCGCGTGCCGGGTCCAGCTCACCAGGAGCGCCTGGTCGGCGATCGCGAACTCGCCGATCACCGCCTCCGGATCCTCCTCGACCAGGTCGACCCAGTACTCGGGACCCGGCCGCGCCGGGTCGGCCACGCACAGTCGTCCCCGGGGCGCGTCCAGCGTGGTGAGCAGGTACAGGCGCCCGTCGCGGCCGACGGCGGGCGCCGTCGTCGCGCCCGCCGCTCGCTGGATCACCCGCAGGTCGGGGCGCTCGGGGGAGGAGGACGACAGGTCGGCGAGCCAGAGGTCGTTGCCGCCGTCCGCCATCGCCGAGACCGTGAGCCAGCGCCCGTTGTAGCTGATCCCCAGGCCGTACGAGCGCTCCTCACCCATGATCACCGCGTCGTCCTCGGCGGGGGTGCCGAGCCGGTGCAGGCGGACCTGGCGGGAACGGACGTAGAAGAACGCCTTGCCGTCGGGCAGCCACGCCACGGGCGCGTACCGGCAGCGGTCGATCGGGCCGTCCACCACCCGGCGGGTGGCGACGTCCATGACCCGCAGCTCCGACCGCTCGTCCCCGCTCCTGGACAGCTGGTACGCCACCAGCCTGCCGTCCAGGTCGGGCTGCCAGTGGTCGAGCGTGGTGAGCCCGCTCGGGTCGAGCTCCATCGGGTCGATCAGTGTCTCCTCCGCCCCGCCGGGGTCGGTGCGGTAGAGGACCGGGTGCTCCTGGGAGGCCGTACGACGCAGGAAGAACCGGCTCCCGCCCCGCCACATCGGCGTGCCGACCGTTCCGGCCCCGGTCAGCGCGGCCACCCGCGCGTGCCACAGGTCGCGTCCCGGCAGCGTGCCGGCGTGTTCGCGCCACAGTTCCCCCTGGGCGGCCGTCCACCTTCGCGTCGCCGAGCTGTCGGGGTCCTCCAGCCACCGGTACGGGTCGGGAACCGCGCGACCGTGCAGGTGGTCGACGACCGGGTGCCGTTCCGCGGGGGGGTAGATCATCGAATTCCTCCGGTGTGAGGTCCCCGGGCCTCGGCCCTGGGCGGGGAACACGGCGAGCAGGGTGTGCGGGTCGCGAGGGGCAAGGAGGTCGAGGACGTCAAGGAGGGCGGGGAGGTCAAGGCACCAGCTCCTGGGTGCTCGACGGATCCCACTGTCCGGCCAGGTCCGCGTACAGCGGGGAGGTGGCGAGCATCTCCTCGTGCGTGCCCAGCCGGACGCTGGTGCCGTCCATGACGAGGATCCGCCGGGCGCGCAGGGCGGAGGTGAGCCGGTGGGCGATGACGAGGAGCGTGCCGCCACGGCGGGCGAACGCCTCCTCCGCGCGGGCCTCGGCGGCCGGGTCCAGGTGACACGTCGCCTCGTCGAGGATCACCAGCCGGGCCGGGGCGAGGTAGGCGCGGGCCAGGGCGACCAGCTGTCGTTCCGCGGGGGAGAGCGACCCCGAGTGGATCTCGGCGGAGTATCCGCCCAGCCGCGCCACCAGGTTCGTCAGGCCGACCGCGGTCACCGCGTCGTCCACCGCCTCCCGCGAGGCGCCGGCCAGGTAGGTCAGGTTCTCCAGCAGGGAGCCGCGGAAGACGTACGCCTCCTGCGGGATGAGTACCCGGTCGGCGGGGTCGAGCCGGTCCGCGGGCACCCCGCGCGCCAGGACCTCGCCCGACCTCGGCGGGAGCACACCGGTCAGGAGCGCGGCGAGGGTGGACTTGCCGATGCCGCTGGGACCCACGACGGCGATGTGGTCCCCCTCCGGGATCACCAGGTTCAGGCCGTCGATCACCGGCTCCGCGTGCGGGCCGTACGCGAACGTCACGCCGCGCAGTTCGGCCCCCCCGCCCCGCGCCGCGAGCCGCCCGCGCGCCCGCGCGGGCGGCTCGCCGTCGCGCAGGAGCCTGCCCAGCGCCACCCGCAGCCGGACCCCGTTGATGCCCAGCCCTTCCACGAGGTTGCCGAGCGCGGGCGCGAGCGACTGCGTGACGTAGGCGAGGGCGCCCAGGATCACCCCGGCGCCCGCGCCCTCGCCTACGAGCCAGGGGGTCGCGAACAGCACCAGCAGGACCGGCAGCCAGCCGCCCACCGCGAGCGACAGCGTGCGTAGCGCGGTCACCCGCGCCAGCGACCGGGCCGCGCGGGCCTGCTCCGCCACCCGCAGGCCGACGTCGTCCGCCAGCCGCTCCTCGGCCCGGCAGGCGGTGATGTCACGCAGCCCGCCCACCGTGGTGGCCAGCGCCTCGGCGGTGCGCTCGTCGGCGAGGATGAAGTCCCGCTGCCGCCTGGCCAGGGCGCGCAGCGACAGCAGGAAGACGACAAGGCCCGCGACGAAGGGGGGGAGCACCAGCGCGAGCACCTCGGGCACGAGGGTCGCGAGCCCGAGGACGACGCTCACCACGGTGAACGCGAACGACCTCACCACCGTGATGACCGAGGCGAAGGCGTCGCGGGCCAGCTCGACCTGGAGGTTGGAGCGGGCCACCGCGGCGGCTCCCGGCCCTCGCCCGGACATGACCGAGTGGCGCAGCGCGTCGTCGACGACGTGCGCGAGCAGTTCCTCGCGGAACGGCTCCACGATCGAGGCGACGGCCATCACCACCTGCCGGGCGCCGACCGCGGCGAGCAGCCACGCGCCGCCGAGCAGCGCGAGCCAGGCGAACCCGGTCGCGGGACGCCCCGTGCCGAAGCCGTCGTCGATCGCCCGCGCGATGGCCAGGCCGATGACGAGCGAGGGCGCCGTCTCCGCGACGGACCAGCCCGCGAGCCTGACCAGCTGGTACGGGTCCCTCCTGAGCGCCCGCCGCAGGGGCCTGCCGGCGACGCGTACGTCCGAGGGATTCACGACGTACCCGCCTGGAAAGACGTGCCGGTCCGGGAAGACGGGTCCCCGAGGGAAGACGGATCCCCTGGGGAAGGTGGGGCCGCGAGGGAGGACGCGTTCGCCGGAGAAGGGACGCGGGCCTGGAAGGGCGCACCCGCCGGGGAGGACGCGCCGGCCCCGGAGCCGGAGGAGGCGTCCGCCTGGAAGACGGCGCGGTAGGCGGGGTCGGCCCAGAGCGCGCGATGACCGCCGCACGCCCGTACCCGGCCCTCCTCCAGCCAGATCACCCGGTCGGCCGCCGCCGCGGTCGCCACCCGGTGGGTCACGATCAGCCGCGTACGGTCGCGCAGTTCCCGCGACAGCGCGCGGGCGACCTGACGTTCGGTGACGGTGTCGAGGCTGGAGGTGGCGTCGTCCAGGATGAGCAGGCGCACCCCCTGCGCGAAGGCACGAGCCAGGCCGAGCCGCTGCCGCTCGCCTCCGGACATGGGCGCGTCCTCCAGCGGTGTGTCGTACCCTCCGGGGAGCCGCCTGACGAAGATGTCCGCGCGGGCCGCCCGCGCCGCCGCCCGCACGACCTCGCCTTTCTCACCCGGCCGGCCGTCGCACCCGGCGCCGGGGGTGGCAGCGTCGAGCCCCAGGGCGACGGCGGCGCCGACGGTCTCGCCGAGCAGCGCCGGGCGTTCGAAGGCGTACCCGACGGCGCGGCGCAGCGCCTCGCGGGAGAGGTCGGGCAGCGGGACGCCGTCGAGGAGTACCGTGCCGTGGCGCGGGTCCACCAGCCGTCCGGCGACCGCGGCGAGCAGGGACTTGCCCGCCCCCGAACGGCCGACCACGGCCACCGCCTGCCCACCGGGGATGACGAGATCGACGTCGTGCAGGCCGCCCGCGTCGACGCCGCGAAGCTCAAGCGTGCCGGGACCGGCGGGCAGTGAGCGCCCACCGTAGACCCGCGGGCTCTCGGAGACCAGCTCCTGCACCCTGGCCGCGGCGGCCCGCGCCCTGGCCAGACTGCCGATGTAGCCCAGCGCCGAGCCGAGACCCGCGCCGAGCACGACGTAGCGGGCGGCGGCGTACAGCTCTCCGGCGGTGAGGTCCCCGGCGGCCAGGCGCAGCCCGCCCACCCCGAGCACGGCCACCTCCAGCAGCGGGACCACCGCTCCCGCCTGCACGCCGGCCCGCGCGTTGGCCCGCCACATGTCCATGGCGTGGCCGCGCAGCCTGGGCAGGGCGGTCAGCACCCGCGCCCGCTCCTGGTCGGCGGTACCGGCCGCGGCGATCGTACGGGCCCCGGCGAGGGCGTCGACGAGGCGGGCGGCGATGTCGCTCTGCGCCGCCTGGTAGTCGCCCGCTATCGAGGTGCTCACGGTGAGGAAGGCCCGCAGGACGAGGGCGATGAGGACGAGCCCGGCGACCAGTGTCACGGTCAGCAGGGGGTCGATGAGGGTGAGTGCCACGATGCCGCCCGCGGTGGGGATGACCAGCGCGGCACCGGTGACGATCGACTCGGGGGCGCGTCCGATCTCCTCGGTGTTCAGGCCCATCCGGGTGACCAGGTCTCCCTCGGGGAACCGGTGGGTGATCGTCGGCCCGACGCCGAGCACGTTCCGTACGACCCGGTTCCTGAGCCAGGCCGAGGACCGCGCGCCGCTCGATCCCGAGGCCCAGACGCCGAGGGCGTCGCAGAGCACGGTGAGGGTGACGGCGGCGGCGCAGGCACCGAGCCAGGTCGCCGCTCCGGTGCCGCCGGGCGCGCCGGTGACGAGCTCGTCGACCGTCCTGCCCAGCACGAGCGGGAGCGCGAGCTGCGCGAAGGCGCCCAGGACGGAGGTGGCCACGAGGACGGCGAGCCAGGGTCCGCCACGCCGTACGGTGTCGGCCACCAGCCGATCCGCTGCTCGCACGTTCGCACCTTCCTGAACCGACCGGCTTCCCGGGTTTCCTCGAACTCCCGGGCTTTCCTGGTGTTCCGGCCCCTCCCGGAACGGGAGTGCCCGGGACGGCCGCCGTCGCTGGCCGTCCCGGGCACGGGGTCTTACTAGTGGCAGAGCAGAAGGCTCAGGTTGCTGGGCGT
>NZ_JBEPDA010000002.1:320428-402899 GCF_040299985.1 Streptosporangium sp. NPDC000563 | reverse complement strand
CTTGCCGGACTCGCAGCCCAGGACCGTGAGGGTGCTGCCGCCACCGCCGCCGCCGTGGCCGCCGCCGGGGGTCTCCAGGGACTGCAGGTCGAGAAGAACCATCGAAGTTGCTCCGTTTCTACGGGTTCTACGGGTTGTGTGGAACGGGGAAGGACTAGTGGCAGAGCAGGAGGCTCAGGTTGCTGGGCTTGCCGGACTCGCAGCCCAGGACCGTGAGGGTGCTGCCGCCACCGCCGCCGCCGTGGCCGCCGCCGGGGGTCTCCAGGGACTGCAGGTCGAGAAGGACCATGGGATTGCCTCACTTCTGGTGGGAACCGAACCGATATCGGGAAAACCGGGATGCCTAGTGGCAGAGGGCGACGCTCAGGTTGCTGGGCTTGCCGGACTGGCAGCCCAGGACCGTGAGGGTGCTGCCGCCGCCACCGCCACCACCGCCGGTGGGGGCCTCCAGGGACTGCAGGTCGAGAAGGACCATGTCGTTACACCTCCTTCGATGTCGATGTGTCGTGGGGGCCAAACCGCCCGGCGGGTTCGTGCGCGGACACCCCTGACGGGGTGCTCGTGTCGCCGGGCGGCTCGATGAAGGGGAGGAACACCGGCCGGTCGTGCAGCACGGCGCTCATCGCGAACAGGACTCCGGCCGTGCCGGTCGCGAAGTCCATGGAGAGCCTGAGCAGTTGGTTACCGGGGAAGGCGAGCCCGCCGCCGTGGGGCAGCGCGTGCCAGGCCAGCCCGCGGAGCTGCTCGGCCACATCGGTGTGGTCGGTGAGGGAGGCGTCCGGCCCGGGGCCCAGACCCCAGCCGAGGGCGCCGAGCATGCCGCTCCGGCCGGTGAACAGGCCGGACTGCACGAAGTAGCGTCCCCGGGTGACACGCCGGCAGCCGTCGAGCGCGGCGCGCAGGTCCTCGTCCTCCCGGTGGGCGAGGTAACGGGCGAGGACGATGCCGATGCCCACCGACCCCTCGTCCAGGTAGGGCAGCGTACGCCAGCCCTGGTCGACCTGGAGGGTTCCGTCCTCACCGGTGACGCAGCGCCGCAGGTCCTGCCGGAGCGCCACGGCGGCCCTGTCGAGCAGCGACGCGTCGCCGGTGTGCTCGTAGGCGTGCATGAAGAGAAGAGCGGGCCCGGAGGAGCCGTACATCAGCCCGGCCCGGGGGTGGACGCCGCCGCTGACCTGGGGTACGTCCTCGGGCCCGCCCAGCCTGTCGGAGCAGATGCCGGTGATCTGCAGGGCCACCTCGGTGAAGGTCCGCTCGCCGGTGGTCCGGCCCAGGTGGAGCAGGTTCAGGCCCATGCCGGCCAGGCCGCTGAACAGCCCGAGCTCCAGCGCCTCCCATTTCTGGCGCAGGCACAGGTCGGCGGTGTCGATCGCGTCCTGGCGGTGCCCGAGCAGGTCGAGGACGTAGGCCACACCGTGCAGGCCGTCGTAGAACCCGATCCCCGTCCCCGGGGCGGGGGCGAGCGCCTTCGCGCGCAGCCAGTCCTCGTGCTCGGGACGGCGCTCGGCTCCGGTGCTCGCCAGCGCGTAGAGCACGCCGGCCGCGCCGTACGCGAGGTTGACGCCGCCGCCGGGCTGGAACTGGGCGACGTCGCCGGGGAAGAGCCGGTCCTCGCGCTCGGGGGTGGCGCTCGCCAGGATGGCCCGGGTCATCGCCTCCTTGAGCCGGGGCCAGCTGTCGCGTCCCGGTTTCGGGTAGGGCGTGGCCGCAGCGGGTTCGGGGCCCGCGACGGTGAGGACCGCCTCGTCGAGCATCTCGCGCGGCACGGGGAAGGTCTCGCCGATGAGCCTGGCCAGCTCGGTCACCTTGGCGCGGTCGAGCGGCAGCATGATCGTGAGCTGGGGGGCGAAGAGCCCGAGGCAGAGGCAGGAGAGGGCGTACAGGTCGACGTCGACGCCCTGCCGGTCGGCCGGGGCGCCGAACGCGGGGTGGGCGAGCGCCGCGCGGCCGCGGTCCTCGGTGAGGGTCGCCACCTCGTAGTCGATCAGGGTCAGGCGGCCGTCCTCGGTCACGAGGATGTTGTTCGGGTGCAGGTCGCCGAAGACCACCCCGCGCTCGTGCAGGGACTCGACCGCCCGGCGCACCTTGGGAAGTATGTCGAGCACCCAGGCGGTGTACTCGGCGATGGCCGCCTCGTCGCAGGTCGCCCTGGTGAGCGGGTATTTGTGCACGAGTTGGCGCTGGAGCGGGTTGCCGTCGACGAACTCCTCGACCAGGAAGTGGTGCCCGCCCAGGGTGAAGTAGTCGACCAGTGTGGGCACCGCGTCCAGTCCGGACAGGCGTTCCAGCATGTCGCGCTCGTGCGCCAGCCGCGCCACCGCGTCCCGGCCGGCGGCGTCCAGGCCGGCGTGCGGGCGGGCCTCCTTCAGTACGACCCGCTCCCCGGTGCGCAGGTCCTCTCCCAGGTAGACGCCGCCACCGTTGGAGAACTGCATCACGCTCTCGACCCGGTACGGCAGCCCTTCGGTGGTGACCGCGTTGCGGGCCGCCAGGTGGGGTTCGAGGAAGGCGGGCAGCGTCACCCAGGACGGCACGCCGAAGGAGGGCTCCCGCACGTCGGGGACGAGCCGGCCCTCGCCGTCCTCGATGGCCAGCACCAGCTCGCCGCTGTCGGCCAGGCAGCGCCGTCCGGCGAAGCCGCCGTACCGTACGAAGAGCGGGCCCTGGCCGTAGCGGAGGTCGCTGAGGATGTAGGGCCCCTCGACGCCCGTGAGCAGCTCGTCGAGCTCCTTGAGGGTGAGCTCCAGCTGCGCCTCGTCCACCGGGTAGATCGTCACGAGCTTCCCGCTGGAGCCACGGGGGGCGGCCTTGGAGTTCAACATGGTCATGACCGGCAGGCTGCGCAGGAACTTGAACGCGATGCCGCGGGGGACGCAGTAGTCCCAGACCGCCTCTATGGCGCGGTCGGCGTCCTCGGCGCGAGCGGAGACGTGGATCTTCCAGCCCTGGGCGGGTGTGCGACCGTCGAGCGGCGCGTAGTGCATCCAGGTGTCGGTCGCCTGGTGCTGCCAGCCGTCCGGGACATCTCGGGTAGCGAGCGCGAAATCGGGGTGATCACCCCGGCGGCCGTCAAGCGTGTCATAAAAAAGCGGGTCGGCCAGGCAATAAAGCTCATACTGGTCATCCACCACATTCTCCCCTGCTGTCTTCCAGAAGAGAGAATTACGGATAACCCGAGAAACCACTAGTTACAAACTAAACCAGTCGTATATGCGAAACTCACAGTGTCAACCATGACGATGTGCGCTACCTGCGCTTTTGTGGCAAACGTGAATATGATTCGGGAAAATTAGTGGGAATCTCGGCCATCAGCGTGAACCACCCGTCCGTGCCGCCGACCGCCCGAACCGTGCCGCCCAGCTCGCCCACGCGGTGACCCAGGTTGTCCACGCCGTTGCCGGTGGAGGCGGTCCCGAAGGCGCCTGTGGAGGGGGTCTCCTGCCGGGGAGCCCCGTCGTTGACGACGGTGAGGCGCAGCCGGCCGTCGTACTCGACCAGCTCGATCGCGCACCGCTTCACCCGGCTGTGCCGCAGCATGTTCGTCACACCCTCGCGGACCACCGCGCCCAGCGCGGTGCTCACCAGCTCGGGAAGCTCGTCCACGTCGACCCGGACCGAGCAGTAGGCCCCGAAGCCCTCCATCAGGGTCCTGGCCCGCGTGACCTCGCCGGAGAACGACAGCCGGCGGGCGGCCTCCGACACGTTCCGTACGGCGTGCGCGGCCTGCCGCACCGCCTGCAACACCTCTTCCAGCTCCTCGCGCAGGCGCGCGTCGCCGTTCGCCTTCCTGTGGGCCAGCTCTCCCTTGATGGACGCCAGCCAGAGCCAGTGCCCCACGATGTCGTGCATGTCGCGGGCGAATCTCTCGTACGCTCTGCTGAGTGCCCGCTCCCGCTCGGCGTGGAGCCGTCTGATCCGCAGGGCGAGAACGAGTGTCGCGCCCAGTGAGACCAGCAGGATGCCCGTTCCGACCGCTCCGACGAGGTAAGCGGGGTGGGGCATGGAACGCCTCTCGCAGGAGAAATGATATTCCCGCTAATAAACTCAAAAAAGTCGTTAAATGTCAATCAAGAGGCGTGGTTCCGCGACATGAGGCGGCAGGCGAGGACCGCCAGGAAATCAGCATGAAATGCGGTGATATAGCCCATCTAATGCTTCGTCGGCGAATCGTGATCGCCATGCTTCCCGCGTGGGGACGCGGGCGGGAGTATCGAGCGGGATCTCTCAGATGAGCCCGAGCGCCGAGGGCAGCAGCAGGTACGCTCCGGCCACCAGGCACGCGCCCGCCACCACGAGGAACAGAAAGACCCAGAATCCGCCGGGCAGGAAGGTGAGCCTGGCGAGCTGGTCGGCGTCGGAATCGGGCGCCTGGTGGCGACGCCGCTTGCGCTGGAGCTCCACGATCGGCCGGATGCCGCCCAGCAGCAGGAACCACACGGCCAGATAGGCCAGGACCGCGTCCATGTCGGGCGCCGCGTACCAGGTGAAGGCGAAGATCGCGCCTCCGGTGGCGAGCAGGCTCACCACACCGAACAGGTTGCGGATCAGCAGCAGCATGCAGAACAGCAACCCGATCACTATCGTGATCAGCACCGCCACATAGCCGGAGGAGGTGAGCCACGCCCCGCCCAGTCCCAGCAGGGACGGGGTGACGTATCCGGCGGCGGCGGTCAGGATCATGCCGAACCCTCGGGGCTTTCCCCTGGTCAGGGTGACACCCGAAGTGTCGGAGTGCAGCCGGATGCCCTCCAGTTTGCGCCGGGTGAGCAGCGCCACCAGCGCGTGCCCGCCCTCGTGGGCGATGGTGATCAGCCCTCGCGACAGCTGCCACGAGGTGGACCACGACACCACGCCCAGCGCGGCCAGAGCGGACAGCAGCACAACCCACAGGGGTGGCCCGGAACGGGACGTGGTCAGGGTCACCCAGAGGTCGGACAACGCTCGTTTCTCCTTCGCGGCGTGAGAGTAAAGCGTCCCACGAGTGCCGGTGTGCTGGGGATAAAGTCGGAACCGTGCCGAATATGATGCCGGAATTCGCGGCCGCGGGCGGGTCCGCCCGCCGGCGAGGACCGGGCCGGACCGGAGGGATCCCGCTCGGCGGAGACCTCTCGAACGTCCCCCATCCGTACGCCCCTCGGCCCCACGCGCCCGGCAGGCCTGGCGACGACCGGATCCATGCGCTGTACTGGCAAAACGCGGACAATCTCCTTGGCTCCTCCGCGCACTACACTCGGTCGGCAGGACATTGATGGTCGGGAGAAACTCGTGAACGATCGGAACGCCGAGCTCATCAAGACGTTCTACGAGGCATTCGCGCGCCGCGACGCCGACGCGATGGAGCTCTGCTACCACCCTGACGTCACCTTCGGTGATCCCGTCTTCCAGGACCTCGAAGGACGCGACAAGGTCATGGGCATGTGGCGGATGCTGCTGAGCCGCAGCCCCGACCTCGCCGTGACCGTACGCGACATCACCGTGCGCCCGTACGAGGGCACGGCGCACTGGACCGGTCGTTACACCTTCGGCGAGAGGGGCAGGAGGGTCGTCAACGAGGTCGACGCCCTCTTCCGCTTCGAGGACGGACTGATCGTCCGCCACCACGACGACTTCGACCTCAGGCGCTGGTCCAAGATGGCGATGGGCCGGCCGGTCGGAATCGTCCTCGGCTGGACCCCGATGCTGAGGGCGAAGATCCGTGCCACCGCGATGCGGTCGCTGCAGGAGTTCATGAGCGCCCGATGAGGAGAGACGTGTGACCGACCGGCGAGTGCGAGGCCTGCGGAGCCTGATGCGCGGGCGTTCCGGCACCGGTCGGGAGTCTCCCGAGCGATCGATGGACCCCAGGTCCGCCGGCGAGGAGCGGCCGCCCCCGCCCCGTTCGCGCGTCATCGACAACGCGATCTACGTCAACGGTCATCGGGCGGCGACCCCCGAGTCGCTGCCCGAGGCGTTCGACCGCCTGAAGAACACCCCGGACAGCATGGCCTGGATCGGCTTCTACCGGCCGGAGGACGGCGTCATCCTCAACGTCGCCGAGGAGTTCGACCTGCACGAGCTGGCGGTCGAGGACGCCATCGTCGCCCACCAACGCCCCAAGGCCGACCGCTACGGCGACACCCTGTTCGTGGTGCTGCGCCCGGCCCGCTACCTCGACGAGGCCGAGGAGGTCGACTTCGGCGAGCTGCACGTCTTCGTCGGCAAGAACTTCGTGATCACCGTACGGCACAGTGAGGCTCCCGACCTGTCCCAGGTCCGCCGCCGTATGCAGCACGACCCCGAACTGCTCGGCCAGGGACCGCAGGCGGTGCTCTACGCCATCCTCGACGCGGTCGTGGACGGCTACGCCCCCGTGGTCGCCGGCCTGCAGAACGACATCGACGAGATCGAGGTCCAGGTCTTCGGCAACGAACCCGGGGTCTCCCGCCGCATCTACGAGCTGTCGCGCGAGGTGATCGAGTTCCAGCGGGCCACCCAGCCGCTCCTGGGCATGATCGAGGGTTTCATCGCGGGCGCGGACAAGTACGGGGTGGACCAGGAACTGCAGAGATACTTGCGGGACGTGGCCGACCACGCGATCACCGTCGCCGAGCGGGTGAGCGGCTTCCGCCAGATGCTCCACGACATCCTCGTGGTCAACTCGACCATGGTGGCCCAGGCCCAGAACGAGCACATGACCAACCTCACCGAGGCGAGCAACGCCCAGAACGAGGAGGTCAAGCGGATCTCCGCGTGGGCCGCGATCCTGTTCGCCCCCACCCTCGTCGGCACCATCTACGGCATGAACTTCGACGTGATGCCCGAGATCCACTGGGCGTGGGGCTATCCCTTCGCGGTCATGCTCATGGCGGGCGTCTGCCTCACCCTCTATCTGGTGTTCAAACGCCGAGACTGGCTGTGAACCCGTCGTGAGCCCCGGGCCACCGGCCCGAGGCCCATCGGCGAGGCTCAGCCGAGCTTGGTCAGAATCAGGTCCAGCTTGCCGTCCATGGAGTCCATTCGGACCTCGAAGGCGTCCATCCGACCTTCGAAGGCGTCCATCCGGCCTTCCATGGACTTCATCCGGCTTTCGAAGGACTCCATCCGGGCGTCCATCTTCACCTCAAGGTTGTCGACCTTGGCGTCGAGGTTGTCGACCTTGATGTCGAGGTCGCGGACTCTGACGTCGAGGTTGTCGACCTTGGTTTCCAAGGTGTCGACCTTGACGGCGAGAGCGGACAGATCCTCCTTGGTGGCCATCCGGTTCATGACCTCTTCGAACATCGGCGCGGCGTAGGTCATGACCTCCTCGCGGATGATCTTGGGGAGATCGTGCAGGGTCTCCTTGATATCCGCCAGGTCCGTGTCCGTCCTGAAGGCCCAGGCCTCCAGGTGCACCACGCGCTGACCGGTGCTCTTCGTCGCCACGTCGGGCATGCTATCTCCTGGTCGGGGGAATGAGGGGCTGACCTGCCGACGAACCAGAGGCGCGATCTGTGATGGCGTGCTACCAATTGAACACGCTCCGCTGATGCGGTGAGGTCGATTCCGGGATTTCGAAAAGCGAGGGCGGTCAGCCGAGCAGCTTGCGGGCGGCCGCCTCGATCTCGGCCTCCGACAGCAGCACGTGCCTCGCCGCCTCGCCCAGGGGGATGAAGCTGTCCGAGGAGGTCACCCGGGCGATCCTGCCGGTGAAACCCGCGTCGAGCAGCTCGGCGACGATGCTCTCCGAGACGCCCCCGGTGCGGCGGGTCTCGTCGGCGATCAGCACCCGGCCGGTCAGCTCCGCGGCTCGCATCAGGTCCTCGACCGGGAGGGGGGAGAGCCAGCGCAGGTCCAGGACCCGGCAGCTGTGCCCCTCCGCGGTGAGCCTCACCGCGGCGCGCAGGCTCATCCGCAGCCCGTTGCCGAAGGTCACGATGGTCAGGTCGCGGCCGTCGCCGTAGCCGCGGGCGCGCCCGATCGGGATGTGCGTCTCCGCCCATCGCGCCGGGGGGGCGTACGGGGCGAGCCAGCCGTTGTCACCCTCCTCGAACATGTCGCGGGTGTTGTACAGGGCGATGGGCTCAAGGAAGACGCAGACGCTGCCGTCGACGCGGGCGGCGGCGAGGCAGGTGCGCAGCATCGAGGCGGCGTCGTCGGGCCGGGCGGGGGAGGCCACGACCAGGCCGGGTATGTCGCGCAGGGCGGCGATGGAGTTGTCGTTGTGGAAGTGGCCGCCGAAGCCCTTCTGGTAGGCGTAGGAGGCGACGCGCACCACCATCGGGTTGCGAAAGGCTCCCTGGGAGAAGAACTGGAGCGTCGCCGCCTCGCCCCGGATCTGGTCCAGGGCGTTGTGCAGGTAGGCCAGATACTGGATCTCGGGCACCGGCAGCAGGCCGGAGACCCCCGAGCCGAGCGCGAGGCCGAGCACGGACTGCTCGTCGAGGAGGGTGTCGAACACCCGGCCGGCGCCGAAGCGTTTCTGCAGGCCGCGCGTGACGCCGTAGACGCCGCCCTTGCGTGCCACGTCCTCGCCGAAGACGAGCACGTCGGGGTGGGCGGCCAGGGAGTCGGCGAGGGTGCGGTTGACGGCCTGGGAGAAGGTCAGCGGGCCCTCCCGCTCGGGGAGCCTGCCGGCGAAGGCCCTCGACCTGACGTCGGTGGCCGCCACTTCGGTGCAGGCCGCGGCGACGGCCGCGGGGGTGCGCGGGGCGAGCGGCTCCACGATGTCGAAGGCGGAGATCAGCCGAGGGCGCCGAGAGCTCTCCATCGCCATCTTGAACAGGTGCTCGCGCGTCGTCTCGTACCGGAGCAGCAGCTCGTCGGGAGTGGTCAGGCCGGCCTCGACGAGCAGCATGGCGGTCGCCACCAGCGGGTCGCGCGCCAGGTCGGCGTCGATCTCCCGCTTGGTCCGATACGACAGCTCCACGTCCGAGCCCGCGTGGCCCATCAGCCGGACGGTGCTCACGCGCAGCAGGGCGGGCGCGCGGTGCGTGCGGACGTGGTCGGTGGCGGCGAGCGCCATGTCGTGGACGTCGGCCAGGTCACAGCCGTCGGCCTCGAAATACCTCATCAACGGGTGGCGGGCGGCCTTGACCCAGCCGTCGGGGGTGCGCACGCTGATGCCCAGGCCGTTGTCCTCGCAGACGAAGAGGATCGGCAGCGGCAGCTTCTGGTATGAGCCATAGGCGGCCGTGTTGAGGCCCGACAGGGCGCTGGCGTGGTTCGTCGAGGCGTCGCCGAAACTGCAGATCACGATCGCGTCGCTCGGCCACGGCCCCGGTACGCCGAGCTGGCGGGCGCGCTCGATGGCGAAGGCCACGCCCACCGCGCGGGGCAGGTGGCTGGCGATCGTGGAGGTCTGGGGGATCACCGCGAGGTCCGGGTGGCCGAAGACCTTGTGCCGCCCGCCCGCGATCGGCTCCTCGACCGAGGCGGTCAGGCCGAGCAGCACGTCGCGCAGCCCTTCCTCGGGCAGTCGTCCCGCCATCGCCGACCTGGTCAGGTAGAAGGCGCCCGACCGGTAGTGCAGGAGGGCCGGATCGGTGACGCGCGACGCGGCGGCGACCGCGGCGTTGCCCTCGTGCCCGGCCGAGCCGATCGTGTAGAACCCCTCGCCCTGCTCGCGCAGCCAGCGGGCGGTGACGTCCAGCAGCCTGCTGCCGAGCTGGAACTGAAACAGCTCGCGGCACCTGGCCCCGGTCAGGGTGGTGTCCTCCCGCACGGGCAGGCCGGGGTCGCGCGGTGTGCCGGGGGAAAGGGCACTCACGGCGTCGGTGAAATGGGTCTCAACAGAGTCGCGCGCCACAGCCCGATTATGTCCCCCATCGACGGACGCCGTCCCCAACCTTGACATCTTTGATGGCGACGAGATGGCGGACCGATCACATTTAACCAGCATTCATGACACCTTGTCAGACGTGATTTTACAGCCCGTTCGACGAATGAACGGGAACGTCGGAGCCGGATACTTCACGCCGGTCCCCAGGGTGAGGCCTTGACGCCGGAACCCCGGCGCGACACTGCCGGCGCAGGGCTCTGACACGGGAATCCGACACCGGGCCTGCCGGGCAGGATGAGTCGGGTCAGAAGGGCGGAAGCCCCGAACAGGGTGAGCGCATTCGTTTCCGGCCTTGTGTTCCGATCCATGGGTATCTCGCGCCCCTGTTGCCACAAGCCGTTCCTCCTGCGGACTTCTCGCGGAGGGTCTCTTTGCCATCGGCGGATACTGCGGCTGCCAGCATCTTCGGAGTTCACGTCCATCGCATCAGTCACATGAGTGGAGACGCGCATGCTTGGAAAATTGATTCTCACCGGGGCGGTGGGGGCGGTCGTCATGCTGCCGGCCGCCGCCCACGCCGCCGAACCGTCTCCGGATACGGCGAGGTCCGTCACGGCGCTTTCCGGTGACACGCCGGTTTCCGGGATGCCGGCCGTTGGGAGCGCACCGGCGTACGGAAACGCGTCGGCGCCGCTGTCCGCACCGGTGTCCGCGTCGGCGCCCTCGGTCGCGACGCCGCCTCCGCCCGTACCGGGAACCGCTCCGGTGCCCGCGGCCGCGGTGCCCGGGACTCCGCCGCCGCCCGACGCGTCGCTCACGCCCGGCACGACCCCGCCCGGCGTCGTCCCGCCCGGTTCCACTCCGCCTGGCACGACTCCACCGGTCGACACGACCCCGCCCGACACGACCCCGCCCGGTTCCACTCCGCCTGGCACGACTCCGCCGGTCGACACCACCCCGCCGGTCGGCGTCGCGCCGCCCGTGACCGTCCCGCCGGTCCAGGTCGTATCGACGCCGGTGATCTTCGCCGCGCCGGGCACGCCGCTCGCGGTCACGTCGGCCGTCGCCGCATGGGCGGGAACGTTCTGTGCGCCGACCGGCGTCGTGGCCGTGACCGGCTCGTGTCTGTAACCGGCTCACGCCGGTGCTCGTGACCGTCCCGTGCCCGCACCTGTGATCGGCTCGCGCCGGTGACGGTCCCATGCCCGTGACCGTCCCGCGCGAGGGAGACGCGGGTGAGACGCGGACAAGACACGGCGACGTTACGGATGACCGTGCCGGTGACCGGCCGCCGTGCCACTCCGGCAGATTCGCGCGGCCGTGCGGCCCGCGCGAAACCCCTCCCGGCCCCGGCCGGTCTTCAATCGCCCTCCCGCCCCCGGGCGGGAGAAGGCGTCTTTGCCGATGCGCGCCGCAAAACAGGAAGAGTCTTGTGGAAGGGTGCCCTTCTCGGCGGGCGGACTCGGAGAAGGATGGAAAGGAGTGACGCGGGAGAGGAGCCGCCATGCCGGTACGGGACGAAGGGCGACCGGTGGTCGTCGGATACGACGGTTCGGCGGAGAGCCGCCTGGCCCTGCGATGGGCCGTCGAGGACGCCCGCCTGAGATTTCTCCCGCTGCTCGTCTGCCACGCCTGGCAGTGGCCCTACCCCAGGCTCTCCCTCGCCCCCGAGACCACCGAGGTCGTACGGCGGATGGGCGGGCGCGTCCTGGAGAACGGGCTGATGACCGCGCGTGAGATGGCACCCAGGGCGTCCATACACGGGCGACTGGTGGAGGGGACCCCGGCCGCCGCCCTGGTGGGCCTGTCGAACGACGCGGAGCTGATCGCGATCGGCCCGCGTGGCGCGGGCGACCCCGAGGAACTGCGGATCGGCTCGACCGTCGAGGTCGCCGCGCACGCCCGCTGCCCGGTGGCCGTCGTCAGGAGGCCGGGCCACCGGCGCGTCGGCCGCGTGGCGATCGCGGTGGAGGACGCGGCCGTCGACTCGCAGGAGCTGGCCATCGCCTTCGAGGAGGCGAGGCTGCGCAGGGCGACGCTGCTCATCATCTGCCTCTGCTCCGAGGACACCGGCGATCTCAGGTCGGCGGCCGTCCACTTCAACACCAGCGTCTCGGTGTGGGAGGAGAGGTATCCCACGGTCGTGGTGGAGACGATGATCGAGACACGCCCTCACGTCGAGGCGCTCCGTCACGCGGCCGACCGTTCTGACCTGCTGGTCGTCCCCGACCGGGAGCACCACGATCCGCTGGATCCCGCCATCGGCCCGGTCTGCCGGGTGATGCTGAGCGAGGCGCCGTGCACGGTCGTGGTGACCCCCTCGCAGGCGTGGAGTCCGTCCAGCTGGGCGGAGCTGTCCGCCAGAGGTTAGCGACCCTTAACCTTGGGAGGCGGCCAGCGCCGCACGTGCCATACCGCGCAGCAGCTCCGCCATCGCCGCGGGCGGCAGCTCGCCCGCGCTGTGCGGGGTGGAGTTGAGCAGTCCGAAGACGGCGTGGGTCGCGGCGCGCAGCCCGGCCTGGGAACGCGCGGGGTAGAGCTCGCTCAGCACGGTGACCCACTCCTCGACGTACAGCCGCTGCAGCCGACGGATCCGGCGGCGCGCGGGCTCGGGCACGTTGCCGAGCTCCCTGTCGTGCACGGTGATCAGTGCGGGGTGGCCGAGTGCGAACTCGATCTGGCAGCTGAGCAGGGCGTCCAGTGCCTGCTCTGCATCTGCGGCCTCGGTCACGCGGCGCGCGCCCGAGGTGTGCAGGCGCTCGCTGACATCCAGCAGCATCTCCGCGAGCAGGGCGTCCTTGCCGCTGAAGTGGCGGTACAGGGCCGGGCCCGAGGTGCCGACCGCGCCGCCGATCTCCTCGATCGAGACGCCGTGGAAGCCGCGGGCGGCGAACAGCTCCGCGGCGGCGTCCAGGATCTCCGCGCGCCGGGAGCCACGGGTGCGTGCAGGGGACTGAGCGGTCGTCACCTCTCGCATGGTAGACGGTAACGTTAATAATGACTAACATCTGCGGTGAAGTCGGGCATCGGTGCCCCGGCGACGGCAGCGCCGGGGCGGATCGGATGATCCGGGCGGAGCGGACGGGGAGGCTCGTATGAGTGGCTGGCCGGTGCTGCGGAGCGCCTGTGATCCGGGTGGTGAGGGCTTCAAACGCAACGCCGAGGTGAACGAGCGTCTGGTCGCCGACCTCAGGGAGCGCCTCGCCGTGGCGGGGCTGGGCGGCCCCGAGAAGTCGCGTGCCCGGCACGTCTCCCGGGGCAAGCTGCTGCCCCGCGACCGCGTCGACTCGCTGCTCGACCCCGGTTCACGCTTCCTGGAGCTCTCCCAGCTGGCCGCGGGAGGGATGTACGACGACGTGGCCCCCGCCGCCGGGATCATCACCGGGGTGGGCCGTGTCTCGGGGCGCGAGTGCGTGGTCGTCGCCAACGACGCCACCGTCAAGGGCGGCACCTACTATCCGATCACCGTCAAGAAGCATCTGCGGGCCCAGGAGGTCGCCCTCCACAACAACCTGCCGTGCGTCTATCTCGTCGACTCGGGAGGCGCGTTCCTCCCCGAACAGGACGAGGTCTTCCCCGACCGCGAGCACTTCGGCCGGATCTTCTACAACCAGGCGACCATGTCCGCGCGCGGCATCCCGCAGATCGCCGCGGTCCTCGGCTCCTGCACCGCGGGCGGCGCGTACGTCCCGGCGATGAGCGACGAGGCGGTGATCGTCCGCAACCAGGGCACGATCTTCCTCGGCGGCCCGCCGCTGGTGAAGGCCGCCACCGGCGAGGAGGTCACCGCGGAGGAGCTGGGCGGCGGCGACCTGCACGCCCGCGTCAGCGGCGTCACCGACCACCTCGCCGACGACGACCGCCACGCGCTGCGGATCGTCCGCGACATCGTCTCCACCCTCGCGCCGCGCACGCCCTCCCCCTGGGAGCGCGTGCCCTCCGAGGAGCCCGCGCACGACCCCCGCGACCTGTACGGCATCGTCCCCGCCGACACCCGCACCCCGTACGACGTCCGCGAGATCATCGCCAGGATCGTGGACGGCAGCAGGTTCGGCGAGTTCAAGGCCGAGTACGGCGCCACGCTCGTCACCGGGTTCGCCCGCATCCACGGCCACCCCGTCGGGATCGTCGCCAACAACGGCATCCTGTTCGGCGAGTCGGCGCTCAAGGGCGCCCACTTCATCGAGCTGTGCGACCGGCGCAACACCCCGCTGGTGTTCCTGCAGAACATCAGCGGCTTCATGGTCGGCAGGGCGTACGAGGCGGGGGGCATCGCCAAGCACGGCGCGAAGATGGTCACCGCCGTCGCCTGCGCCCGGGTGCCCAAGTTCACCGTGGTCGTCGGCGGCTCGTTCGGGGCCGGCAACTACGCGATGGCCGGGCGCGCCTACTCGCCCCGGTTCCTGTGGATGTGGCCGGGAGCGCGCATCTCGGTGATGGGCGGCGAGCAGGCCGCCAACGTCCTGTCCACCGTGGGCGACGCCGACCCCGACGCCATCCGCGCGCAGTACGAGGAGCAGGGCAACCCCTACTACTCCACCGCCCGCCTCTGGGACGACGGGGTCATCGATCCCCTCGACACCCGTACCGTCCTGGGCCTGGCCCTGTCGGCCTCGGCCAACGCCCCCCTCGAACCCGTCGGCTACGGCGTCTTCCGGATGTGACCGCACCCATGACCCACTCAGCCCACTCGACTCACCCGGGCCACCAGACCTCCTCGGCACACGCGTCGCCGCCGCGCGGGGGCCGGATGTTCGACACCGTCCTCGTCGCCAACCGCGGCGAGATCGCTCTGCGGATCACCCGCACTCTCCGGAGGCTGGGCATCCGCTCGGTCGCCGTCCACAGCGACGCCGACACCGGGGCGCGGCACGTCCGCGAGGCCGACGTCGCGGTGCGGCTCGCCGGCGGTTACCTCGACGCCGACGGCATCCTCGCCGCCGCCGCCGCGACCGGCGCCCAGGCGGTGCATCCCGGATACGGCTTCCTCGCCGAGAACGCGGACTTCGCCCGGCGCTGCGCGGAGGCCGGGCTCGTCTTCGTCGGCCCGCCGCCGGAGGCCGTGGAGGCGATGGGCGACAAGATCCGCGCCAAGGCCACCGTCTCGGCGGCCGGGGTGCCGGTCGTGCCCGGCGGCGCCGAGCCCGGCGACGACCTGGCCGAGGCGGCCGGGCGGGTCGGCTTCCCCGCGCTGATCAAGCCGTCGGCGGGCGGCGGAGGCAAGGGCATGGTGCTCGTGCGCTCCGCGGCGGAGCTGCCGGAGGCGCTGGCGTCCGCCCGCCGCACGGCCGCCGCCGCGTTCGGCGACGCGACCCTGCTGATCGAGCGGTTCGTGGAGAACCCCCGGCACATCGAGATCCAGGTGATGGCCGACGCCTACGGCGGCGTCATCCACCTGGGCGAACGCGAGTGCAGTCTTCAGCGCCGCCACCAGAAGATCGTCGAGGAGGCGCCGTCGCCGCTCCTCGACGCCGAGACCAGGGCCGCGATGGGCGCGGCGGCGGTCGAGGCCGCCAGGTCCGTCGGCTACACCGGCGCGGGGACGGTCGAGTTCATCGTCCAGGGCGCCACCGGCGACTACTACTTCATGGAGATGAACACCCGCCTGCAGGTCGAGCACCCCGTCACCGAGCTGGTCACCGGCCTGGACCTCGTCGAGCTCCAGCTCAGGGTCGCCGCCGGTGAGCCCCTCCCGCTCACCCAGGACGAGGTACGCCTCGTCGGCCACGCCGTCGAGGCCCGCGTCTACGCCGAGGACCCCTCCCGGGGCTTCCTGCCGACCGGCGGCCGGGTCCTCGCGCTGCGCGAGCCACCGGGGGTGCGGGTCGACTCGGGACTGATGGCCGGGGGCCTGGTCGGCAGCGACTACGACCCGATGCTGTCGAAGGTCATCGCCTGGGGCAAGGACAGGACGGCCGCCCTGCGGCGGCTCGACGGCGCGCTCGCGGCGACGGCCGTGCTCGGGGTGCCCACCAACATCGCCTTCCTGAGGGCCCTGGTCGGTCACCCCGCCGTCCTCGCCGGAGACCTCGACACCGGTCTGGTGGAGCGCCACCTCGACGAGCTCGTCTCCCGCGAGGACGTCCCCGCCGACGTCCTCGCCGCCGCCGCCCTGGTGCTGCACCGCGAGCACGCGCCCGCGGGCACGCCCGCCGACCCGTGGGACGTCCCCGACGGCTGGCGGCTGGGCGAGGCGGCCTGGACCGTCCACCGGCTGGAGAGCCGCGACGGGGTCTGCGAGATCAGGGTCCGCGGCCTGCCCGCCTCGGGGGCCGAGGTCCGCCTGCCCGGCGCGGAGGCCGTGCGGGCACGGCTCACCGAGGAGAGCGGCGGCGAGGACGGCGACCTGCTCGTCACTCTCGGCGAGACCGCGAGACGCTACGCCGTCGCCAGGGACGGCGACGTCGTCTGGCTCGGCCGCGACGGCGACGCCTGGGCGCTCACCCGCCACCACCTGGGAGACCCCGGCGACCGGGCCGGCGCGGGAGGCGCGGGTGACGGGCTGGTCCGCAGCCCGATGCCGGGCACCGTCCTGGTGGTGAAGGCGGGCGAGGGGGAGCGGGTCGCCGAGGGGCAGCCGCTGCTCATCGTGGAGGCGATGAAGATGGAGCACACCGTGACCGCGCCGATCGGCGGGGTCGTCGCCGAGCTGCGGGTCCGCGCGGGCCAGGCGGTCGCGATGGACGCCGTGCTCGCCGTGGTCCGCGAGGAGGAGTCGTGACGGTCTCCGCTCAGGTCGCGGAGGCCGTACGGGAACGCGGGAAGGTCGCGACGCGGACGACCGGATGGGCCGTGACCCACGACGACGGCGGAGTCACGGCCGGACGGGTCGCCGAGGTCGGGATTCCGGCCACGGGGACCGCGAGGCACGAACCGGTGAGGGGGGAATGATGCGCCGGCCACAGAGGGTCGAGGCCGCGGGGCTGCCGGAACGGGTCACGATCTACGAGGTCGGGCCGCGCGACGGGCTGCAGAACGAGGCCGCGGTGATTCCCGTCGAGGTCAAGGCCGAGTTCGTCGCCCGGCTCGCCGCCGCCGGGCACCGCGTGATCGAGGCCACCAGCTTCGTCCATCCCAAGTGGGTGCCCCAGCTCGCCGACGCCTCGGAGCTGCTGGCGGGCATGAAACGGGTTCCCGGCGTGCGCTACCCGGTGCTCGTCCCCAACGAGCGCGGCCTCGACCGCGCGCTCGAACACGGCGTCGAGGAGATCGCGATCTTCGCCAGCGCCACCGAGACGTTCGCGGGCAGGAACCTCAACCGGACGCTGGAGTCGCAGTTCGCGATGTTCGAGCCGGTCGTCGCGCGGGCGCTGGAGCACGGCCTGAAGGTGAGGGCGTACGTCTCGATGTGCTTCGGCGACCCGTGGGAGGGGCCGACGCCCGTCGCACAGGTCGTCTCCGTCGGGCGCAGGCTTCTGGACCTGGGCTGCTTCGAGCTGTCGCTCGGCGACACCATCGGTGTCGGCACCCCCGGCCACGTCGCCGCGCTGATCGAGGCGTTCGGCGGCCCGGACCGGCTCGCGGTGCACTTCCACGACACCTACGGCCAGGCCCTCGCCAACACCCTCACCGCCCTGCGCGAGGGCGTGACCGTCGTCGACGCCTCCACCGGAGGCATCGGCGGCTGCCCGTACGCCGAGAGCGCCACCGGCAACCTCGCCACCGAGGACCTGGTCTGGATGCTGCACGGCCTCGGCGTCGAGACCGGGCTTGACCTCGCCGCGCTGGTGGAGACCAGCACCTGGCTCGCCGCGAGGCTCGGCCGCCCCAGCCCGTCGCGGGTCGTCCAGGCCCTGGGCGAGCACCCGTCCCGCACCACCGCAGAGAACGCCGAGGAGTGATCATGCCCAAGCTGACCGAGGAGTACGAGGAGCTTCGCAAGACCGTCGAGGCGTTCGCCCGCGACGTGGTGGCCCCGGTGATCGGGGACCTCTACGAGCGTGAGCAGTTCCCCTACGACATCGTGCGGCAGATGGGCGCGATGGGCCTGTTCGGGCTGCCGATCCCCGAGGAGCACGGCGGCATGGGCGGCGACTACTTCGCGCTCTGCCTGGCCCTGGAGGAGCTGGCCAGGGTGGACTCCAGCGTGTCGATCACCGTCGAGGCCGCGGTGTCGCTGGGCGCGATGCCGATCTACCGGTTCGGCACGCCCGAGCAGCGCGCCCGGTGGCTGCCCCGGCTGGCCTCGGGCGAGATGCTCGGCGCCTTCGGCCTCACCGAGCCCGGCGGCGGCTCCGACGTGCCCGGCGGCATGCGGACCACCGCGGTGCTCGACGGCGACGAGTGGGTGATCAACGGTACGAAGGCGTTCATCACCAACTCCGGCACCGACATCACCGGCGTGATCGGCGTGGCCGCGATCACCGGCGAGCGGGCCGGAGGGAAGAAGGAGATCTCCACGATCCTGGTGCCGTCCGGCACACCGGGCCTCACCGTCTCGAAGAAGTACTCCAAGGTGGGCTGGAACTGCTCCGACACCCGTGAGCTCTCCTTCGAAAACTGCCGGGTCCCCGCGGGCAACCTGCTCGGCGAGCGCGGACGCGGCTACGCGCAGTTCCTGCAGACGCTCGACGAGGGCCGCGTCGCGATCGCCGCCCTGTCCACCGGCCTGGCCCAGGGCTGCGTGGACGAGTCGCTGCGCTATGTCCGCGAGCGCGAGGCGTTCGGTCACCCCATCGGCCACTACCAGGCGATCCAGTTCAAGATCGCCGACATGGAGGTCCGCACCCACACCGCCCGCCTCGCCTACCACCACGCGGCCGAGAAGATGCTCGCGGGCGAGCCGTTCAAGAAGGAGGCCGCGATCGCCAAGCTCGTCGCCGGCGACGCCGCCATGGACAACGCCCGCGACGCCACCCAGATCTTCGGCGGCTACGGGTTCATGAACGAGTACCCGGTCGGTCGTTTCTACCGCGACGCCAAGATCCTGGAGATCGGCGAGGGCACCAGCGAGGTCCAGCGGATGCTGATCGCGCGGGAGATGGGGCTCTCCGGCCTCTGACCCCGTTGCGGGGGACCGGCCGGCGCGCTTTGCGGAAGTTTGACGAGGCGGCCCGGCGTGGCTCGGGACCCCGTCGGGCACGCTGCGGGTACAGCGGTTGCGAAGTGCCGGTGAACATCACTGCGAAGTGATGGGAGAACCACATGCTGACAGGGTTGCCCGCACTGGGATCAGGGCTGGGACATCGCGTGGAGCTGGCCGAGGAGATCGAGGCGCACGCCGATCGGATCGACTGGCTGGAAGTGATCACCGAGCGCTTTCTGTTCGCCCCGGCCGACGAGCGTGAGCGGCTGAGAGGGCTGACCGGCCGGTTCCCGGTCGTGCCGCACGGGCTGGAGCTGTCCATCGGCTCGGAGCGGGAGCCGGACGCGGCGTACGTGGAGGCGCTGGCCGCACTGGTGGCCGACGTCGACGCGCCGTGGTTCAGCGACCACCTGTCCTTCACCCGCACCGGCAGCGTCGACGTGGGGCTGCTGGTGCCGCTGCCGAGGACGAGGGAGGTCGCCCGGCGGCTGGGACGCAGGGCGGGGCGGGTGCAGGAGGCGGTGGGCCGGCCGTTCCTGCTGGAGAACATCACCTACTACGTGGACATGGCGACCCCGCTGACCGAGGCGCAGTTCATCACCGAGGTGATGGAGCACTGCGAGTGCGGCCTGCTGCTGGATCTGGCCAACCTCGACATCAACGCGCGCAACCACGGCTTCGACCCGCTGGAGTTCCTCGACACCATCCCGGTCGAACGGGTCGTCCAGGTGCATCTGGCCGGAGGCGTCGACGGGGACGTAGACGGGGACGTCGACGGGGGCGTCGACGAGGAGGGGGAGCGGCTGTCCCTCGACAGCCACGGTGCCGCGATCCCGGCCCGGGTGTGGGGGCTGCTGGCGGAGCTGGTGTCCCGTACGCACCTCAACGCCACCCTGGTCGAACGCGACCAGAACTTCCCCGACGACTTCGGTGACCTGCTCGCCGAGATCGACCGCGCGCGAACCGTCCTGCGCTCCCGCCCCGCCGACGAACCGTCCGGCCGACGACCCGTCGGCGGGGCGGCACAACCGGCGGGAGGCACCTGATGGGCGTGCAGGACGCGCTCGCGGCGATGCTGACCCGCGAGGGTGAGTCCGCGCTGCTGCGCGAGGACCCCGAGAGGCTGCGGCTCCGGTACGGGCTGAGCGAGGCCGAGCTGGCCATGCTGGCCGGTGCCGCGGTCGGCGGTTACCGGGTGACGCGCGCCGGCGTGCTGGGCAAGCTGCGGTCGGCGATCGCCACCTGCCTGCCCGAGACGGTCGCCGAGCTCACCGGCGGTCACCGCGCCCTGTGGGAGGAGTTCGCCCGAGGTGTCGTACGCCGCCCGCAGCCGGCGGAGCGGCCGTTCGGTATCTGGGAGTCCGAACGGCTCACGGCCTGGCTCGCGGTCCACGCGACACCGCGGCTGGCCGCCTACGCCCGTTACGAGCTGGCGCGCGCCACGCTGGTCCACGACCGCGACGCGGCGCTGGCCGCCCGCGAGGCCGCCACCATGGCGGAACCCGGCGGCCGGACCGTGACCGGGGCGCTGCGGCTGTCGGCCGCCGTCCGGATCGGGACGTACACCCATGACGTCACCGCCGGGCCGCCGATCGGTGAGCTGCCCGCCGCGACGACGCGGGTGCTGTTGCAGCGCCGATGGCGGGCGCCCCTTCTGCGGGCCTACCGGATCGGAGACGGCACCGCCACGCTGCTGGCCCGCTGCGACGGCACCCGCGACGCCGTCCAGGTGATCGCCGCGGTGGGCGGCGACCGCGCCCAAGCCGCGGAAACGCTCACCCAGCTGGTAGTGGCCGGTCTGGTGTGGCCGCGACCCTGACTCCGCACGCGTCGCCCGGCGGGAGGATCCTTGTCGACTCTCGCGAGATCCCGACGGGGCGTCACCGCGAGGTGGAAGGCGGTGCCGGTCGTGACCGGCAGGGCTGGACGAGACGCGCGTGCGGACCCCGTTCCGCCGATACCGGCCCCCGCCCCGGCATCCGGGGCGCGACCTCCTGCGGGCGGTCGCCATCGATCCTCCGCGTCCGGCCACCCGGTGTGCCGGATCGCGGAGAAGCCGGCCCGGCATCGGGCCGTCATCCCGCCCTGCCCCGGCAGGCGTCGGCGAACGGAGGAACATCGTGAACGATGACACCACTCGCGAGAACAGGGGACCCGAGTTCGTGTTCGAGGCCGTCACCGGTCCCGACGGCCGGGAGACCACGGGCCGCTCGTGTTGCGGCGGTGGTCGCTGCGGCCACGACGACCCCGATGTGTGAGCCGGCCGTCTGAGACGGCCGGACGGGAGGCAAGGGGTGGGTATGGGCCTCTCGTGGCCTTTTCTCCCTTGCCTCCCGTCGCATGGTTACCGGTTACGGAGGTCTCGCCGACGGGTGTCCCGGCCGCGCGAGCACCGGCTACGGCGATTCCGAGGAAAGACGTCCCGGTCTCATGAGGGTCCTGGGCCGGAAAAGGAGGTCAGTGCGAGGGGATCGTCGCGGTGAAGCCGTGCCCCGCGAAGGTGCCGGAGACGGCGGTGTCGTCCTCGGCGCGGAAGGGCTTCCACGACAGTTCCAGCGCGCGGGATCCGCCGCCGCCACCGGTGACGGTGAGCCGGGCCGTGGCGTCGCCGCCGCTCAGGCGGACCTCGCCGTTCACGGTGAGGTCGCCGACGAAGCGGACGTCTCGCAGATCGACGGTGGCGGCCTTGTCGTCGAACGTCAGCGCGCCGCCGCGCAGGCCCGCCTGTGTGGCCGGCGCCCAGGGCGGGGTCCTGAGCGGGTTGCGCCTGGCGGTGGCGTCGGCGACGGTGGCGAAGGCGGCGGCGAGGACCCGGCGGTCCCGCGCGGGCAGGTCGGTGCCGCGTGCCTGGGGCACCCGCGCCACGGTCTCGGGGAAGGAGCCGACGGCGCGGTAGTTCGCGTCGTCACAGCGGGGTTTGTCGTCGAAGGCGTCCGGATCGGTGAGGAAGGCGCGCGTCGCGTCGCGGACGCACTCGTTCACCAGGGCGCCGGTGGTGAGGTTGTGGCCGGCGAAGCGTACCCGGGAGAAGGTGGAGTCGGGGAAGCGCCGGGTCACCGCGGCGGCCTCCGCCGGGGTGGTGGAGTCGAAGTCACCTCCCAGGGCGAGGGTCGGTACCCGAGGGTGTTTCGCGCCCGGCGGCACGGGCGGGCTGACGCGAGGGGCCGGCCAGTCGGCGCAGACGTCCTGCATGCCGAGGATCGAACTCGCCGGAGGCGGTGCGGCCAGGTCGGTGACGGCGAACGGCCGGAACGGGCGCTCTCGGTCGTAGTAGCGGTTCAGCCGGCGTCGCCGCTCGTCGGCCGGGGCGGTGCGCTCGAACGGGAAGGCGGTGTCGGCGCACACGTAGGAGAGCAGGCCCGCCAGTTCCGGCGCGCGCAGCGGCTGGCGCGGTGCCTCGTCGATCATTCGTGTGAGGCGGCGCAGCGGGAGCCGGTCGCCGTTCAGGTAGGCGGCGACGGCCGCGCTCGCCTCGCGGCCGACCATCGGCAGGTAGAGACTGTGCGTCAGGTTCATGAGGGACGAGAGCCGCAGCTGCGGATCGGGGTGGGCGCGCAGGTGCCGTACCAGCCTGGAGAGGAGGCCGGAGGGATCACCCGGCAGGCGGCGGCAGGCGCGTGAGGGGTCACAGGCCACGTCGAGCAGGTCGGCGCGGGAGCGGATCGGCGTGGTCACGTAACCGTCCTCGCCCGTGAGCACGATGCTGTCGAGCAGCACCCCGGAGAGGCGGTCCGGGTGGCGGGTGGCGTAGGCCTGGGCGAACACGGTGCCGTACGAGATGCCGTAGAACGTCACCTTCGGCACCCCCAGGGCTTCGCGGACGGCGTTCATGTCGGTGACGGCCTGGTCGGCGGTGAAGAACCGGGCGCGAGGACCCAGGTGCGCGACGCAGGCGCTCACGGTCTCCCGGCGCTCCAGGTCCAGCCCCGGGCAGAGCAGCGGGCTGGACTTCCCCAGCCCACGCGGCTCCACCACCAGGAGGTCGTGCCGGTCGAGCACCGGTCCCAGCGCCTCGGTCAGGGACGGCACCGCGGGGAGCGCCGGCGACGGCCCGCCCGGATTGGCCAGTATGGTCCCGGCCGAGGGACGGCCGGCGTTCTTCCTGGGCAGCCAGGCGAACGCCACCGTGATCCGCTCCGACGCGGGATCGTTCCAGTCGAGGGGCACCGTCATCTCTCCGTCGCAGCGGGTCTTCGCGGCGGCACACGGATGTCGGAACCCGCCCGCGTCCTTCGTCTCTCCTGCCGCCTCCGCGGTCCCGGTCCGCGTGATCGTCTGGGATGTGTCGTGGTCGTGGGCGGCGGCGCTCCGGGTGGTGAGCGGCGAGACGAGAAGCGCCCCGCAGGTTGCCGCGCCGACGAGCGCCGCCGCGACCCGGCGTGTGATGGATCGTTGGTCCGCGTTCATGCTTTCCAGGCTCGTCCGTGATCGGCCCCCTTTCCTCGGCACGGGGAACGGTTTCCCGCCTGGGAGCCGGGCACCGGCCGCTCTCCTCTTTTGGGAGTACGGTCCCAGAAGGGAGAACGGCCGGAAGGGCTCAGCCGGTGGTGCCCGGGGTGACGAACCCCGCCTCGTAGGCGACGACCACGGCCTGGGCGCGGTCGCGGACGCCGAGTTTGGCGAACAGGCTGGTCACATGGTTCTTCACGGTGGAGGTCGCGACGTCGAGGGTTTCGGCGATCTCCAGGTTCGATCGCCCGCGCGCGATGAGGACGAGCACCTCCCGCTCGCGGTCGGTCAGCCCGGCGAGCTCGGGCGGCATCGTCGCGGGCCGGGGCCGCACGGCCCTGACGAAGGTGCCGATCAGCCGGGTCAGCAGCCGTGGCGCGACGACCGAGTCGCCGCGGTGCACCACCCGCACGCCCTCCAGGAGCTCCTCGGGGGAGATGTCCTTGGGCAGGAAGCCCGAGGCTCCGGCACGCAGAGCCTCGACGACGTACTCGTCCAGGTCGAAGGTGCTCAGCGCGAGCACGCGCACGCCGGGCAGCTCGGCGGTGATCCGTCCGGTGGCGGTGACGCCGTCGGCCTCCGGCATGTGCAGGTCCATCAGCACCACGTCGGGGAGCAGGTCGCGGGCGAGGGCGAGCGCCTCCTCGCCGTCGCCGGCCTCACCCACCACGGAGAGGTCGTCCTGGGCGTCCAGGATCATCTGAAAGCCGGAGCGCACCAGCGCGTGGTCGTCGACGACCAGCACTCTGATCATGTCCCTTCCTCCCGAGCGGCCGGTTCGTGGCCCGGCTCCGGTCGTCCGGTGGTTCCCAGAACCGGGAGGGGCAGCCGGGCGTGGACCCGAAAGCCCCCGCTCGGCAGGGGGCCCGTCTCCAGCCGCCCACCGCAGAGTGCCACACGCTCGGCCATGCCACCCAACCCGAAACCCTCGCCGGAGTGGTTTTCGTGCCTCTTTCCGGCAGGGGTCACCCCGGGCCCGTCGTCGACGACCTCCACCTCGACCGCGGTGGGCCCGTACTCGACCCTCACCCTCACCGGGGCGTTTCCCGCGTGCTTGCGCGCGTTGGTCAGGGACTCCTGGACGATTCGGTAGACGGCGTGGTCGACCGCCGCGGGCAGCCGCCCTGGGGTGCCGGTCACCTCCAGAAAGGCGGGCTGATCCGCCTCGCGGGCCCGGCCGACCAGCGAGGAAACCCTCCCCGAGAGGCCGGTTTCCTCGCCGGTGAAGGACGGGCTCTCGACGGGGGCCGGGTCGTCCGCCCGGTCGGCGCGCAGCACGTGCAGCAACTGCCGCATCTCCGCCATCGCCTCCCGCCCGGCGCGCTCGGCGCTGAGCAGGGCGGCCTCGGCCCCGGCGGGATCGCGGGCCATGGTCGTGCGCGCCGCCCCCATGAGGACCTGCATCGTGCTGATGTTGTGGGCGACCACGTCGTGCAGCTCGCGGGAGATGTGACGGCGCTCCGCCCGCACGATCTCCTCGGCGAGTTCGGCCTGCCTCCTGCGGATGGCCTCCGCGCGCAGCCGCGCCAGCCTGCCCAGCCCGACGAGCAGCAGCGGGACGAAGATCCCTATGGAGCCGGAGTCCTGACGTTCGGCTCCGGTGGCGAGCTGGACGGCCGTCGACACCGACGGGTAGAACAGCCCCACCGCGACGGCCGCGACCCAGGCACGCCGGGCCTCACCGTACCTGCCCGCCGCGTACAGGGCCAGCATCGCCTGCAGGCCGTACCCCTTCCAGCCCGTCGACACGACGATCACGCAGTCACAGGCCACGGCGACGGCGACGGCGACGACCGGCCTGCTGCGCCGCCACAGCAGCGCCGCCGACGAGACCGTGAAGAACGCGAACGCCAGGACGGAGAACTCCCGCGTGGTGAACCTGTCCTGCAGAACGGCGAGGGTGACGTACACCGCCCACGCGCCCAGCGCGAGGAGCACGTCGGCGACCCGCGAACGGCTCGTTCCCGGCCATCGTGTTCGGAGCCGGGAAAGCCCGCGCACGAACCACGCCCCCGCCTTCGTGCGCGCCCCCGTGAGAGTGCCTCGCGCGTTGTCGAGGGTGGCCCGCACTCCAGAGGAAACCTTCATCGTCGCGGTCGTTCGCGGCACCGTCGGGCGTAAATCCCGCCCGCGGGGCTCATCCGGCCGGTGAGGCTCACCGGGGGGCCTGCGGGGGAGGGGCGAATCCGGTGCGCGACCGATCGGAGGCGTCGCGAGGGAGGGTCTCGGATGCTCGGGCCATAGGAGACCAGGCTTCCAGAACACAGGCCTGCAGACCACGTCATTTGGTGTGGCTCATCCGTTTCGAAGGATTCCGTGAAGATCGTGCGGCGGCGGAACGCGCACTCGGCGCCTGCGGCGCTGTCGATCGTCGCTGTCTCGCCGATCAGCCGGGCGGTGCCGGGTGGTGAAACTTTCAACGGATGTCGGGAGTGTTCGCACAGGTCAGCGCGCGAGGAAGTGAGGCGCCGACGGCGGGGACTACAGCGGAAGAGGCGTGCCACCTATGGTGGGAGCGCTCCCATGCCTCCTTCGAAGGAGCCGATCCATGCCAAGAAGATCAATCCTGGCCACGCTCTGCGCGGCCTTGGTGATCGCGTCAGGTGCGGCGCTCGCCGGCGCCTCCGGCGCGTCCGCCGCCGATTCCCCGTTCTACGTCGACCCGGACACCGGTGCCGCCAAGTGGGTCGCGGCCAATCCCGGCGACTCCAAGGCGCAGGTGATCCGGACCCGGATCGCCTCCGTGCCGCAGGCCCGGTGGTTCACCACCACCAACACCTCCACCGTGCGCGGCCAGGTGTCGTCGTTCGTCGGAGCGGCGGCGTCGGCGGGCAAGATCCCCATCCTCGTCGTCTACAACATCCCCAACCGGGACTGCAGCGGCGCCAGCACGGGTGGCGCGCCCAACCACACGGCCTACCGTCAGTGGGTCGACGAGGTGGCCGCGGGTCTGCAGGGACGCCCGGCGACGATCATCCTGGAGCCGGACGTGCTCCCGATCATGACCAGCTGCATGAACTCCTCCCAGCAGCAGGAGACGAACGCCTCCATGGCGTACGCGGGCAAGAAGCTGAAGGCGGGCTCGTCCTCGGCGAAGGTCTACTTCGACATCGGGCACTCGGGGTGGCTGTCAGCGTCGGAGGCCGCCAACCGTCTGAGGGCCGCGGACGTGGCGAACAGCGCGGACGGCATCTCCCTGAACGTCTCCAACTACCGGTGGACCTCCACCGAGGTCCCCTACGCCAAGAACATCATCTCCGCCACCGGGATCTCCAGGCTCCGCGCGGTGATCGACACCAGCCGCAACGGCAACGGCCCGCAGGGCAGCGAGTGGTGTGACCCGCCGGGACGGGCGATCGGCACGCCGAGCACCAACGCCACCGGCGACTCGATGATCGACGCCTTCCTGTGGATCAAGCTGCCGGGCGAGGCCGACGGCTGCATCGCCGCGGCCGGGCAGTTCGTCCCGCAGCGTGCCTACGACCTGGCCATGGCCGCTGGACCCGGCCCGGATCCCACCCCGACCCCGACCCCGACGGTGACGCCGACGCCCACGCCGACTCCCACTCCGGGGGGCGGCAAGGCCTGCACGGCCAGCTACCAGCTGATCGGTTCCTGGCCGGGCGGGTTCCAGGCCGAGGTGACCGTGCGGAACTCGGGCGGCGCGGCCCTCACGGGCTGGACGGTGAACTGGTCCTTCCCCAACAACCAGAGCATCACCCAGCTCTGGAACGGACAGCACACCCAGAGCGGCGCGAGCGTCTCGGTGCGGAACGTGTCCCACAACGGCAACCTCTCCGCGGGTGCCACGGCGAACTTCGGGTTCACCGGCAACTGGTCAGGAAGTAACGGCGCGCCCTCCTCGGTCAGCTGCACCGCCGCCTGACCCGGTGGTGCGGCTCTGATCCGGACGGCTCGCGCGGTATGCCCCCCGCGCGAGCCGTACCGGATTCTTCCGCCTTCCCTCCGACCGCGTAGCCGAAAGGGAGAACCGGTCTCATGGGTCCGTTCCGCGCCTTACCCTGGGATTTTGCCCGGCCGGAGCGGGCCCGCAGGGGCCGCCCGCATGGCCGCGGCGGCCTTCGTCATGATCTGTCGCATGCTCTCGACCTCCTCGGGAGTGAGCTGGTCGATCAGGAAGGCGCGCACCACGGCCACGTGCCCCGGCGCGGTCCGCTCGAGGCAACGCTTGCCCTCTTCGGTGAGCACGGCGAGCACGCCCCGCTCGTCGGAGGGGCAGGCCTCCCTGGTGACGAGCCCTCTCCGCTCCAGCTGGCCGATCTGATAGGTGAGGCCGCTCTTCGAAACGATCAACCGGTTGGCCAGCTCGGTCATCCGCATCCGCCCGCCGGGGTCCTGGGAGAGTTTCGCCAGGATCTCGTACTGGGCGTGGGTCAGATCGGCATCGACTTTCAACTGATCCTCGACGCGTCGCTCCAGGAGGTGTGTCGCGGCCACATAAGCCATCCATGCGGCCATCTCGCTCTCATTGAGCCATTTCACGTCGCTCACCGGAACATTCTACTGCTTGTTCAAATTTGAACTAACCGCTATGGTTTGTACAAATTCGAATGACAGGAGGAGTCAGAATGCTTGACCAGCTAAGACCGTATGTCCTGTTGCTGGCGAGGATCGCTCTCGGCGTAATCTTCGTATTCCACGGCTCACAGAAGTTCCTGAGCTCGGGGCTGGCCCAGACCACCGCGGCCTTCGACGCCATGGGGATCCCCCTCGCGGTCGTCTCCGCACCGGCGGTCGCCATCATCGAGGTCGTGGGAGGTATCGCGCTCATCCTGGGCGCGGCCCTGCCCGTGTTCGGCTTCCTGCTCACGCTCGTCATGCTCGGTGCCCTCGTCTTCGTTCACCTCTCCAACGGCTTCTCGGTGAGCGAGGGCGGCTACGAGTACGTGCTGGCCCTCGCCGCGGGCACCATGGTCATCGCCCTCAGCGGCGGCGGAGCCCTCGCCGTCGACGCCCTCTGGCAGCGCCGCCGCCAGCCGGCCACCGTCTGACCCTGTAAGAACCTGTAGGACCCTGTAGGACACCGTCGGACCCTGTCCGACACCGCCGTCACATCCGACCGGCCGTCGTACGGAGCCGGCTCCTGGAGCGGTCACCGCCCCGGGTGGTTCGGCCGGTCGCCGGAATTACGGATGCCGGGTCTTTCCCAAGCGGGAGGGCCCGGCCGACCGGAACCAACGACATCGAACATTACGAGGTCCCGATCCCGGACAATGGGCATAGCTGTTCTCGACAGCGCTCAAGAGTTGGGGGTCGGTGTGCGTCTGATCCAGAGAATCGGCAGGGATTTCAAGGCCCGGCAGCATATCGACGCGTACGCTCTCACCGTCGTCCTCTTCGGTTTCGCCTTTCTCTCGATATTCGCCGACAAGCTGGAAGACGACCTCAGATGGGCGGCCCTGTTCTCCGGGGTCGGGCTGCTCCTCTACCGGCTCACCCTCACCGACGAGCCCGCGGAATCGCGCACCGACCTTCTGCACGACCGTTCCGTGTACGACAGGGTGCCGCTCTCCTCGCTGCTCGCCCAGGCCCGTGACGTGCGCGTGTTCGCGCCCTCCGCGGTCAACCTGCTGTCGGCGCAGACCTGCGAGCTGATACGCAACACGGTCCTCGCCAGGGAGCGGGGAAGCGCCAGGATCGTCATTCTCGACCCCACGGAGAAGACGGCGGTCCGGCAGGCCGCGAAACAGCTGGACGATTCGGTCGAGTTTCCCGTCCAGCGGCTTCCCGCCGCGCTGGAGAGCACGATGGAACGCCTACGGTTGATGAGCGGCTGGAAAACGGCGGGCCGGTTCGAATACCGCCTTCTTTCCTACAACCCGGGATTCAGCCTCGTCCTTGTCGACCCGGAAACCCCCGGGGGCCGTGTCATCGTGGAGATTCACGGTTTCCACAACACGTCCATCTCCTCGCGCATGCACCTCGAGCTGGCCCGTGGCCGCGACGAACGCTGGTACACCTACTGGGTGAGCCAGTTCGACCACATGTGGGAGGCGGCGAGAGCGGACGACGTCACGCCGTCCTCCGCAGAAGCTCCTCGGCCTGCGCCCGCAGATGCCCGGGAAGCCCGGGAGTGACCGCGCCGAGCGCCCGCGAGGCGAACTCCTCCGACAGGGTGGGCCGCCCCAGCAGGGCGTGGACACGTGCGGCCCGCACCAGCAGGGGGCCACTGTCGGAGTCGCCGTCGGAGCCGTCGGCGAGGGCGTCGAGGATCTCCTGCTGGGCGGCGTCGAACCGCTGCTCCAGGGCGAGGGCGAGCGCCCTGGCGGCGATCGTGCCGGGCCGCTGGTGCCTGCGTACCCGATCCAGGTCGCGCAGGGCCTCCACCGGCTTTCCGAGGTCGGCCAGGATCTCACCGCGCAGCGCGAGTGCCTCGGCGGGGGGCTCGTCCGCGAGCGCCACGGCCCCGTTGAGCAGGGCGAGGGCGGCGCGCGGCTGTCCCAGACGCCACAGGGCCTGCCCGAGCGCCAGATGCGCCGGCAGGTCGTTGGGAACCCAGGAGAGGGCGGCGCGCAGCCGCTCGACGGCGCTGTCGTAGTGTCCCAGCGCCAGCCAGAGCCGCCCTTCCCCGGTCAGCGCGGAGGCCACGCCGTTGAATCGCTGCAGCGTCGCGAACAGGTCGGCCGCCTCCTCGAACCGGCTGCGTGCGCTCTCCGTCTCACCTTCCGCCGACGCCACCTCTCCCAGGATCAGCAGGGCCTCGGCACGCACCCACGTCTCGCCGCTCCCCGAGGCGCGGACCGCCTCCTCCGCGAGCCCGCGGGCCGTCTCCCAGCTCTCTCTGGCCAGTGCGAGCCGCGCGTCGCCGAGATAGGACGCCGGGGGCCGCGACTGGCGCACCGACCCGATCAGACGGTCGTGCTGCAGCTCGTACCAGCGGATCCCCAGCCGGTGCTCGCCGCGCAGGATGTGGGAGTCCTCCAGGGCCTTGGCGACGGCGTTCGGCATGCCGGCCGTCTCGTGGAGTCCTTCGTAGACGGTGTTGCGCGTCCCGTGCTCGGTGACGAAGGTCCTGCGCAGCCAGGAGCGGATCTCGCTCGACGTGACACCGGATCCGGCCGAGACGCGCGCGAGCATCCGATCGCAGAATCCGGTGAGGAACCGGTCGACGTTCACGTGCAGGTTCACGTGGTCCACGCTGATCTCCCTGAGCCCGGAGGGCAGCGACTCCCACAGCGCGGAACAGACGACCTGCAACTGGACCGGTTCGATCGTGTTCAGCGTCAGCGTGGTCGTCTGCCCCTCGTCGTTGGAGATCGGGACGGTGCGCAGGTCGTCGACGAGCCGTTCCGCGGCCCCGGGGGCGAAGAACCTGCCGGTGCGCTCAACCGGCCTCACGGTGGCGTCGAGCGCCGCGGCGCGCGTGAGCGGCGGCAGCTGGAACCGCGCCCGCGAACCTCGGCCCAGCGGGCGCTCGTGCGGCAGGACGGAGGCCAGATACTCCTCGCGCAGGGAAAGCAGCAGGTGGAGGCCGTCGTGATCCTCCACCGCCCGCGCCAGCTGGCGCAGGAGCTCGTTGCGGTCCTCCTCGCGGTCGAGCGGGCCGCCGAACAGCTCCTCGGCCTGGTCGAGGGCGACCAGGACGGGCACCGGGTCGCCGTATCTGTCGGTGCGTTCCGGGCGTTCGGCCAGGAAGTCCGAGATCGTGAGCCCCGCCAGCGCGGGCAGTGGCCGGTCGGGGGCCCAGGCCGACAGAAGCGCCAGCACATAGGGGTTGCCGGGCATCTTCGGACGCAGCGAGGCGATGCCGTGGGGTGACACGCGGGCGATGGGCAGCACGTCGGCGCGCTCGGGCTCCACGCGGGGCAGGACACCCGCCTGCAGAAGGGACGTCTTGCCGACCCCGGAGGCCCCGAACAGCACGGTGAGGCCGGTGGCCTGCCAGATGGTGGCGATGTCGCGGGCCTCGCGTTCCCGTCCGAAGAACAGGGCGTGCTCGCTCCGGTCGTAGGGACGCAGCCCCACGTAGGGCCGGACGGTTCCGTCGCCGGCGCGTGTCGCGGTCGTCATGATGTCCGTCCCATTCTCCGCCGGAGCTCCGCGCAGAACTCCGAGGCGGTCCCCAGGAAGATCGAGATGTTCCAGCGGTCGAGATAGTGGGTGATGTAGCGCCTGGCCTTGCTTTCCGCGCTCTCGGTGCTCTTCGCGCTCCCGGTGCCGCCCGTGGGGCGGCTCACCTCGGGCATGAGCTGCACGCTCACGTGCCGCCGCTTGTTGCTGCGAGGTGTGTTGCGCACCAGGCCGTGGAACAGCACCCGAAACGTCCAGTCCTGCAGGCTGTAGCCCACGAAGAGCAGCGGCCGGGTGGTCATCGCCCGCAGGATCGGGATCGGCAGCGGATGCCGCCCGTCGGTCGCGACGGCGTCCACCATGTTGACGAGGTACGTCAGGTAGTCGGCCTCGGTCAGCACCAGCGACGCGGGCTCCGCCCAGCTCCCGTGGAGGTGGTAGACGATGGGCCGCTCCACCGTCGGCTCCGGCAGGAGAGGGGCCGCGCCGGGGTCGGTGTCCCACCAGGGGGAGACGGCGACGTGGGGATCCTTGCCCTCCGCCCGCAACGCCTCGGCCAGGAAGTCGTCGTAGTTCGTCGTGAGGAACGTCGTGAGCGGGAAACCGGCGAGCAGCCGGTGAGGCTCGCCGGGATCGGTCACCGGAGGCCGGCCGTGCGAGCGCAGGTGGCCGCAGACCGTCTCCTTGAGGTCGACCGGATCGCGCACCACGGCCTCGCCGTACTGCATCACACGGGCCAGGTCGCCCGCGTCGGAGAACGGATAGCCGTAGCGGAGGGCGTACTGGTTGCTGAGAGCGGCGCCGGTGGGCAGGGTGCCGGCACAGGCCCCCGCTCCGAGAAAAGGGGCGCAGTCACCCCTGCCGAGCTGGTCGATCAAACGTTCCCAGTCGACATCGTCCATGGGCCACCCTGATCATTGGGAAACGGTCCCTTATAGGACTCTATTTCCCGTCATGCCTGCGCGAAAGTCAAGATCTTTCATATGGATGATGTGAATCCGGCCGCCGGCCCCGCGCTGTCGTCCTCAAGTATCCGCCTTAATGCGCGCTTAAGGTTGGGATTATCTATATGATCAAGGTCGGTCAAACTCAGCCCGGTGACGTCGATGAGATTGCTCTTGATGTAATCGATCTCGCCTGCGACGACTTCCTCGCCCATGCGGACTCCCCTGTCCGTGGCCTGTTCACGCGAGCCACTCGCAGCGCGCGCATCACTTACACCGTCATCTTTCCACGTTCGCCGAGCACTTCTAACCCAGGGTAGACGGTTATCTTGGCATCACAAGGATAGAAAGATATTCACGTCTTATCCTTCGTTCGGTATGCCGCCATGAGAGTCTGACTTCTCTGTCCATGCACCCGGCCTGGCCGGGAGTCTAGGCTGAACGAGAATCGGGCGAGCGGAGGCGGTCGGGTGTCCATTTCAGAGTCCTCGGGAATTTCCGGGGTGCCGGGACGTCAGCCCCGAATCTGGGGCAAGATCCCGCAGCAGAACAGGAATTTCACCGGTCGTGAAGATCTCCTCGAAAAGCTGCACACCGGGGTCACCTCCGAGGTCACCGCGGTGGTGCCGCACGCTCTCCACGGTTTCGGGGGGGTCGGCAAGACCCATGTCGCGATCGAATACGCCTATCGCTTCCGGCACGAGTACGACCTGGTGTGGTGGATCCCCGCCGATCAGCCGATCCTGGTGCGCTCGTCGCTGGCCGCGCTCGCCCCGCATCTGGGCATATCGTCATCCGCCACGATGGGGGTGGAGGAGGCGTCCAGGGCCGTGCTGGACGCCCTGCGCCTCGGCGAACCGTACTCCCGGTGGCTGCTCGTCTTCGACAACGCAGAACAGCCCGAGGACATCAACGAGATCATCCCGCGGGGTCCGGGACACGTCCTGATCACCTCGCGCAACCACGCCTGGCAGGGGGTGGTCGACACCCTGCCCGTCGACGTCTTCACCCGGGCGGAGAGCATCGAATTCCTCAGCAAGCGGGTTCCGAGGTCGACCAGCCTCGACGACAGAAACCGGCTGGCCGAACAACTCGGTGACCTCCCGCTCGCACTGGAGCAGGCGGGGGCCCTGCAGACGGAGACGGGGATGTCCGTCGAGCAGTATCTCCGCCTGCTCGAAGAGCAGACCGTCCAGCTGCTGGATGCCAACAAGGCGGCCGACTACCCGCTGTCCATGACCGCGGCGTGGTCACTGTCGGTGTCCCAGCTCAAGGGGAAGCTGCCCGAGGCCGTGGAGCTCCTGCGCTGCTGTGCCTTCTTCGGCCCGGATCCGATTCCCCGCGACGTCTTCGGAGTACTTCCCGAGGATTTCGCGTCGGAGTCGCGTCTTGGCTCGCTCCTCGCCGACCCGATCCTGTTGAGCAAGGTCATCAGGGAGCTGGGCCGCTACGCCCTCGTGCGGATCGACTCGGAGAACCGGACGATCCAGGTGCACCGGCTGGTCCAGGCGCTCCTCCGTGACGAGCTGAGCGAGGAGGAGCACCTGTCCTTCCGCCGGGAGGTCCACCTCCTGCTGGCGGCGGCGACACCGGGCCTGCCCGACGACAACGCCTCCTGGCCGCGCTATGGGGAGTTGCTCAGTCACGTGAGGCCCTCCCTGGTGGAGGAGAGCCGCGATCCCCGCATCCGCGGGTTCGCCCTCGACATCGTTCGCTACCTCTACTCGTCGGGCGGTTACCAGTCGGCGGTCGATCTCGTGGGAAGCCTCATCCGGACGTGGCGGGCCGACAGCGGCAGCGATGATCAGGCCGTGCTCTCCGCGCAGCGGCATCTCGGCATCGTCCTGCGGGAGTTCGGCGACTACCGGGCCTCCTTCGAGCTCAATCGCGACACCCTGGCACGCATGCGGACGACCCTCGGGCCCGACCACGAGGAGACCCTCCTGCTCGTCAACAGCCACGGCGCCGACATGAGAATGCTGGGCGACTTCGCGGCCGCGCTGGAGCACGACAGGGACTCGTTGCGCCGGCACCAGGAGGTGTTCGGCCCCGACCATCGCCGGACGCTGCGCGCGATGAACAACCTCTCCGTCGACTACATGTTGCTCGGCGACTACCGGCAGGCGTTCGAGCTGCAGAAGGTGCTCTACACCAAGCAGCCCTCCTCGGCCTCGAAGTCGAGTTCGCTGTTCGTGCTGGCGTCACGGAACGGCCTGGCCCGTATCGTCAGGCTCAGGGGCGACTACTCGGAGGCATGTGACCTCGGTGAGGACGCCTACGAGCTGGGGATGCAGGAGCTGGGGCCCGACCATCCGTGGACCCTGCGGGTGGCCAAGGACCTGTCCATCGCCAAGCGCAGGGCGGGACTCGTCGACGAGGCGTTCGAGATCGCGCAGCGGACGTACGAGCGGCAGGAGCGCATCTTCGGCCGTGACCACCACGACACGCTCGCCGCGGCCCTGTGCCTGGCCAACGCCCAGCGCACCAGAGGGGAGATCACCGAGGCGCTGGAGTTGCTGCGCGACACCGCGGCTCGCTACCCCAGGAGATACGGCGACGAGCACCCCTTCACGTTCGGCTGCGACATGAACCTGGCGTTGCTCCTGCGGGTCAACGGGGAGATCGAGGACGCGAGCCGGTTCGACCGCAGGTCCCTGGACGGTTTCGATCGTACGCTCGGTCGCGAACACCACTACTCGCTCACCTGCGCGATCAACCTCGCCAGCGACTTCGCCGCGAGGGGGGATGTCCCTGCGGCCAGGGAGCTGGGCCAGGAGACCCTCGTTCAGCTGCGGGAGCTTCTCGGCGCAGACCACCCCCTCACCCTGGCCTGCGCGAACAACCTGGTCATAGACCTGCGAGCGGAGGGTGCCGTGGAGGAGGCCGCAGAGCTTGAAGCCGACACCCACGAGCGCTACGAGCGGGTGCTCGGCAACGACCATCCCGACACGAAGGTGGCCCTGAGGAGCGAGCGGCTCGACTTCGACTTCGACCCGCCCGTGCTGTGACCGCCGCGTTCCGGCGGACGCGCCGTGGCCTCTCGCGCCGGACGTCACATCGTGACCGGCCCGCTCCGAGGGCTAGCCGTTGCGTTCGAGCCAGCGCGCGCGGTGCTCGTCCGCGCGCCGCAGGCCCATGGCCCGAGCGCGGGCGGGCACGCTCTCCCGCGACCAGTCGTCGAGGCGCCGCGCCATCCCGGCCGCGAAACTCTCACCGGTGGGGGTAAGCCGCCCACCGGTGAGCAGGGTGCCGGTGACAAGGCGCGCGGCCTCGCGCCACTGGAAGAACTCCGCGTGCGCGCGCAGGGCCGCCTCCCCCGACTCCAGGGTGCGCTGGCGCATCCAGTAGCCCGCCACGCCCAGGAAGGCGTACGCCCCCTGAAGGAGTCCCGGCACGGGGCGGGGGTCCTCACGCCAGGGGGCGTAGTGGCGGGAGCCGTCGTCGGGGAGGGTGAGAGGCACGAGGTCGAGCAGGGCCGAGAGCTTCGCGTGCTGTGTCTCGTGCGTCAACGTGACCGCGAGAGAGAGCGCGTCCGGCGGTGTCGACAGGGCCACGCAACCGAAGGTCTCCCTGGAGGTCGAGCTCGACTGGCCCCCGGCGGGCGCGACCAGGGGTGTGAGGACCGTGATCGCGGTGGACACCTCCTCCGCCACGGTCCGGTGGTGCCGTACCAGCAGATCCCAGGCGGTGTGCAGCGTCGACTGCCATCGTTCGGTCTCGGCCTCGCTGAGCCGCTCGCCGATGTTGGCCGTCTCCGGCATCCTGTAGGGGTCGAGGTCATCGATGACCAGGCGCAGCGGTACGCCGTCCGCCTCGGCGGACAGCGTGCGCAGGCCCCGCCACCCCGACGCGTCCCGGCGGGGGTCGTCGGGGATCCGGACGACCATCCGGTCCGCGGTGACCTCCGCGCCTTCGGCGGCGCACTCGACCGTGGCCCAGGAGACGGTCGGTGACAGGATCGCCTGCCCCAGTGACGGCAGCGTGACCACCCCGTCCGCCGCGGGCACGTCGATGTCGCAGGCCGTACGGGAGCGGATCGCCGCGGCGGCGGCCAGCGCCGAGAGCTGTCCCGGTGTCGCGCGGGTGTCGCCCGCACGGAGCATTCTGATCGTCCGGCGCGCCCAGGCGCCCACCGAAGAATGCCGTAGCACGGCGTCGACGGCGCCGGGGTGACGGCGCTGGACGGTGGCGAGCAGATCGTAGGCGCGGCGGGTGGCCGGCGCCTCCGCGTGGCCGGTCGTGCGAGCCGTCTCCACCACCGCTCGTACGAGAAGCGCGTGCTTGCTGTACTGGGCGGCGGAGAGGCGGCTGACCGCGGGGGCGCCACCACCGCCGTGGGCCAAGTCGGAGAACACCTTCGCCGGAATCCGGTGCTCGGGTAGATTCATCGCGCCCCTTCAATCTTCGCGCTTCGTTCGGAAGGCCGGATCGGCTCCGACCCTGTTCTTGATATGCCCGATTAGACGGAACAGGTCGACGCAGTAGACCGATGGATTGGCGAAACCGTGGCCTGCCCGACAGCGATGGGCGTAGGGACCGCCTCCGCACACCTTGCCCATCGGGCATGCCCGGCATTTCTCCGACAGGGCCGGCTCGACGACCGGATCCGCGCGACGATCTCGCGGATCGGCTCGCCGCCATGCGGCACGATCTCGACGTTGCCGAGGTCGTGCGTGTGAACGTGTTCGGCGATTCTCGCGGCCGTGGCGGCGAAGGTCTCGCGCGACATGCGTCTCGGACAGCTGCGCCAGCTGGAGTCCGCCATTTCGTACATATAACAATATCCGCATGCGAGATCGCACCTGCTGTGGATCTTCAAAATGAACTGCCGAAAAGGGATGGCTCTCCAGGCGGTGGCGGCAAGCTCGCCGACGTCCAGGTCCGAGGGCCAATCGCGCACGGTTGATCGGCCTCCACCTCGGCGTGGTGTTATGCGGGGTACCGAAAGTCGGCTACAGGGTAGATGGAGGATGAGGGGCGTCGCGGTCGAAGAAGTCGTCTCGCTGTACGACTGTGAGGCGCTACTGAAGAAAGCTTTACTGGCTTTAATCTTGACTAACGGCACAAAGTGGTGCGAGATGGGAATGGCGCAAGAGAGGCGTGCCGCATTTGTCAGAGAAGCCGGAACCGAAAATCCTGTCGGCCGAAAACGTGTTTCCGGCCACGCTTGATGTGGCCGAACTACTGGCTTCCGGATGGAGGCCCTTCGCCTTCCGACAGTTCATTCTGAAGATCCACAGCAGATGTGACCTCGCCTGCCGTCACTGTTACATCTACGAGATGGCGGACCAGTCGTGGAAGGCCCAGCCGCGGCGCATGTCCGAGGCGATCGTCCAGCGGACGGCACAGCGCATCGCGGAGCACGCCCTCGCCCACGAGCTGGCGGAGGTGGAGGTCATCCTCCACGGGGGAGAGCCGCTTCTGGCCGGCCCGGAACTCATCTCCCACGCCGTGCGCACCATCAGGGGAGCGGCCGCCGACGTCGGAACTCGCGTCCACGTCGGCGTGCAGACCAACGGGCTGCGCCTGGACGAGACCTACCTGCGGCTCTTCGGCGACCTGGAGATCCGGGTAGGGGTGAGCCTGGACGGCTACGAGGCGGCCCACGACCGGCACAGGCTCTTCACGAGCGGAAAGGGCAGCCACGCCATGGTCGCCGCCTCGCTGCGGAGACTGACGGCCGGTCCCTTCCATCATCTCTTCAGCGGTCTTCTGTGCACGATCGACGTCCGCAACGATCCGCTGGCCACCTACGACGCGCTCCTGGAGTTCGACCCGCCGGCGGTCGACTTTCTCCTGCCGCACGGGAACTGGCTCACACCTCCGCCCTTTCGCGACCCCGGCTCGGCCGCCACCCCCTACGCCGACTGGCTGCTGCCGATCTTCGACCGCTGGTACGGGGCGGCGGTGGAGGAGACCGAGATCCGGTTCTTCAACGAGATCGTCCGCCTGCTCACCGGGCGTGCGTCCCGTACCGAGGCCATCGGCCTCTCCCCGGCGCGGATGGTCGTCATCGAGACGGACGGCAGCATCGAGCAGTCGGACATCCTCAAGTCCAGCTATCACGGCGCTCCCGCCACCCTGCTGCACGTCCTTCGCGACTCCTTCGACACGGTGCTGGGGCACCCGTCCATAGCGGCCCGTCAGATCGGCGAGCTCGCGCTGGCACCCGTGTGCCGGGCCTGCGACCTTCGTTCCGTCTGCGGCGGCGGACTCTACCCGCACCGCTACAGCGAGACCCACGGATTCCTCGGCCCCTCGGTCTACTGTCCCGATCTCTACCGGCTCATAGATCACATTCGCGCGCGGCTCGTACGCGACGTCGCCCGGCTGAAGGGAAACGCATGAGGTTCACCTCGCCTCCGGTGTCCGACGAGACGTTCTCCAGGCTCGCGAAGGGCGGGGGCGGGGCCGAGGCCATGGCCGAGCTGCGCGTGTGGCAGTGCCTCAAGACCAGGCTCCTCATCCGCGCGCTCGTCCTGGAGGCGAAGGCGGCGGGCCATCCGCACGCCGATCTCGCGGCTCGCGCCTACGATCTCCTGGCCGAGATGGAGAGCCAGGGGAGAGAACAGGTCGAACCGGAGCTGTGCCACCCGGCCGTGGGCGCGTGGGCGCTGCGGACGTACCGTTCGCTCAGGGCCGGTACGGGGGCGAAGGACGATCCCGGCCGGCTGGCCGCCCTGGTCGTCGCGATCGCGGTCAGAGTGCGGATCGCCTGCGAGGTCCGCCTCGCCGTCGAGGAGGACGCCGTCGTCCTGCCGGGGCTGGGCCGCCTCACCGTTCCGGCGGGTGCGCGGGGAGTGCTCGACGTCACCGTGCGGCCGGACGCGGACGGGGCCGAGCTCGACATCGGCCGCTCGACGGTCCGCGCCGACCCCCTTCGCGACGGGGCCGGCTGGCAGGTTCTGCGCAGGTTACCGGCGGATTCCGGGCTCAGCCTCGTCGTCGACGACGCGGACCCCTACCGGTGGCCCGCAGGACATGTCACCGAGTCGCGGCTGAGTGAATCGCGGCTGGAGCACTGGGCGTCGTGCCTGCGCGACGCGTGGCGCGTGCTGACCGCCCGCCACTGGACCGTCGCCGCGGAGTTGACCTCGGGCATCTCGGTGCTCACCCCCATCCACGCACCGGCCTTCGGCCAGAACAGCGCCACCTCGCGCGAGACGTTCGGGACCGTCGCCCTGTCGGAGCCGCAGCACGGGCTGGGAATGGCCGCGACGTTCGCCCACGAGATCCAGCACGCGAAGCTGACGGCGCTGACCGACACGGTCGAGCTGACCCTGCCCGAGAACGGGCGGAGGCACTACGCGCCGTGGCGGAACGACCCCCGCCCCGTCAACGGGTTGTTGCAGGGAGCGTATGCCTACCTCGGGGTGGCGGGATTCTGGAGGCGCCAGCACGCCTCGGAGCAGGGAGCCCGCGCCTTCCGCGGACAGGTCGAGTTCGCACGCTGGAGACAGGCGGCGTACGGCGTCACCGGCACGCTCATGGCGAGCGGGGGCCTGAACGAGCGCGGGGCGGAATTCGTGAAGGCGATGAGGGGCACACTGGAAGCCTGGCTGGACGAGCCGGTGGATCTCGCGGCGGTGGCGCAGGCCCGTCGCGAGGCCGACCAGCACCTGGAGAGCTGGAGGCGCCGCAACTCCTGAGCCGGGAGTGGTCAGATCGGCGGGGGGTCGAAGTCACACTCGATGCGACGGCCCTCGCTCGCGAGCAGGGCGTCCGGGTGACCTACCTCCAGGGGGCGTTCGTATCGCCGCATCGTGTCGGCGTACAGGAGATCGGCCTCCTTCCCGGCGCCAGTCGCCCGCAGGTCAAGGACGAGGTTGGCGGCGCAGGCCAGGCTCAGGAAGTGGTTCTCGCCGAGGAGCTTGCGCAGCCTGCCGAGGGTGTCCTCGCCGAGCTCGCGGGCACCGTCGCGCTCTCCCATCGCCGCCAGGTCGCTCTGGAGGCTGATGGCGCAGCTCAGCGGGTAGTGGTGGTTGCGGCCGACCTTCGTGATCAGGGCATCCCTGGCCTTCTCGTTCAGGGCGCGGGCCTTCGCGAGGTCCCCGCGCAGGCGATGAAGGATCGCCAGGTTGCCTTCGCAGGCGTTGGTGTAGGGGTGGTCGGCCCCGTACACCTTCGGATAACGGGTGACCGCCTTCTCCGCGATCGCGTACGCCTCGTCGATGTTCCCGGCTGCCCGCAGGGCGTTGGAGAGGTTGATCGCGGCCGCCATGGTGTCGGGGTGAGCGTCTCCGAACAGCCGCTGGAAGCGGGTGTGCGTGTCGTGCGCGAGCTCCAGGGCCTCGGTGATCTCTCCCGCCCGCCGTTTCGCGATGGAGAGGTCCTTGGCGGCCAGCAGGGTGTAGTGGTGATCGAGGGTCAGCTCCTGGACACCGTAGGCGTAGGCCTCCTCGCCCAGGTCACAGGCCTCCGTGTAGTCGCCGCAGAGTCGCACGGTCCTGGCCAGGCTGTTCCACGACAGCAGCAGGGTGCCTTTGCTGATCCCCTCCGCCATGTAGCTCTGCTCCAGGTAGGTCTCCTGGTGCAGCCTGCGCGCCTCCGCGTAGTCACTGGTCAGCGCGTAGTCGAGGGCCAGGTTGTACACCACGCGCAGGGTGGAGGGGTCGGAGGGGCCCAGGCCGTTCATATGGGTGACCCGTGACTCCTGGTCCAGCGTGCGGGCGGCGAGGAAGTCGCCGCGGGCACGCAGCGAGGCCGCGTAGCCGTTGACCGTCGCGAGGGTCTCCGGATGCTCGGGACCGAGGATCTCGGTCATCTTGTCGAGGGTCGCGTGGTCGATGTCGTACGCCCTGGCGTACTGCCCGAGACCTCGCAGGATGTTGCCGAGGTGTCTGTACGCGACGAGCACGTCCAGGTGGTCCGGCCCGCTGACCTGGCTCCATCTCTCGATGAAGCTCGTGATGAACGAATGGGCCGACTGGTAGTTGCCCGACCGGTACAGGTAACGGGCCATGGACAGGGCGAACGACCTGGCCCGCGGATCCGTGCACTCCTCCAGGCCCGAGGGAGCGACGTGGGCGACCAGCTCCTCGAAACCGCGCCACTTGTCGGTGTCGTCGGGATCGTTCGGGGCGCTGCCGGCGAGCAGCACATGGACCTCGTGCCTGACCTCCTGCTGGTCCTTCTCCGGCAGGTCGTCGCGCAGGAGCGCCTGGACCAGACGATGGACCTGGATGGTGCGCGTCGCGGGCTCGATCCTGGCAAGGGCGAAGCGTCTGAGCTCGCTCAGCGCCGTGGCGAGCAGGATGGGGTCGGACAGGATCGCGCTCAGGCGGGGGACGACGGCCTTGTTGCTCCTGCGGAACACGTCGCGCGGGATGGGCTCGGGCCCGAAGAAGGCACAGCAGCGCAGGACCGTGATCGCCTCGGGGAGGCGGTCCTGCAGGAGCGACACCGACACCTTCCAGGCCGCGGTCATCGACAGCGGGTATCCCGGTGCCCGGTTCGCGCCCAGCAGGCGGCTCGCCTGCTCTTCGAGCTGCTCCAGGTATTCGTCGACCGACATGCCGGTCTCGTACTGCAGCGCTCCGGCCTGCTCCAGGGCGAGGGGAAGGTCACCGAGCTGTTCGGCCAGCCGCGAGGCGTCGTCGTCGGGAACCTCTCTGCGCAGGCGCTTCTTCAGGAACGCCACGCTCTCCTCGCGGGTGAAGACGTCGACCTGGAGGGTCTCGAAGTGGTCCTCCCACTTGGGGTTGCGGGAGGTGATCAGGACATGGCCCGGCCCGCGCGGGATGAACTCCGCGACCTGCCCCGGCTCCTCGGCGTTGTCGAAGATCAGCAGCCAGCGGCGGTAGGGGTCACCGCTCTGCAGTGTCCTGCGCACGGCCTCCGCGGCCTCCTCGACGCCGGTGGCCGAGACCGCGGGCAGGCCCAGGTGCGGGGCCATCGCGGCGAGGGCGGACGGCACCAGCACGCGTTGGTCGGCGGGGATCCACCAGACGAGGTCGTAGTGCGAGCGATAGCGGTGGGCGTACTCGATGGCCAGGTGGGTCTTGCCGACGCCGCCCCATCCCTGAAGGGCCTGGGGCTGGGGGACCACGGCGGTGACGGTGCTGATGCCCTGGCGGAGCTTGAGAAGCAGGTCGTCCCGTCCCGTGAAGTTTCTGTTGCGGGGCGGCACTTTCTCCCAGATCTCGGGCTGACGCTCCGGCACCGTGTTCGCGGCGTGTGAAAGCTCCACCACCTCTGGCCTCCGCCCTGTTCGATCCGAAGGATTCTGTCGCCATCTTAGAGCTTGATTCGAGAAGCCGGGCAGAACAGAATCAAATAAATGAACGGCGCATCTTGAATTTCGCGGGCACGGCGGAGGGGTGCCACGCCTGTTTGGGGTGGCCGAAAACAGGTCGTCGGCAAGGTCGTTTAGTAGGGAGCGCAAATGCATTATGACGGTGCGGCGTCGACGGTCTCCATCGACATCACCGATCTGTCGTTCAGGGATCTTGAGAAGGTCGGGAGCGCCTCCCTCAGGAGAGTGCTGGAGGAGTTTTTCGAGCACGGTGCGGATCTGGAGCCGAGCGCGGGTTTCGACAGCTCGATATGAGCGATCGCCTTGCGATTCCGGGCAGAGTGCGACAGAAAGATAAGCGTGAAGCATCCGCCCGTTTCCTGCCGGTCGGTGAGCCGGGCGTCAAGGTCGTGCTCGCTGGGGGTTGACCGCGACAATAGAGTCGTACGGCATCGAGTCCATGACCTGATTGGACCTGCCGTCCGTGAGGTGGTGCCCTGCGTGCACGACATGGGGGAGGCCGAGTGGGAGCGCCTGCTCGACCAGCTGAACAGCGGAGACTGCACGCCCTTCCTGGGGTCGGGGGCGTGCGTGGGCACCCTGCCGACGGGGACGGCGCTGAGCCGCGACATGGCGCGCCGATGGGACTATCCCTTCGCCGACGACCACGATCTCCCCAGGGTGACGCAGTTCGCGGTGATGAGATATGGGGATTCGGTATATGTGAAGAGGCGGATCTGCGACGAACTCGATGCCGGGGGAGCTCCCGACTTCCTCGACCCGCTTGAGCCGCACGCCCTGCTGGCGAGTTTCCCTCTTCCGGTATACCTGACGACGAACTACGACGACTTCATCCTGCGCTCGCTCGAAGCAGTGGGAAAAAGGCCGAATGTGGCAATTTGCCCATGGAACAAAGGGCTTGCCTACGCGGAAGATCTGTTCAGCAGCGAGGCAGGCTGGAACCCCAGGCCTGAGGCTCCGCTCATCTATCATCTGCACGGCAACCTGCAGGATCCGGCGTCGATCGTGCTGGCCGAGGACGACTATCTGGAGTTTCTCACCAACCTCGCGGTGGACGGCGTCGCGGGTGGGCAGCGCATGCTGCCCACCTCCATTCTCGCGGCGCTGACCAGGAGACCTCTGCTGTTCATCGGCTACAGCCTGCAGGACTGGACGTTTCGCGTGCTTTTCCACGGGCTGTTGAAAGCCGTTCCCGGCATCAACCGCCGCAGGCACGTGAGCGTCCAGCTCGCCCCCTCGCTCGCCAGCACGAAGGCGGACGTGCTGGAGGTCCAGCGCCAGCTGGCCAGATACTACGAAGACTGGCGGATCTCCATCTTCTGGGGGACGGCGGAGGAGTTCTGCCGTGAGCTGCGCCGGCGGATGGGACCGGTGCCGTGACCTCCGAGGTGACCCCCGATCGCGACCGGCCCGACGCGACCGGCCAGCCGTACGTCGGCCTGCGGGCCTTCCGCCGCGAGGACCGCGCCAAGTTCTTCGGCCGCGACAGGGAGGCTCGCGAGGTCTCCGACCTGTGGCAGGCCGGGCGCCTGACCGTGCTGTACGGACCGTCCGGCGTGGGCAAGACCTCGCTGATCCAGGCCGGGGTGCTCCCGCTGCTGGACGCGGGCAGGACCGACGTCCTGCCGATAGGACGGGTCTCGCACGGCTCGCCCTTCCCCTCCGCCGCGCTCTCACGGCACAACCCGCACGTGTTCGCGCTGCTGTCGTCGTGGTCCCCGTTGGAGACGCCCACCCGGCTGGCGGGGCTGACGATCCGCGAGTTCCTGGGCCGGCGCCCGCCCCGCCAGGATCCGTACGGCGATCCGGTGCTCACCCTGGCCGCGATCGACCAGGCAGAGGAGCTCTTCGGCGGCTTCGCCCACCGCCAGCCGTACCGGGAGTGGTTCATCGGCCAGCTCGTCGAGGCGCTGGACGACGACCCGAACCTGCGCCTGCTCGTCTCGATCCGGGAGGACCACCTCGCCGCGATCCTGCCCCACGAGCCGAAACTGGCGGGCATGGCCAGAAGCCGCTTCTCGCTGACCGCCCTCGACACGGCCGCCGCGGTCCGGGCGACCGAGGGGCCGCTCGAGGGGACGGGCCGCTCGTTCGCCCCCGGCGCGGCGCGGGGGCTGGTGGACGACCTGCGCATGATCAGGGTCGGCAGGGCGCTCGGCGAGGAGGTCGTCGCCGACGCCAAGGTGGTCGAGCCCGTCCAGCTGCAGGTCGTGTGCTCGGCCATGTGGCGCTCCCTGCCCGAGGAGGTGCGGGTCATCTCCTCCGACCACGTCCGCAGGTTCGCCAACGCCGACCGCTCGCTCACCGACTTCTCCGAGCGGATGATCTCCGAGGTGGCCCGTGACCACTTCGGGGGCGACGTCGCCGAACTCAGGAGCTGGCTGCGCCGCTGTTTCATCACCGAGCTCGGCACCCGCGAGGTCGTCTACCAGGGGGAGACCGTCACCGCCGGCATGCCGAACGCGCTGGTCAGGGCGCTGGTCGACCGCCACATCCTGCGTGAGGACATCAAGGCCGGAACTCGGTGGTGTGAGCTCTCGCACGAGCGTCTCATCCAGCCCATCCTCCAGAACGACCATCTCGTCGTGCGGGCCGAGAGCGGGTCGTTCCCCGACGACTACCTGCGCGCCGCCGAACTCTCGTTCCGCGACGGGGAGTTCGCGCTGGCCGCGAAGCAGGCGGAGGAGGCCCTGGAGCGCTGCGGTGACAACACCAGGTCGCGGGCGGAGATCGAGTCCTTCCTCGGTAACGTCGCGCACCGGCGCGAGGACTTCGAGAAGGCCGTCTCCCACTACCGCACCGCCGCGGTCCTCTTCGAGTCGCTGGGGGCGACCTCGGCGGTCGGCGGCCTTCTCGCCGGGATCGGCAGGCTGCGACTGGCCCAGGGACGCCCTTCGGCCGCGGTGCGGGAGCTGTACTCGGCGATACGCCGCCTGCCCGATGACATGAACATCCAGACCGAGCTCGCCTGGGCGCTCTGGTACGACGGCCATCCCGACGCGGCGCGCGACGTCCTCAACGACGTGCTGGGCAGGGAGGGGAACCTCGCCGAGGCGTTGCGCGCCCGCGGTGAGATCCTCGCCGACCTCGGCCAGGCCGAGGCCGCGCTACGCGACCTCGACAGGGTCCGGCCGCTGCAGTGGCCCTCCACCAGGGCCGCCCACGCTCTCGCGCTGGCCACGCTGGGCCGTTTTCCCGAGGCGGAACGGGAGATCGGGGCTGTGCGGGCCGAGGCGGGAGATCACGGCCCGGTGCTGTTGTACGCCGCCCGCATCAAGGCACTGGCCGGTGAGACGGCGGAGGCGGCCGCGCTGGCCCGGCGGGCCGGCGCGGCCAGGTCGCCCGGGCTCCCGGCCCACCTGGTGGCGGAGGCGGAGCGCCTGGTCCGGCTCACCTGAGCGGGCGATTCAGGAGTGGGCGGGGCTTTCCTCTCCGGGCATCAGCCTTTCTCCTCCGGGCATCAGGCTGCCGCGTAGAGCGGGAACGGCCGTCACGATTATCGCGACCACGACCATGGTGACGAAAAGGATCACGGTCGCCCCGTCGCCGCCGAAGCAGGTGACGAGAAGGGCGCCGAGCGGCGCCGCCACCGAGATCGCCACACGGCTGGTGAGCCGGGACACGCTCGCCACCCTCGCGATCTTGTCCGAGTCGAACGCGTGAGCCTCGAAGGTCCTGATGCTGATGTTGCTGAGGGCCCCGCTGCACCCGGTCACCAGCGTCGCCACGGCGAAGAAGGCGGGGTGTCCGCCGAAGGCGGCGATGAACAGCGCCAATGCCCACACCCACACCTGCGCGAACAGCATGTAGGACGGCGGTGTCACTCGCAGGACGACGAGGGACCCCAGGACTCCCCCCAGCCCGCCCCCCGCGAGCACCACCCCGACGATCAGTGGCGACAGCTCCGCCGAGCTCGCGAGAAAGACCATGGTGAGCGCGTTGACCATCAGATTCGTGAAGGCGGTCAGCGCCATCGCGGTGCGAAGAAAGGGTTGCTGGGCGACCTCGCGCAGCCCGTCGCCGACTTTGACCAGCGGACGCGCGTCTCGCCGAACGCCCTTCGCGTCCATTCGCATCAGAAGGCCGAACGAGAGAAAGAAGAGCACGGTGTTGACGGCGGACGGTATCGCCTGCCCGACTCCCAGCAGGAAGCCGCCGAGAGGCCTTCCCGTCAGGACGGCGGTGTGGAAGCTCATCTCGCTTCGCGCGAGCGCGCGGCGAAGTCCGTCACGGCCGGCCAGCATCGGGATCAGCGCGTTCTCCGCCAGCGAGTGCAGGACCCACAGGGCTCCCTCGACGAGGGCGGCCACCAGCAGCTGTGGCAGTGAGGCCGAGCCGCAGAGCAGGGCGAGGAAGACGCTGGCCGCGGCGATCCCTCGGATCGCCTCCGTCCACAGCATGACCCGGCGCGGGTCGAAATGGTCGATCAGAGCACCGGCCGGAATGTACAGCAGCAGGCCGGGAACGGTCGAGGCGAATCCCACCCATCCGGCGGCCATGGGAGAACCGGTGAGCGCCAGGGCGATGAGCGGATAGGAAACGCCGAGGGTCCGGAACGCGGTCATGGAAAGCGCCGAGCCGGCCCACGCCAACCTGAGGTTCCTGGCGTTGCGTATCCGAGGCGCCTTCGCCGGTCCGTCCCCCACAGCTTGCGTATTCCTGTTCTCGTTGTCAGCCGTTGGACAACAGCTGACAACTGATTTGTGAGGTGGGCCGTCAAAATCGCCAGCAGAAGCGGAGAAATGGGACTTTGTTGACATGAAAACGACCAATGGGACCCCTGGAATGCGGGTCCCATTGTTGATTCCAGCCTCGGGAGGCCCAAGCATAGCGCCGATTCACATAAGCGAAATCAAGCCCGCTCTTCCCGCTGGATTCTCGTGCCTCACGCCGTCCTTTCCCGTGGGTCTCCCCACAGGGAAGGGATCAGGCGGGCAGCTGGGCGTCCAGGCGGTAGCCGTCGACGGTGACGTAGACCTGGTCGCCGGGACGGGCGTTCAGACGCATCAGGACGGGCTGCAGCGAGTCGAAGACGGGGTGGTCCCGCCAGACCAGGACCACCGCGTTGTCGCCGGGGCCGGTGACCGACAGCAGCGTGCCGGGACGCATGCCCAGCCGGGTGGCGTACCCCTCGGGCACGGCCACCGGGCCGCCCCGCAGGTGGTCGCTGGTCACCTCGATGCGCTGCCAGCGGCCCGGGTCGGACGACGGGCTCGCGGGCGAGTGCAGCGGGGCCCGCTGGCTGGTGATCAGGTGCGGTCTGGAGTTTCCGCTCGCCAGGGCCGACAGGGTGGCCAGGGCCGCGCGGGGGTCGATGGCGCCGGCGTTCACCTGCGGGATCGGCTGCCCGCCGCGGTGGTGGTGGCCGTTGGCCCCCGGGGTGCGGCGTGGCAGCTGCCTGACCTCCTCGGAGGGACCCTCCTGAAGGGCCGCCTCCTGCGCGGTGCTCGCGGCGGCGAGGGCGTCCAGCCAGGGCTGGGCCGAGTGGGCGCGGATGCCGAGCTGGTGCTCCATGAGCCTGAGCGAGTCGCTGTCGATCGGCTTGTTCGACAGGAGCTGGCGGGTCCGCTCGCGCAGGCCGCCCAGATCGCCCACGACGAGCCAGTCGTCCTGGAGCCGCCGGTCCGGCATGAGCGTGACGAGCACCCTCCACAGCGGGGTCCGCAGGGTCGGAACCTCGATCGGGTGCGCGGGGTCGGCGCCGATGAGCTGGTCCTTGGTGGCGGCGGCGCCGAGCCACTCGGTCAGCCCGAACATGTGCCCGGTGAGCGGGGCGGACTCCGGGGAGCGCAGCCAGAGCAGGATGCGTTCCTCGGCGGCGCGCTGGGCCGCCGAGAGCGCGTCACGGTCGGCGTTCAGCTTGTGCGCGAGCGCGCGCAGGCTGATCGGCTCGACCGCGAAGAGCCGCTCCACGGCGACCGCGCGCTCCAGCGGGCTCCAGTCGCGGAACATGTTGTCGACCAGGCGCACCAGCGGATAGTCGTTGAGGTTGACCGGGGGCGCGGGGGCGGCCGGTTCGGGGACCGCCGGTTCTGTGGCCGCGGGCTCGGGGACCGGCACCTGGGGTGCCGGCGGCGCCGACGGCTGAGCCGGGATCCGCGGCACGGGCGTCTGCGCCGGGTCCTGGTCGTGCTCCTGGAGCGGGACCTGGGCGTGGACGGCGGCCGGCGCGGACGGCGCGGTCTGCTCGGCGAGCCCGGGGACGTGGCTGAGCACCTCGCGGAAGACGGCGGTGACCACGATCTCCGGGGAGGGCATCGCGGGCGCGCTCAGGTCTCCCGCGGTCAGGCGGCGCAGGCGGCTCCAGCCGCCCAGGCCGGCGATGGCCGAGCGCGCGGGCTCCGGCCAGTCGGGCAGGGTGGGATCGACCGTGTGCACGTGCAGCGCGGGCAGCACGTCGCTCAACGGCAGATGATCCCAGCGTGACAGCGAGAGCCGGGCCAGCCTGTCGCAAACCCAGTCGAGCCCCGCGGCGCCGAGGGCCTTTGGCAGGGTGACCGACGACCACCAGCCGGCGGGCAGCCGGGGGTCGGCGAGGGCTTCGGCGACCTGCTGGGGACGGCTCCAGCGCAGGGCCGGGACCAGATCACTCAGGCAGATCGATGACTCGGCATCCATCGGCGGACCGTAACCTCCCCAAAGTGACGCGTGTGGCTAATGGTGCAGCTTACGCCGCAAGCTATCAATTGGCATTAAGAGGGTAAAGCTCCCTGGTACCCAAATCAGACGGTAGGACACGTGGACGGCCACCCAGAACCGTCACGGCCTCCGCCCCGGCACGGCGTCCCGCGTCCAGCGCGACCTCGTCGGCGGCCCCGCTCAGCAGGGCCGTCAGCAGCCCGGCGGCGAACGCGTCCCCCGCTCCAATGGAGTCAACCACCTCGGTGGTGAGCGCGGGAACCCGGGCGGCCAACTTTCCTTCCCTGGCCATCAGCGCGCCGCGGGATCCCAGCTTCACCGCCGCGGCCCCGTAGCGCAGGCTCAGACTCTCGGCCGCCCCCTCGGGGGTCGTCTCGCCGGTGAGCAGCAGCGCCTCGTCCAGGTTGGGAATGACCAGCTGGGCGGGGAGGGTCTCCCGGACGAACCGCTCGACGCCGAACGAGCGCAGGAAACCGGTCGAGGCCGGGTCCACGCTGATCGAGACCCCGCGCAGGGACGCCTCGGCCATCGCCAGCCGGGAAAGTTGGAGCCCAGGCTCGGCGAACAGTGTGTATCCGGACAGATGGAGATGACCCACACCGTCGAGCAGGGTCTCGTCCCAGTCGCCCGTGCCGATGTGCCCGCCCGCGCCCCGGTTGGTGAGCATGGAACGCTCCCCGGTCACGTCCACCATGGCGATCACCACCGCGGTGGGCCGGTCGGGATCGACCCGGAGATGCGGCCGCACCCCGAACCGCCGCAGTTCGGCGGCGTGCCAGTCGGCGGTGTCGAAGCCGGCCCGGGTCAGGATCCGCGCGTCGGCGCCCAGCCAGGCGGCCCAGGAGGCCGTGTTGGCGCCGGAGCCGCCGGGACGCAGCACGATGTCGGCGGCGGTGTCCGTCCCGACGGCCAGACCGCTCCTGGCGGACCCGCCGTGAAGCGCGACGACGTCGGTCACCACGTCGCCGATGATCAGCAGACCCGTTCCGGCCACGGTGCCCTCAGTCTCCCCGGCTCCAGGAGGCCGCGATCTGCCCGGCGACACGCGCGTTGCCCCGTACCGCGGCCAGGTTCGCCTCCAGCGAGGCGCCGTCGGTGCCGCGCACCAGGTAGCCCAGGAGGAACGGGGTGATGGCCTGACCGGTGATCCGCCGCTCCTCCGCCTCGGCGAGGGCACCGGCGAGGACGCGGTCGTGCAGTTCGGGGTCGAGCTGCTCGGTCAGCGGCACCGGGTTGGCGACGATGAGCGCGGTCTCCGGGCCGCCGAGCGCGTCCTGGGCCCGCATGATGCCCGCCGCCTCGTCGGGGGTCTCGATGCGCCAGTCGATCGGCTCGCCGGAGGAGTGCAGGTAGAAGCCGGGGAACTCGTCGGTGCGGAACCCCGCGATCGTGACGCCGCGCGTCTCCAGCCGCTGCAGGGTCGCCGGAACATCCAGGATCGACTTCACCCCCGCGCAGACCACGGTGATGCGGGTCCGGCTCAGCATGTCGAGGTCGGCCGACTCGTCCTGGCTCTCGGTCCAGCCGCGATGCACGCCGCCGAGGCCGCCGGTGGCGAAGACCCGGATGCCCGCCCTGGCGGCGAGGAACGAGGTGGCGGAGACCGTCGTCGCCCCGCTCGCCCCGAGCGCGGCGGCGGTGGGCAGGTCGCGAAAGCCCAGCTTGCGAAGCCCCGGCTCGCCGGCGACGCGCTCCAGCTCGCTCTTGTCGAGGCCGATGCGCGCCACGCCGTCCAGCACCGCGATCGTCGCGGGCACCGCCCCGGTCTCCCGGACGATCCGCTCCAGCTCCACCGCGACCTCGAGGTTGCGGGGCTGTGGCAGGCCGTGAGAGATGATCGTGGACTCCAGTGCCACGATCGGGGCACCCCGCTCCAGCGCTTCGGCCACCTCGTCCGAGGGGCGGAGCACACCGGAGAGGGACTGTCGGGTGGTACGCATGAGCTGGTTCTGTCTCCTTGTCCGAGGTCGTAATCATTGCTTGCTTTTGGAACGGTGTAAACGACACCGTCTTCCCCAAAAAGAGCACGTTACGGCGGTTGCGGGGAGACGTCCACTTAAAGATCAGCCAATGACCAGCACCCCGAACAGTGAGATCCCGCCGATGATGGCCGTGGCGATCCCGCCCAGGAGCAGCGATCGCCCGCCCCGCGCGAGCTTTCTCAGATCCACACCGGTACCCAGGGCGAAGAGCGCGGCGGCGAGCAGCACCGCCGTGAGACCGGGAACCACCTCGATGATCTCGGGCGGCACCGCGCCCAGGCTCCGCGCCGCCACGGCCGCGACGAACCCGGCGACGAACAGTGGCACCACCGGCGGGCGCCGCAGCGTGCCGTCGGTGCTCCCGGCACTCCCGGCACTCCCGGTGCTCCTGGAGTTCCCGTCGTCTGCGGCGCTCTCCGCGTTCCGAGGGCCCCCGGTCTTGGAGCGGTCCGTCGCGGCACGGCGCAGGGAGACGGAGGTCAGCCCGACGATCGGGGCGAGCAGGACGACCCGGGCCAGCTTGACGGCGACCGCGCTCACCAGGACACCCGCTCCGGCCGCCGCGCCGATGGCCGCCACCTGCGCGACCTCGTGCACCGAGGCCCCCGCCCACAGGCCCAGCTGCCGCGACGTCAGTCCCAGCGCCCCCGCGAGCAGGGGCAGCGTGACGATCGAGGCGCTGCCGTACAGGACGACCACGCCGACCGCGGCCGCCACGTCGTCGTCGTCACTGTCGGCGACCTCGTGCATCGCGGCCACCGCCGCCGCCCCGCAGACGGACACGCCGGTCGCGATCAGCAGGGACCTGCGCGGCCCCACCCCGAGGCGGCCGCCGATCCACCGCGTCGCGGCGAACGTGACGCCCGTCGCCGCGGCGACCACCGCGAGCGCCCGCCAGCCGAGCGCCAGCAGCTCCGGCAACGCGATCTGCAGGCCGAGCAGCACGATCGCCAGGCGGAGCACCCGGCGGGAGACGAACCCGAGCCCGGGGACGAGCGACCGGCGCAGGCCGCCGAGGTTGGTGAGCGCGACCCCGAGGAACACCGCGATCACGCCGGCGCTCACCCCCGGAACGACCCCGGTCGCGGCCGTCGCCAGGACCACCGCGACGATCGCGGCCCCGAGCCCCGGCGCGAGCCTCCCGAACGCCCCGAGGGTTCCGGGCCGCGCGCCCGGTGCCGATGTCGGTGCCGCGGCCGAGCCCGGTGCAGGGCGTACGGGCGTCGTCGGGGACTGCGTGGCGGAGCCGACAGGACGGGGGGAGTGCGAGACGGGCATGCCCCGAGTGTCGGTGTGACGCCGGGAGGCCGGTAGCCGTCACCTCTGTGGCAGGTCATAGCCTGGCGCTATGAGTGAGCTGCCCGACCTCGAATCCCTGCGCCTGCTCGTCGACGTGGAACGCCTGGGCAGTCTCGGCCAGGCCGCCCGGGCCGCGGGCATCGCGCAGCCGTCGGTGAGCAAGCGCATCTCCCTGCTGGAACGCCGTCTCGGGCTGCCCCTGCTGGAACGCACCCCGCGCGGATCCACCCTCACCCCGCAGGGCGTGATGGTCTCGGCCTGGGCCGCGCAGGTGCTGGCCGCGGCGGAGGAGCTCATGCGGGGGGCGGAGGCGGTACGGCACGGCCGGGCCGCGCACCTGCACATCGCCGCCAGCATGACGGTGGCCGAATACCTGCTGCCGCGCTGGCTGGGCGAACTCCAGGATCGCGAGCCCCAGGTCCAGGTCGGCCTGGACGTGCAGAACTCGGCCGAGGTGGCGAAGCTGATCGGAGGGGAGATCGAGCTCGGGTTCGTGGAGGGGCCATCGGTCCCGGCAGGGCTGGTGTCGCGGGTGGTGGCCACCGACAGGCTCGTGGTGGTGGTCGCGCCGGGGCATCCGTGGGCGCGTCGTCGCACCCCGCTGCTCGCCGCCGAGCTGGCCGCCACCCCGCTCGTCGTTCGCGAGCGGGGGTCGGGCACCCGCGAGACGCTGGACCTCGCGCTCACCGGCCACACGGTCGCCCCCCCGAGGCTGGAACTCGGCTCCAACACCGCGGTCAAGGGCGCCGCCCGTGAGGGCGCCGCCCCGGCCGTGCTCAGCGGCTACGCGGTGGAGGCCGAACTGGCCACCGGCCGCCTGGTCGAGGTGCCCACGAAGGACATCGACCTCACGCGCCGCCTGCGGGCGGTGTGGCGCCACGGCCGCGTCCTCACCGGCCCCGCCGCCACCCTCCTCGACATCACCCTCTCCGCCGCCCGCGAGCGGCGATGACCCCGGACCGGCTCCCTCACCTCATCCCATCCACCTCACCCATCACCGATTGGAAGGTCTCGTGCTCCGCTCTCGCTACGAAGCCGTGATCGTCGGAGGCGGCCACAACGGCCTGGTCGCCGCCACCTACCTCGCCCGCGCCGGACGACGCGTCCTCGTCCTGGAACGCCTCGGTCACGTCGGCGGCCTCGCCGTCTCGGCGCAGGCGTTCCCCGGGGTCGACGCGAGGCTCTCGCGCTACTCCTACCTGGTCAGCCTGCTGCCCTCGAAGATCGTCGCCGACCTGGGGCTCAAGATCGAGTTGCGCCGGCGCAGGTACGCCTCGTACACGCCGGTGGGCGACACCGGGCTGCTCGTCGACAACGGCGACGCCGCGCGGACGGCCGCCTCCTTCGCCCGGGTCACCGGAGGCACCGGTGAGCTGGAGGCGTGGCGGCGCTTCTACGGGATGACCGCCGAGGTGGCCCGGCGGATCGCGCCGACGCTGCTGGAACCCCTCGCCGACCGCGCGGCGACGCGGAACCTCGTCGGTGAGGAGGCCTGGCGCGACCTGTTCGAACGCCCGATCGGCGAGGTGGTGGACGAGCGGTTCGCCGACGACACCGTACGCGGCGTGGTCCTCACCGACGCCCTCATCGGCACCTTCGCCGACCCCGCGGGCCCGGACCTGCTCGCCAACCGCTGCCTCCTCTACCACGTGATCGGCGACGGTACCGGTGACTGGAACGTCCCGGTCGGCGGCATGGGCGCGGTCTCCGGCGCGCTCGCCGACGCCGCCCGCGCCGCGGGGGCGGAGATCCTGACCGGCGCCGAGGTCCTCGCGGTCGATCCCTCCGGTGAGGTCTCCTTCCGCGACGCCCTCGGGGAGCACACGGTGACGGGCGAGCGGATCCTGGCCAACGTGCCGCCCGCCGTGCTCGCCCGGCTGCTCGGGGACGCCGAGCCCGCCACCCCCGAGGGGGCACAGCTCAAGGTCAACATGGTGCTCTCGCGGCTGCCGCGCCTGAGGGATACCGGGGTGGACCCCGCGGCCGCGTTCAGCGGCACGTTCCACATCAACGAGGGTCGCGACCGGCTCGCCCGCGCGTACCGGGAGGCGTCGGCGGGACGGATCCCCTCGCTGCCCCCGGCCGAGGTCTACTGCCACTCGCTGACCGACCCCTCCATCCTCGGCCCGGAGCTGCGCCGGAGCGGAGCCCACACGATGACGCTGTTCGGCCTGCACATGCCGGCCAGGCTGTTCCGGGAGGACCCGGCGGGGGCGCGCGAGGCGGCGCTGCGCGCCACACTCGCCTCGATGAACGAGGTGCTCGCCGAACCCGTCGAGGACTGCCTGCTGCGCGCCCCCGACGGCAGCTTCTGCCTGGAGGCCAAGACCCCGGTCGACCTGGAGAACGAGGCGGGCCTGCCCGGCGGTCACATCTTCCACCGCGACCTGTCCTGGCCGTACGGGGAGCCGGGGGGCTGGGGCGTGGAGACCGCCTTCGAGCGCGTCCTGCTCTGCGGCGCGGGCGCCAGGCGCGGCGGCGGCGTCAGCGGCATCCCCGGCCACAACGCCGCGATGGCAGCGATGGCGCCGCTCACCTGAGGCGTTCATCCCGCTCTCATGGTGTGCGTCTACCGTGGAGGTCATGGCTGAGGGTGAGGCGGCGCGGGTGCTGGTCGTGGACGACGAGCCCGCGCTCAGGGAGGCGCTGCAGAGCAGCCTGGAGTTCGAGGGCTACCGGGTCGGCGTCGCCCCGGACGGCCAGGCGGCGCTGGAGGCGATCGACCGGGAGCCGTACGAGCTGGTCCTGCTCGACGTCATGATGCCCAGGATGGACGGGCTGACCGCCTGCCGCAGGCTCAGGGCGGCGGGCAACCACCTGCCGGTGCTCATGCTCACCGCCCGCGACGCCGTGGGCGACCGGGTGTCCGGCCTGGACGCGGGGGCCGACGACTACCTGGTCAAGCCGTTCGAGCTGGACGAGCTGCTGGCCCGCGTCCGGGCGCTGCTGCGGCGCGGCGCCCTGAGCGCCCCCACGGCCCGGGACGACGGGGTCCTCATCTTCGGCGACCTGCGGATGGACACCGCGGGGCGCGAGGTCACCCGCGCGGGCGAGCCGCTGGAGCTGACCCGCACCGAGTACCTGCTGCTGGAACTGTTCATGATCCACCCCCGCCAGGTGCTCACCCGCGAGCAGATCCTCGGCGAGGTGTGGGGCTTCGACTTCGAACCGTCCTCCAACTCCCTCGACGTCTACGTCATGTACCTGCGCCGCAAGACCGAGATCGGCGGGCGCCCCCGGCTGATCCACACCGTCCGGGGCGTCGGATACGTGCTGCGGACCTCCGCGTGAACGGGCGCCGCTCCCTGCGCTCCCGGCTTACCCTGCTGGTGGCGGCGGCCGTGGCGCTCGCGATCGCGGTGTGCGCGGCGCTGTGCTGGTTCGTGGTGAAGGCCGAGCTGCTGCGGCAGGTGGAGCGCTCGCTGGAGGGACGGCCGCAGGGCATCGAGTGGATCGCTCCCTACTGCCACGAAGGGCCGCGAGGGGTGGGGGTTCCGGGAGGTCCCGACCATCCCGGAAAGGTCCCCGATGGCCCCGATCACCCCGGAGGGGCCCCCGGTCGCAGGCCGCTGCCCCGCCTCGCGCCCATCCAGCTCCTCTACGCCGACGGCGAGAGGTGCGTGGCCGGTTCCACCCCCGTCAAGGTCACCCCGGCGGACCTGGCCCTGACCCACGGCCCCCCGGGCCGGCAGGTGTTCAGGAACGGCGTCACCGACGACGGCGAGGAGGTCCGGGTGCTGACGAGGAACGTCCGGCCCGGTGTCGCGGTCATGGAGTCCCGATCCCTGGAGGAGGTCCGCACCACCCTCGCCACGCTCGCCGGGATCCTCGCGGGAGTCACCGCGCTCGGCGTGCTCGGCGCCGCCTCCGCCGGGCTGCTCGTCTCCCGTACGGCGCTGCGCCCCGTCGGCCGCCTCACCGAGGCCGTCGAGTACGTCGCCAGGACCGAGGACCTCGACACCAGGATCCCGGTCGAGGGCAACGACGAGATCGCCAGACTGGGGGTCTCCTTCAACGCGATGACCACCGCGCTGGCCGGGTCCCGCGAGCGCCAGCGGCGGCTGATCGCCGACGCGGGCCACGAGCTGCGCACCCCGCTCACCAGCCTGCGCACCAACATCGACCTGCTGCTGCGCAGCGAGAACGCCGGCCGCCCTCTCGACGCCGCTCCCAAACGCAGGCTGCTGACCAACCTCAAGGCCCAGTTCGAGGAGATGTCCACGCTCGTCGGGGACCTGCTGCAGCTCTCACGGTCGGAGGACGAGCACGAACCGCACGTCGAGGTCGCCTTCCACGACGCCGTCGAGGCGGCCGTACGCAGGGCGCGGCTGCGCGCCCCCGACACCTCGATCGAGGTGGAGCTGAGCCCCTGGTACCTGCTGGGCGACCAGGCGGCCCTGGAGCGGGCCGTGGTGAACCTGCTGGACAACGCGGTGAAGTTCTCCGCCGACCGGGCCGAACCCGTGCAGGTGCGGCTCGGCGACGGCGAGCTGACCGTGCGGGATCACGGCCCCGGCATCCCGGAGGAGGAGCTGCCGTACGTGTTCGACCGGTTCTGGCGGTCCTCCTCGGCCCGCAGCATGCCCGGCTCGGGGCTCGGGCTGGCCATCGTCGCCAAGGCGGTGCGTGACGCCGGGGGAGAGGTGGAGCTGAGGAACGCCGAGGGCGGCGGCATCCTGGCGCGGGTCCGCCTGCCGGGCTCCTCGGCCCGCGCCCACATTCCCGCGGCGCCGTGAGGCTTCTCATCAAGCGTTAAGGACCCGCTCAGCGAGAGTCCAGAGGGCGCGGTGAGCGTGGGGGCCGACACGAGGGGCCGACACGAGGAAGGCATCGCCATGAAGAACATCGACCGGAGAACGGCTCTGGCAGGGCTCGGCACCGTGGGCCTCGGGACGCTGCTGGCCGCCTGCGCCGGATCGGACAGCACCACCACGCAGGTGGCGACGACGACGGGAGGCACCGCGACCGTTCAGCCGACCACCGCCTCCTCCACCGGACTGGCCGCGCTGTTCGAGGACGCGCCGACGTGCGTTTTGACCGAGGAGACCACCCAGGGGCCGTACCACTTCGACGCGGGCAAGATCCGCAGCGACATCCGCGAGGACAGGCAGGGGAGCACGCTGCGGGTGGCGATCCGGGTGCTGGACGCCGCCACCTGTGAACCGATTCCCAGCGCGGTGGTGGAGATCTGGCACTGCGACGCGGGAGGCGTCTACTCCGGTTTCGAGAGCGCCTCCCAGGCGGCGGGCGGTGGCCCCACGGGAGAGCGCCCGACCGGCGCGCCGCCGAGTGGCGGCCCCGGCGGCCAGGGAGAGGGCGTCCAGGGGCCGGGAGCGGACGACGGCATGGCCGACGCCACGCCCACCGACGAGAAGCGCTACCTGCGCGGCGCCCAGGTCACCAACACCGACGGCATCGTGGAGTTCGTCACGATCTACCCGGGCTGGTATCAGGGACGTAGCGTGCACATCCACGCGATGGTGCACATCGGCGACTCCCGGGTGCTGACCACCCAGATGTTCTGCGACGAGACGGTCTCCGACCAGGTCTACGCGGCACGGCCGTACGCCGACCACACCGGGCAGCGTCTGAGGAACGAATCCGACTCCATCTACGACGACAGCCTGCTGATGAAGCTGACCGTGGAGGGCGACGGCCACCTCGGGGTGATGACGTTCTCCGCCCCCGCCGCGAAATGACCCTCTGAGCACAGCCCCTCGGCCATGGCCGAGGCCTCTCTCACCGCGACGTACCGGCCACGGCGACCTGGCCGTCCGCGCCGGGCTCTTCGCGGGCTCTCCACGGGCTTCAACGTCGTCCGAGGGCAGAGGAGGGAGTTCGTCCTGTGCCTCCGACCAGCCCTTCCACCGCCGCGGCTGAGGCCGGCGGTGACGTTGCGACGCCCCGGCGGTCGCCCGTATTCGGTCACCGTCTTCTTCGCCCGTACGGTGACCGAATACAGCCGATGAGACAGGCGTGCAGGTATTGACTGATCCGCTGATCAGGAGTAGTGAGCGGCGGTCCGAGCTGCTGTAGTCTTGCGCCGTGCATAGCGGAGGAGGGGCGCGCAGCAGCCGCGCCGACCAGGCCGACCAGCGTCGAGCGGAGCTCCTTGAAGCCGCCAGGCGAGTCGTGCTGGAGCGCGGGCTGGCCAGCACCCGCGTCGCCGACATCGCCAAGGCGACGAACGTGAGCGGCGGGCTGATCCACTACCACTTCGCCACCAAGGACGATCTCATCACCGAGATGCTCCGCAGCACCAGCGACTCCGAGGTCCAGCGGCTGAAGGAGATCGTCGCCGGTCCCGGCACCGCGCTCCAGCGTCTCGACCGCGTCCTGTGCTTCTACATCCCCGCCTCCCGTTCCGACCAGAGCTGGATCCTCTGGGTCGACGCCTGGGCCGTCGGGGTGCGCGAGGAGCACGTCCGCGCGATCCTGCTGGAGCTTGAGGGCGCCTGGATCGAGATCCTCGGCCAGGTGATCTCCGACGGCGTCGTCTCGGGCGAGTTCACCTGCGACGACCCGCTGGGCTCGGCCGAGCGGATCGACGGCATGCTCGACGGCCTCGTGGTCCGATACACCCTGCACGCCGGCAACATGTCGCGGAGCCGGATGCTGCACCACGCCCGGGTCGCCGCCGCCCGCGAGGTCGGCCGCGACCTCGCCGACTTCCCCGACGTGCCTGCCGAGAACTGACGGCCGCGGGCGCCCCTTCCGTGAGCCGGCCGGCCCGGAGGTTCGGCCGGTCCTGGTGAGCACGGCTTCGGCACGCATCCGGGCGACGGCGCGGACCGCCTGTTCCTCAGCCCTCGATCAGGGTGGGAAGGTGAGCCGGAGCGCGGCCGGTGCGAGCGGGTCTCAGATCCGTTTGGCGCCGATCTTCTTCAGCCACTGGTCGCAGTTCCCGCACGCGGAGCGAGCCTGCCACTTCCCGCCGGTCGCGTTCCAGGTCTGGGCGTGGAAGTAGAGCATGTCCTTGGGAATCTTGGCCATCTCGGTGATACCGGTGCTGTTGAGGTACGCGTTCATCGCGGCGACCTCTCCGCACGCGGTGATCGGCCAATCCTCGACCTGGCTCACGCCGGTCAGGACCTTCGCCATGACCGGATGCTTCGTGGAGAGGGAGTATTCCCCGCTCGTCCCCGACCAGGTCTTGCCCGTCCCGGCATGACTGACGACGGCGATCACCGTGCCCGCCTTTCTGCCCGCGCCCGCACCGTACTTCCTGGTCAGGCGCTGCGCCTCTTCCAGCGCTTTGGAGGCGAGCGAGTCCTTGTCCTTCTTCTCCTTCTCCTGAGCCTTCAGCGTCTCCATCCGGGTCGTATGGGCGACGAAGGTCCCCCAGGCGCCCGTGTCGTTCTCCTCCAGCCACGCGATGAACTCCTCGCGAGCCGTGCTCTCGGCCTTGTCGTAGTAGGCGATGGCGTACGTCAGGCTTGACAGCTTTTTGTCGATGGCCTCGAAAGGGTCTCGTTTGCTGGCCAACTCGGGCACGTGGGTCTTGATGTAGGTCTGCAGGTCGGTTCGAACGGCACTGGCCCACTCCGGGAAGTCCGTCTCCGGCACCTGGTCGGCGAAGGTGGGTGTGCTCGTCTGCTCGGACATGGGAGTCCTCTCCGTCGGTGTGAGCCGACTGACGGACCGCCTCGATCGCCCCCGACAGGCGTCACGCGCCGGCAAGGCCGCCGGGATCGGCGGCCTGCTTCCCCACGAGTGTCCGAGCAGGCGATGAACGACCGATTGCCGTCCGATTGGCGGCACCGGGATTCGCGGTCGGACGGGTCGAGGTGGCATGGACAGGACCGAGTGGCGGACCCGCGTGCGCCCACGCGCGAGGGCGGTTTCGCGGCACCCGGCGTACGGGAGACCGGCCCGGTGCCGGGGCGCTCAGATCCGGGGGGTGGGCATGGCGGCGAGGAGGAAGGCGAGCCGGGCCGCGGCGTCGTCGATGTCGTCGCTGGTGCCGAGCCGATATCCCCACGAGGTGATGAAGCCGCCGTCCTGGGCGCAGGTCACGGTCTCCGCCAGGGTGTTGCTGAAACGGTTGCGGACGTAGACGTACGCGGGGTCGCCGAACGAGATCCGCTGCACGGAAAGGTCGCCGTGCAGCCGTATGGCGGCAATGAATCTCTCAAGACAAGACAGCGTGTCCAGCATCGTGAGTCACCTCCGTCTGGACAGAGAATTGCACGATCTTGGGATGCTAATCAAGCAATTGCAGGGTTTAGTCCTTTAATTGTCCTGATAAATCGCTGAGTACTCGGACGATCACCGATCTGGCGCCCTCGCCAAAGGCCGCGACCTCGCGGAGTTCCTCGAAAGCCTGCATGTAGAAGGCGACGTCCTCCGGGTCGCGCAGAAGCAGGTCTCTCGTCCTGGTCGGCACCGTCACATGGTCCTCGTCGTACACCCAGAAACCGTTGAGCGGCGCCGAGGGCAGGGGCGTCTCGAAGGGGATCACCCCGAACTCCACGTTCGGCAGCGCGGTCACCGCGAGTAATCGGTCGAGCTGCCCGCGCATCACGTTCAGCGGGGCCAGCCGGTAGCGCAGCGCCGCCTCCGGGATGACGAACCTGAAGCGTTTGCTCTGGTCGTAGAGGACGTCCTGGCGCTGCATGCGCACCCGGATGGCCGCGTCGATCTCCTCGGGCTCCCGGTAGAGGCGCTTGATCCGCGTGAAGATGCTCCGGGCGTACTCGGTGGTCTGCAGCAGCCCGATGATCACGCCGGGCTCGAAGGCCCGCAGCAGGGTCGTCCGCGCCTCCACGTCGCGGATGTCCTCCTGGAGCGTGACCAGCGCGCCGCGGTGCCGCTGCCGCCAGGAGTCCTGACGGTCCAGCAGGCCCGCGGCCTGCTCCAACAGCGCCTGGACGACCTCGGGGGAGGCGTCCACCGCCCGCGCCCACCGGGTGACGTCGTCCTCGGTGACGGTCTGGCGGGCGTTCTCGATCCTGGAGACCTTGGACGCCTGCCACCTCAGCCGCTCGGCCAGGTCCTTGCCCGACAGGTGGGCGGTCTCTCGCAGGTGCCGCAGTCGCATGCCGAGCTCGGTCCTGGCCTGCTGGAACCCGCTCACCCGATCTCCTCGGCCGTTCCTGCGGGCCGTGTGCCGCGGCTGTGGTCCGCCCGTCGTTCCCGCGTGCTCACGTCGCCTCCCCATGGTGCGGAACGACGCTAGCCCCGAGCATGTGGATCAAACCATAGAGCACTCCTAATCGTGACCAATATTTACAGAAAGTACTCGGCGGGCGATCTCTACGAGAAGCTCACGGGGTACCTCGACGGCGGTTTCGCCGTCCAGGACGTGGCGCAGGTCGGCCATCGCCTCGGCGTCGGTCACCCGGAGACCCTGCACCACGATGGTCCCGCGATCGGTTTCGTAGAGGGAGGGACAGGCCCCCGCCTCAGAGGTGGAGCCAAGAAACCGGAGGCGCATGTTTGAGTCCTTCCCCGAATCACACTCATGGAGCAATTGCGTGCAATCCTAGATTTCGGAAGGTTGCATGAAGGTTTCAAAGCCGGACGGCGCGTATTCCGCCTATTTCGGCGCACGGCAGCTGAACATCTCCCCGCATGTGACATGAATCTGCGGACGAGGGCGAACCGGCTCAACGGGGTGGCGCGGAGCACGACCCCGGCTGCCGGACCCCTGCCCGCGCGGGCGCCCTCAAGACGATGCCGAGTCTGCGGCAGGCCGTCACCGCGTACTCCCCGGCCCGGCGTGATGGAAGGTCGCCGTGGCGCGGTGAGCGGATCAGAGGAGGCGCCGGGGGATGTCGGCGAACCCGGCGCGGAGTTCTTCCCCGAGGGCCTTGGCCTGGGCGTCGAGACGAGGACTCGCGGCCACACCCCGGCCGAGCAGGCCGTGCACGACGAAGTTGAGGGCGAGCAGGTTGGGCAGCTCGAAGCGCTCGACCCGCAGGCCGGCGGTGAACGGCAGGAGCTCCGCCAGGCGGTCGACCGTGAGGTGGGCCTCCAGCCACTCGAACCGCTCCGGCGTGGCGACCCAGACCCCCAGGTTGGCGTTGCCGCCCTTGTCGCCCGAGCGGGCGCCCACGATCGTTCCCAGCGCGACCCGGGCGGTCTCACCGTCGCCGCGCTCGCCGCCGTGCCGTCCGAGGTCGGTGTCGTCCACCGAGCCCGCCGCCTCACCTCCACCGCCGCTCGCGGCCGGCGAGACCGTCACCTCCGGGGACCCGGCGGGCTTCTCGTCCGTGCCGGGTACGTCCGTGCCGGACGCCTCGCCCGCGCCTGACGCGTCGTCCGTACCGGGCACGGCCGGAAGCTCGCGGCCGTCGAGCCAGACGCGGGCCCGCACCGTCTCCGCCGGGACGAGCGTGGGCCAGTAGACCCCGTACGGCGAGGCGTCACCGGGAGGGGTGAGGCCGTAGAAGCCCGGATAGCTCGCCAGGCCGGTCTCGACCACGGCCGAGGAGAAGGCACGCCCGGCCTTCCGCCGGTCGGCGTCCATCACGGTGACGCGCAGCAGGGCGGTCCCGGCGAGCGGGGTGAGCTCCACGTGGACCTGGTCGAACGACTCCCTCGGCACCCGCGACCAGATGGCCTCCTCGGCCAGCCGGGCCTTGGCCTCGATGTCCAGGCCGGTCAGCACGAGCGTCATGGTGTTGCGGTAGCCCGCCAGGTAGTTGACGGCGACCTTGAGCGAGTCGGGAGGCGCCTCGCCGCGCACCCCGAAGACGCGGACCCGGTCGGGGCCCTCCTGCTCCAGCCGGATCGTGTCGAAGCGCGCGACCACGTCGGGACCGAGGTAGCGGGGTGAGGCGATCTCGTACAGCAGTTGCGCGGTGACCGTGCCCACCGAGACCAGCCCGCCGGTCCCCGGGTGCTTGGTGACCACGCTGGAGCCGTCGGCCTCCAGCTCCACCAGCGGGAACCCGCAGTGCGCCAGGTCGGGCACCTCGCCGAAGAACGCGTAGTTGCCGCCGGTCGCCTGGCAGCCGCACTCGATGACGTGCCCGGCGACCACGGAACCGGCGAGCGCGTCGAAGTCGTCCGGCCCCCACCCGTACCGCCAGATCCCCGGCCCGGTGACCAGGGCGGCGTCCGTGACGCGGCCGGTCACCACCACGTCCGCCCCGGCCGACAGGGCGGCGGCGATCGGGCGGCCCCCCAGGTAGGCGTTGGCGGTCAGGGCGGGGGCGGGCAGCGGCTCACCGGTGTCGGCGTTGGGTGCGCCGCCCAGGTCACGGCCGGTCAGGTCGTCACCGGTGACGTGGGCGACCCGCACCGGCAGCCCGAGGCGTCCGGCCAGCTCGCGCACGGCCTCGGCGCACCCGGCCGGATCCAGCCCGCCCGCGTTGGAGACGATTTTGACGCCCCGCTCCAGACACGTCCCGAGGACCTCCTCCAGCTGCCGCAGGAAGGTCGGCGCGTAGCCGGGACGGCCCTTCGACCGGTTCCCCGCGAGGATGAGCATGGTCAGCTCGGCGAGCCAGTCGCCGGTGAGCACGTCGATCGGGCCGCCCTCCACCATCTCCCTGGCGGCGGAAAGCCGGTCACCGTAGAAGCCGGAGCAGTTGGCGACGCGCAACATCAGCTCGACTCCGGCGCCGGAATCCACGACGCGGGCCGCTTCTCCATGAAGGCGGCGATCCCCTCCTGGCCCTCGGCGGAGGTGAAACGCTTCGCGGACAGCTCGGCCATCTGGCGCATGCCCTCCTCGACGCTCAGCTCGGGCACGGTCCGCACCAGCTGCTTGGTGAGGGCGAGCGCCTCGGGGCCGCCGCGCAGCAGCATGCCGGTGTAGTGGGCGACCGTCGCGTCCAGCTCCTCCCCGGGAACGGCGCGGGTGAGCAGCCCGATCTCCGCGGCGCGGGCGGCGTCGAACGTCTCGCCGGTGAGCAGGTACTCGGCGGCGGCGCGCGGGTCGAGCCGCCGCAGCACGGTCACCGAGATCATCGCGGGCACCACGCCGAGCCGCACCTCGCTGAACGCGAACGACGCCGAGTCGGGGGCGATCGCGAAGTCGCAGGCCGCCACCAGGCCGAGCCCTCCGGCCCGAGCCGTACCGTTCAGCCGGCAGACGACCGGCTTCGGGCTCTCCCAGATCAGGCTCATGATCTCCGGGAACGACGCGGTCACCGGCGCCTCGTGCGCGTCCCCCGGCGCGACCCGCTGCTCCTTCAGGTCGGCGCCCGCGCAGAACACGGGACCGGTCCCGGTGAGCACGATCACCCGGACACTCTCCTCCGCGAGCGCCCAGTTGAGCCGGTCCTCCAGGTCGCCGAGCAGCCGCACCGACAACGCGTTGCGGTTGCGGGGGGAGTCGAGGGTGATCGTCGCCACCCCGCCGGACACCTCTTTGTGCACCAGGCGTTCCACCGGCCAGCCGCCGTCGGTCCTCATTTCGGTCCTTTCCTCCAAGACCTTCTCCCGTTCCCCGGGACTCCACGGAGCCTGCCGGAGAGCCGGAAGGTCACGTCCGCTCCTCGATGACGGCCAGCACCGCCCCCGCCTCGACCTGGCGGCCGGGCGCCACGTTCACCGCCGCCACCGTACCCGGCGCGGGCGCGGCGATCCGATGCTCCATCTTCATCGCCTCGAGCACCACGACCACCCGCCCCGCCCCGACGGTCTCGCCGACCTCGACGTCGACCCGCAGCACCGTACCCGGCATGGGCGCCACCAGGGAGCCGGGCAGCACGTGTTCCACCGGTTCCGGCAGGCGGGCCAGCGGGGTGAGCCGTACGGAACCGAGGGGGGAGTCCACGTGCGTCACGTCGTCGTAGCGGGCGACGGCGAACCGGTGCCGCACGCCCGAGGTCTCCAGCACCACGAGCGAGGGCGTCGCGCCGATCAGGACCGTATCGGGAAACCTCTCGGCGCGCAGGCCGTCCCTGGTGATCCGATAGGAGATCTCCGCCTCCGCGAAGGAGGTGCGCTGCGGCTGCGACACCACATTGCGCCACCCGCTCGGCAGTCCGGCCTGCACGGTCGCCGTCGCCCGGTTCGCCGCCGCCCCCGCGAGCGCGGCGGCGAGGGCGGACAGGCGCACGACCCCGTGGGCGTCTCGGCCGGACCCGGTGAGCCCGTGCTCCTCCAGGAATCCGGTGTGGGTCTCTCCGGAGAGAAAGGCCGGATGACGCAGGACCTCGACCAGCAGGTCCCGGTTGGTGACCGGACCGTGGATCCTCGCACCCGCCAGCGCGGCGGCGAGCCTGCGCACCGCGTCGGCGCGGCTCGCACCGTAGGAGACGACCTTGGCGAGCATCGGGTCGTAGTGGACGCCGATCTCCGAGCCGTCCTCGACCCCGGAGTCCAGTCGCAGGCCGTGGCGCCCACCCGGCGGGGACGCGAAGCGGGAGTCCACCCCGAAGACCTCGAAGCGGTGCAGGACGCCGCTCTGCGGAAGCCAGTCGCGGGCCGGGTCCTCGGCGTACAGACGCACCTCGACGGCGTGCCCGGACGGCTCGGGCGGCGACGCGGGGAGCCGGGCGCCCTCGGCGATCCGCAACTGCCACTCGACGAGGTCGACGCCGTACACGCACTCGGTCACCGGGTGCTCCACCTGCAGGCGGGTGTTCATCTCCAGGAAGGCGACCGTCTCCTCCCTGACGAGGAACTCGACGGTCCCGGCGCCGACGTACCCGATGGCCCGCGCGGCGGTGGCCGCCGCGTCGAGGAGTCGCGCCCGCATCGCGGCGGAGAGTGCCGGGGACGGAGTCTCCTCGACCACCTTCTGATGCCGCCGCTGGATCGAGCACTCCCGCTCGCCCAGCGCCCACACCGTCCCGTGCCCGTCGGCCAGGATCTGCACCTCGATGTGCCGGGCGCACTCCAGCAGGGGCTCGACGAACACCGTGCCGTCCCCGAACGCCGACGCGGCCTCCCCGCGCGCCGACTCGACCGCCTCCGGCAGGTCCTCGGCGCGTCGCACGACGCGCATCCCGCGCCCGCCGCCACCGGCCGACGCCTTCACCAGCAGGGGAAAGGCCCCTTCGGCGATCGGTCCACCCATCCGGGAGAACATGGCCTCCAAGTCGTCCGCGGAGTGACCGGGTCCCACGACGAAGCCCGGCAGCACCGGGACCCCCGCCTGGGCCATCAGCGCCTTGGCCTCGATCTTGGAGCCCATCGCGGCGACGGCCTCGGCCGGAGGACCGACCCAGGTCAGCCCGGCCTCGGTCACGGCCCGCGCGAAGGCGGCGTTCTCCGACAGGAAGCCGTAGCCGGGGTGCACCGCGTCGGCCCCCGCCAGGCGGGCCGCCTCGACGACCCTCTCCACCGCGAGGTAGGTGTCGGCGGGCCTGACACCGGCGAGCCGTACGGCATGGTCGGCCTCGGCCACGTGCGGCGCGTCCGCGTCGGCGTCGGAGAAGACCGCGACGGTCTCGACACCGAGGTCGCGGCAGGTACGGAAGACGCGGCGGGCGATCTCACCGCGGTTGGCGACGAGCAGGCGGCGGATCGGCGTGGCGCCGGTCATGGGCGTGGTCACGGTCACATCCGGAACATGGGCGTGGTCATGGGCATGGGCGTGGTCACGATCACATCCGGAAGACGCCGAAGCCCGAGGGCCGCGGGGCGGTGGTGTTGCCGGCCGCCGCGCCGTGGAAGGCGGCGTCGCCGGTGTCGCCGACGGCGGCGTTGCCGATGGCGGACAGGCACAGGCCGAGGACCGTCCGGGTGTCGCGGGGGTCGATCACGCCGTCGTCGTAGAGGCGGCCCGACAGGAAGAACGGCAGTGACTCGGCCTCGATCTGCGCCTCGACCAGCTGTCGCATCGCCGCGTCGCCCTCCTCGTCGTAGACCTGCCCGCGCGCCTGCGCGGCGGCCCGGCCGACGATGGACAGCACCCCGGCGAGCTGGGCGGGACCCATCACGGCCGACTTGGCACTGGGCCAGGCGAACAGGAAGCGGGGATCGTAGGCCCTGCCGCACATCCCGTAGTTGCCCGCGCCGTAGGAGGCGCCCATCACGATCGTGATGTGCGGTACGGACGAGTTGGACACCGCGTTGATCATCATCGCGCCGTGCTTGATGATGCCGCCCTGCTCGTAGTCCTTGCCGACCATGTATCCGGTGGTGTTCTGCAGGAAGACCAGCGGGACGCGGACCTGGTTGGCGAGCTGGATGAACTGCGCCGCCTTCTGCGCCTCCTCGCTGAACAGCACGCCGCGGGCGTTGGCCAGGATCCCGATCGGACGGCCGTGCAGGCGGGCCCACCCGGTCACCAGGCTCCCGCCGTACAGAGGCTTGAACTCGTCGAACTCGCTGCCGTCCACCACCCGCGCGATCACCTCGCGCGGGTCGAACGGGACCTTCAGATCCTCCGGCACGATGCCCAGCAGCTCGTCCTCGTCGTACAGCGGGTCACGCACGGCGCCGGGGGACCGGCCGGGGCGGCGCCGGTTCAGGCTTTTGACGATCCGCCGCCCGATCCGCAACGCGTCGTGCTCGTCGGCGGCGAGGTAGTCGGCCAGGCCGCTGACGCGGGCGTGCATCTCGGCGCCGCCCAGCGACTCGTCGTCGGACTCCTCCCCGGTGGCCATCTTGACCAGCGGCGGCCCGCCGAGGAAGACCTTCGCGCCCTCCTTGACCATGACCACGTGGTCGCTCATCCCCGGCACGTACGCCCCACCGGCCGTGGAGTTGCCGAAGACCAGGGCGATGGTGGGAATCCCGGCCGCCGACAGGCGGGTCAGGTCGCGGAAGATCCGGCCGCCGGGGATGAAGATCTCCTTCTGGGTCGGCAGGTCGGCACCGCCTGACTCCACCAGGTTGATCAGCGGCAGCCGGTTCTCGAAGGCGATGTCGGCCGCCCTGAGCGTCTTGCGCAGCGTCCACGGGTTGGACGAGCCGCCCCGCACGGTCGGGTCGTTGGCGACGATCACGCACTCGACGCCCTCGACCACCCCGATCCCGGTGACCACACTCGCCCCCACCGGGAAGTCGCTGCCCCAGGCCGCGAGCGGTGAGAGCTCCAGGAACGCCGAGTCGGGGTCGACGAGCAGCTCGATCCGCTCCCTGGCGAGGAGCTTGCCTCGCGCGCGATGCCGGTCGACGTACTTTTCGCCGCCGCCCGCCACGGCCTTGGCGTGCTCGGCGTCGAGTTCCGCCAGCTTGGCGAGCATCGCCTCGCGCCGCGCCCGGTAGTCGTCACCCGTGGTGTCCAGGCGGCTCATGACTCCGCCCCCTCGCTTGACACGAACGTCATACCCGCGCCCCTGATCACGTCAAGCAAGGTAGCCCACAACCGGTGCCCCCGCCAGGGATGGTGCTCACGCCCGAGGGATGTTACGCCCGGTAGTTCTTGCCCGGGGGCATGCCGGGGATCGGCTTGGCGATGAGGGCGACGGGGATGAAGAAGCAGATCTGGCCGATCGCGAGGATGAGCGTCCAGAGCGCCTTGTCGTCGTAGTGGGCCGACGCTCTGGCGTACAGCTCGTCGGGGACGCGCTCCCCGAACGGGTTCGGGGTGAGGACGGCCTCCACGAGTTCCAGCGCGACCCGTTCGGCGTCGGTGAAGTAGAGGGCGTCCCGCCATGACGCCACGGCGGTGATGCGCTCCTCCGTTTCACCGGCCTTGCGGAGATTGTCGGTTTGCCGGATCACGTGGTAGGTGCTGCCGACGATCTGCCCGGCGCGGAGCTGCACCAGGCCGACGGTGATCTGCGGAATCGCACCGTTCTGGACGGCCTTGATCATGGCTCCGGCGATCGACATCACCTCGGGAAAGAACTGGGAGGGATCGGGCAGACGCGACCTGAGGTCGTCCTGCTCGGCATTCCTGGGGGTGGACGTCACGATGTCTTCCTCTCGATGTCAGCGGTGTTTCCGAAGCTCACGCCCCGGCGGCGGGCCGTCCTCGACCCCGTGGAGGACGGCCCGCCTTCCGAGGTGAGACTTCCGACGGTGACCCGCGTCCCGGGTCGGGGTGCGGAGTCCTCCCGCGTGCTGGACGGTGTCCGGGAACTCCGACGACACAACCGCCGAGAATGTGAGGTGACGCGACCGGCCTCACAGTTCGGCGCGCTGTCTCGTCGATCCGGTGAGCGCAGCCACACCAGCAACCACACCGAGGGAGCCGACGCCACCATGACCGTCCCGCCCGAGCCAGGAGACGACCGGACCGACCCGAGCCTGAGCGCGGTCATGAGCGAGCGGCGTCAGCTGATCAATCTCGCCTACCGGCTCCTCGGCTCCCTGGCCGACGCCGAGGACGTCGTGCAGGAGACCTACGCCCGCTGGTACGCCATGTCGCGGCGACAGCGGGAGGCCGTCGAGTCGCCCGGCGCCTGGCTGACGACCGTCGCCGGCCGCGTCTGCCTCGACCTGCTCGGCTCGGCACGTGCCCGGCGGGAGCGCTACGTGGGCGAATGGATCCCCGAGCCGCTGCCGGACCGTACAGAGCTGCTCGGCGGGCGGGCGGGCGGCACCGTGACCGACCTGACCGACCCCGCCGATCGGGTCACCCTCGACGAGTCGGTCAACATGGCCTTCCTCGTCGTCCTCGAATCGATGACCCCGGCCGAGCGCGTCGCGTTCGTCCTGCACGACGTCTTCCGCTACTCCTTCGCCGAGGTGGCCGAGATCGTCGGCCGTACCCCGGCGGCCTGCCGCCAGCTGGCATCCTCGGCCCGCCGCCGCATCCGCGCCGCACAGGTCCCCGCGACCCCGGCGGCCCGGCGCGCCGACGTCGTCAGGGACTTCAAACGGGCGTGGGAGGCCAAGGACATCGACGCTCTCATCGGACTTCTCGACCCCAAGGTGACGATGGTCTCCGACGGGGGCGGCGTCGTCAGCGCCCTGCTCCGCCCGATCGAGGGCGGCGAGCAGATCGCGCGCTACGCGATGGCGATCGCCGACCTGGCGCCCGGGATGACGATCCTGGAGCGAACGGTCAACGGTCAGCCCGGTCTGGTCGCTCAGCGGGACGGCGTCACCGAGGCGGTGATGGCGTTCGAGGTCGCGGGTGATCGGGTCACCCGGATCTGGGCCGTACGCAACCCCGAGAAGCTCCGGCCCTGGACGACGGCATAGAGGGCACGTCGTCGTCGCCGTCTTCCTCCCCCCGCAGCCGTCAAGGAGTCATCCGTGTTCCTGCGTGTCGTGATCGCTCTGCAAACCCTGGTCGTCTTCACCGCGCCGATCACCGCGGGCCTGTTGCTGTCCTCGCCCGGCGGACGGGCGCTGCACAGCGCTTCGGCGTACAGCGTGTTCACCGTGGCGGTGGTGCACCTGGCCACCGCGACCCTGTTGTGGCGTCCGGGCGGCGGCTCACCCAGGCCCATCCTGTACGCGGCCGTGTTCCTGGGGCTCACGCTGGCTCAGGTGGCACTGGGCATCGCGGGGATGACGACCCTGCACCTCCCGCTGGGCGTGCTGCTGTTCGGGATGAGCGTCCTTCACCTCAGCCGAGTCCTGACCGGCCAACGCACTCCGGTATAGCTGGTTCGGCCACTCTCCGATGCCCCCACCTGGAGAAACGACAAATCACGACAATTGGCACGGTGTTGTGAAGTTTCCTTCCCTCTTGTCCGGTTTGCTGCTTTCTAATACTGTTCGCCGTGAATTCATCCTTTCCTGGCCGGGGCTCTCCCCAGAGTCACCCCCCGTCCCCTGTCTGGAGTTGAAATGCGGTTTCGCACGACGACGTGCAGAAAATCCCCCTATGGGAAGGTGCTAGGTGTCGCGGTCCTCGTATCGGCCGTGCTCGCCCTGACACCGACCTCCTCGGCGCAAGCCGGTCCAGTCGGCGACAAGTGCAGCACCGACCCCACCGCCCACGCGGCCGACGTGCCGAGCCCCGAGCAGTTCTTCGGCTTCCCGCTGGGCCAGGGACAGCCCAGGATCCTCACGACGGAAGAGATCAACAATTACCTGAAGGCCGTGGGAAGCGCCTCGAAGCGCGTGGTCACCGGAACGATGGCGCACAGCGTCTCCGGCCAGGAACTGCCCTACGCCATCGTGTCGGACCAGCACCACATGGTTCCCGGCCAGCTGAAGAAGATCGCCGATCAGGTCGGTTCGCTGCGCGACCCGCGCTCGCTGAAGGCCGACAAGGCGGCGCGGATCGCCAAGGACTCTCCCGCCATCGTCTGGATCGCGGGCAACGTGCACGGCGGTGAGAAGAGCGGCGCGGACGCCGCGCTCAGGACCCTGTACGAACTCGCGAGCGGCCTGTCCTGCGACGTCGCCAAGCGCAACGACAACCTCGTCACGGTCATCGTGCCGACCCAGAACCCGGACGGCCGCGACGCGAACCGCCGGCAGAACAACTACGGCTTCGACCTGAACCGGGACTGGTTCGCCCGCACCCAGCCGGAGACCGACGCCAAGATCGAGATGCTGCGGAAATACCCGCCGCAGGTCTTCGTCGACGCGCACGAGATGGGCGGCCGGCAGTACTTCTTCCCGCCGAACGCCGACCCGATCCACCACGAGATCGCCGACCAGCCGGTGAACTGGATCAACCGTATCGGAGCGGCGAACGGCGAGGGCTTCGGCTACAACGGCGCCTGTGCTCCCGGCGTCACCACCGAGTGCTACTTCAACTACTCGACGTACGACCTGTTCTACATGGGCTACGGCGACACCGTGCCGGCCGCGGGCTTCGGAGCCGCCGGCATGACGTACGAGAAGGGCAGCGCCTCGGCCGTGGAGGACCGGGTGCAGCAGCAGTTCAACACCCAGTGGGCCACGACCGGCTGGGCCGCCGACAACAAGAATGAGGTCCTCAACGGCTACTACTCGATCTGGCGGACCGCGATCGAGGAAGGGGCGGCCGGCACCCTTCAGCCGAACGAGGTCGTCCAGCCGACCAACACGGTCCAGTTCCCGGTGCCCGACATCAAGATCCGTTCGTACTTCCTGCTGCCCGACCGGCAGATCGGCGACGTGCGCCGGCTGGTCGAGCGGCTGCGCGACATGGACGTAGAGGTCTACCGGCTGAAGAACCCCGTCACGGTGCCCAGCGCCAAGATTCTCGGCGGCAGGAGCGCCGCCAACCTCACGGTTCCCAAGGGCGCCTACTGGATCCCGATGAACCAGCCGCAGAAGCACTGGATCCAGGCGCTCATCGGCGAGAACCCCTACGCCCCGTTCCCGTACTTCTACGACGTCTCCTCGTGGAGCAACCCGCTGCTGATGGGCGTCGACACGATCTACACCGGGGACGAGCTGTCACCCAAGGTCGACCTGGTCAAGGACATCGAGGGCGGGATCGCCTCCTCGGCTCCGCCGAAGGGCTCCTACTCCTACCCGCTGGACTCGGCCGCGGCCTCCGAGCTCACCTTCAAGCTGCTCGCCTCGGGCGTGCCGCTCTCGCGTGACCTGACGAGCGGTGTGGTCAGCCTGCCCGCGGGCGCGCTCACCCCGAACACGCTGGACAAGCTCGCCAAGTCGCTCGGCGTCACCGTCACGGGCGGTTCGGCGGCGGCCTCCGGCAGCCCGCTGCGCACCCCGGACGTCGGCCTGTTCGCCGGAACCGGCATCAGCACGACCTCCGGGTCGTACGGCGAGGCCCGCTACGTGCTCGGCAACCGCTGGGGCCTGGACCTCAAGCCGGTGACCACGGCCGACATCAACGACAACACCCCGGCCTTCACCGAGCGGACCGTCGTGCTCGTGCCCGACGGAAGCAGCTCCACGGGCGGCCTGACCGCCACGGGCCAGGCCAACCTCAAGCAGTGGGTGGCCGCGGGCGGCACCTACATCGGACTGCGCAACGAGGGCACCCGGGTCGCCCGTGCCGCAGGGCTGACCTCCACGACCGAGAAGCCCAAGCCGACCGGTTACCAGGTCATCGGATCGCACTTCCGGGTGGACGTGGCGAGCGACAACCCGGTGGCGCTCGGCCGTCCCCTGGAGGACTTCCAGTTCAACAACGGTGACCCCATCCTGAACCCGAGCACCACCGGCAGGAACGTCCTCACCTACCCGTCCGACGGCAGGTTCTGGTCCAACGGCTACACGGTGGGGTCCGACGCGCTCAAGGGCACGGCCGCCATCGTCGACGAGCCGACCGGTGCCGGACGCGCCGTCCTCTTCGCCTACAACCCGCTGTTCAGGGCGTACAACGAGAACGGTATCCACCTCGTCGCGAACGCCCTGCTGTACCAGGGGGGAACGCCCGCCGCCCAGCAGCGGACCCTGCGTGCGGAGCCCTCGCGCAGCGCCGCGGAGCAGGCGGAGGAACTGCCCAACCTGGGCGGGGAGTGGCGGCCGATCACCATCGAGGTGGCCGACGCCGACCTCGCGCGGGCACAGGCGGTCATCGAGAAGTACACCGACACGGCACAGACGGCGTCCGCCTCCGGTTCGACGTACATCACGATCCCCAACCCCGACGGCCTGACGGCCGACGAGCACCCGTACGTCCGCGACCTGATCCGTGATCTGGACGGCGCGGGCATTCCGCTCCGCTCCGTCGTCGCCTGATCCCGGTATCCGTCTCATAGAACACGGCGGGCCCGGCCGGATTCGTCCGGCCGGGCCCGCCGTCGTGCGTCCGTGTGAGTAAGGAAGGCCGCCGCGCCAAGATGTCGGCCCGATGGGGCGCATGTTCCGCCGGAGCGGGGGAAGCGGCAGACGCATGGATGAGAAAGACGAAGCGTCGAAGGCCGCAACCGGACTCTCCATGGGCATCGCCGTCGGCGTCGCCATCGGCGCCGCCCTGGGAGTCGCGCTCGGCAACCTGGCCATGGGCATGGGCATCGGTATCGCCGTCGGCGCCGGTTTGGGGGTGGCCTTCACGACAGGCAAGAAGAACAACGAGGGCAAGGGGTGAACGGCCGGCGCGTACGCCACGTGAGGGAAACCGTGGCCCCTCGGACCGGGTGACGCCGCTCGCGCCCTGTGAGACGACAGGCCGCGCGGCGGCCTGGCTCCGGCAGGGAGACGGCGCCTCGGTCTCGTGGGCAACGGCTATCAAGGCTTGCAGGCGGATCGTACTTCCTGAAGTTCTTCGCGAAGCTCGTCCCAGGGGAAGGTGGCTGCTCCTGGCTCGCCCGAGTTGGGGGCGGGAAGCCGTTCCACGTCGAAGATGACCCGCACGCCCCACTCGCGCAGCAGGGCCAGGCTGTTGGCGAAGGCCGGGTGACGGGCGAGTGCGACGTTGGGCCAGGGCACGGCCACGAGCGGCAGTCCAAGCCCGAGCGCCTCGTTGAGCAGTCCCAGGGCGAGGGTGTCGCTGATGCCCTGGGCCCATTTGTTCATCGTGTTGAAGGTGGCGGGAACCACGGCCATCGCGTCAGCCGGGGGGAGGACGTCTGGCTCCTCGGGGCGCTTGTAGTCGCTTCGCACCGGATATCCGGTGAGCTGCGCGAGCCGCGTCGTGTCGACGAACTTCGTCGCCGACGGTGTGGTGACCACGCAGACGGTCCAGTCCTGCGCCTGGACGTGCCTCACGAGACGGGGAAGCTCTGCGGCCGGTCGTCCTCCACACGCGATCACATACAGAACCGGCTTGCCGCTCGTCATGTTCCGCCGCTCTCCTCATTGCAGAAATCACTTAACGTTGCCACCCGATGACGTAGCGACAGGGCTACTGTGAGCCCAGGCGAACACTACGTCCGAGGGCCGAGGTCCTGCCATGGCGACGCAACACAAAGATCCCGGCGAGGCGGACCGGCTCATCGGCCAACGCGTCCGCGCGCTCCGGCTACGCCGAGGGCTCGGCCTGCGGGCCTGCGCGGAACTCTGCGGACGCACCGAAGAATGGCTCCGTCAGGTCGAACGCGGTGAACAACGCCTGGACAAGCTCTCCACTCTGGTCGGCCTGGCCCACGTGCTCGGAGTCCGCGACCTCGCCCTCATCGTGGAGAACCGTCTGGACGGGCTGACCTGCACTCGCAGCGAGGAAGGCAGACTCCAGCATGAGGCGGTGCCCGCCATCCGAAATGTGCTTTCCACTCCGACCTTTCCCGTCCAGCCGGTCAGTGACCTCACGATCGAGATCGGCAGGGTACGGCGTCGGCTGGCGATGGCCTGGTCGGCTTGGCATCGGTCCGCCCGGCCTTACACGGCGCTGGGCATCGTGGCTCCCGGACTGCTGCGAGACACCCTCGGTCTTCACCGGTCGGCGCAGCAATCCGAACGTCCCCAGACCTGGGCGATCCTGGCCGAGGTGTTCCAGTTGGCCCAGCGGTTCCTCTACTGCGTCGGTGAGCCCGAACTCGCGGCCCGTGCCGCTGATCGCGCGATGGTCGCCGCCGAGGAAACCGGCGACCCGGTCCTGATCGCGACCTCGGCCTGGACCTCGACCATGGCCGCCCTGGGCCGTGACCAGATCGACGAGGCATGCGAGATCGCCACGGCGGCGACCGACCATCTGCGGCCCGCTCTTGACACCTCAGGTAACGCGCTGTCGGCGTGGGGCTCTCTTCAGCTGTTCACCGCGATGGCGTACGCGAAAAATCGACAGACCGCGAACGCCTGGCGGCACTGGGACCTCGCACGCCGCGCAGCGACCAAGTTGGGACCCACCCACCACAACCCGCTGACGATGTTCGGGGAAACGAACGTGGCCATCTACGCCGTCGCCATCGAGGTGGAGGTCGGCTGCTCAGCCGCAGCGGTCGACCGCGCGAAGGTGATCTCGATCACCACCATCCCCTCGTCGAACCGCCGAGCCCAGCACCTCATCGACCTGGCACGCGGCCAACTCCACCGCCGCGACCCCGACCAGGCATTGACGTGCCTGCTGATGTCGGAACGGCACTCCACGGAAACGATCGTCTTCAGCCCGGTCGCCCGGCAGACCATCACACAGATGATCGAGAAACAACGCCGCCCCGCACGCCCCCTCCTCGACCTCGCCGCCCGAGCCCGCCTCATCGGATAGCGACCCCCAACCGCTGGTTGGGTTCTCCGTCCAAGGCCCGTCGTACGGTCAGCGGCATGAACCGAGAACGTGTCGGCCAGGAAGCCCTTCAACGGGCACTGCGGGAACTGGCTGAAGAGCCGAGAGTACGGCGCCTCCGTGTACGGCTCCGCGACGTCGAACACCGCCCGATCCGCTGAACCCGGAGCCGGTACACGCCCGCAGTCCCCTTGCGGGACGTGGACCGCACAAAGGCCGGCGTCCACAGGCCTGATTTCCTCTCGTCCGGGACGCCGGCCTCTCTACCTCGCAATGACCCAGCAGGATTCGGCTCACCGGTAACGGAGACCGGTCCTTTCCTGAGCTCGCGCACGCCAAGTGCGGCACTCCCTCTGTCGGCCTCGCCCTCGCTGGAGCACTTATGAAGACACCTCGAAACGCCCTTGAGGCATGCTGGGATCTGCCCGCCGATCCCGAAGCGGTCGGTAAGGCGCGCGGCCTCGTACGAGAGGCCCTCGCCGCCTGGGACATGTCCTCCGTGGCGGAGAACGTGACCATGGTCGTGTCCGAGCTGGTGAGCAACGCGATCCTGCACGGCAAGGCGCCGATCACCCTCGCCCTGTATCGGTACGGGCGGGTCGTCCGTGGGGAGGTCACCGACCACAGTGCTGTGTGGCCGAACCCGGTTCCGGCCGGTCCGGAGGAGGAGCACGGTCGTGGGCTGGCGATCGTCACGGCCTACGCCGACCGGTGGGGCGTCGTACCGGCGTCGGAGGGCAGACCGGCGGACGGCAAGACCGTCTGGTTCGTCTGCGCGGAGTGGAGGTCCCGGTGAGCGGTCCGCTGCCCATCGTGGACCTGTCCGACGGGGTGCGCCTGTGTGCGGGGTGCGGCACCCACATCGTCACGCTGGCCGCCGCCGTACGCCTGATCTGGGCTGACGTCACCGACGACGTGATCCCGGCCGAGACCGTCGAGCAGATCACCGCGCCGGTCGCCGACATCTGGGTCGACGTCCTGTGCAACCCGTCCTGCCCGCCGGGGGACCGCGAGCGGCACCCGGGCTGACTCGACGCCACCACGCCGGGCGGCCCTCCCCGTCCGGTACCGGCAGCAGGGCACCACCACCTCGTCTCTGACCAAGGGGTCAGATGTTCAGCCGCTGAGGTCGGCTTCGATGTCGCTCATCTTTCGAACCAGTCGCGTGTTCCCCGGGACACGGATGAATCCGTACTTCTCATAGAAGCGCGCCGCCTCCTCGTCGAGGGCGTCGACGACGACCAGGCGAGCCGCCACGCTCCGAGATGACTCCATTGCCCTGCTGAGGGCGTGGACGAGCAGACGACTGCCCAGGCCGCCGCCCTGCAATGTTTTGTGGAGTGCCAGTCGCGCCAGGATGACGGCGGGAATCTGGTTCGGGCCGCCACGACCTGCCTTGGAGGGGATCTCGTCTTTCTGCAGCAGATGACCGGCAAGGGAGTAGTAGGCGACGACGTCGTGCTCTCCGTCTGCGGTCCACACGAAAGTGCGGGCGGTGCGGTTCTTTTCAGCCTGCAGGGCTGATGTGCTCAACCAGAAGTTCAGCGCCTCCTTCCCGCAGTCGAACGAATCCGTGCGGTGCTGCTGGTTGAGCGACTGAGGGGCGTACACCCGTTACTTCCTTTTCGGAATCTCTCGGCTCTCCCGGGCGGCACGGGTCAGCGCTTCGTTCCGTTGCGGGGGGGCGTCAAGTGAGTCGATGATCGCTTCGAAGAAGTCGGGAGGCACGACGGTGATCCGTTCATGGCGCATGACCTCTTCGGCCGCGTCGAGGGCGGCGTGGAGAACGAAGCCGGTGACGGTCTCCCGTCTGGCGTGGGCGGCCTGTTCGATCAGGTTCTTGTCTTCCGTGCTGATGCGAACTTCGAGTCGGCTTCTGGTGTCGTGCCTGGGGGAGGCGGTGTTGCCGGGCGCGGGACGGGTCATGGCTGCTGGCTCCTCCACAGCGGATGTCGGCGTTGCGCCGACGCCGGTCGGCGCCGCAGTACGCGGCGCTCTTCGACCGTAGGGAGATCACTCCCCACCGCTTAGATTCTGTACGGACAGTGTCCGTACGAATCGGCTGGATGTCAATCCGCCGACGGTGGTTCGGCCGCCATCGGTGGGGATATGCGGGGCTTTTTCCGAAGCGGGCGATCTACCCGCACACCCTGGGCAGGCCGCACACCTTCTTCGTCATCTTCTTTGCCTGGTTGACGATTTTCCTGCCCGCTCCCAGGCCGTTGCCGACGTCGGTGTAGACGAACAGCGCGGCGCCCCGGCGGGCGACGACCCCCAGCTCGGCAGGCTCACGGTCACGCTTTCCTCGCTTGTGGAAGTGGCCCGCGACAGACAGGGCCTCGTCTCCGACGCGCAATGGCGTGCCGACGTAGCCGAACCCGCTGCCGCTCTTCGTCGTCGCCCGCCTCGGGCACCTGGCCAGGTCCGCCCGGAGCTTACGGAACGCGGCCTGGGCGGACCTGGTGCTCCTGTACAGCACGAGCTGTTCGCCGCTCCCGGAGGGAGCGCTGTTGGAGTACGTGATGGTGCGCATCGCGACCCGGCCGTCACGGGGTTTCCCCTTCGTGCGACAGGGATTGAGCGCGAGCTGCCGGGACAGGCTGTTACTGATCTCCCACCACTCCTCGTCTTCGATGACCGGTCCCGCAGCCGCCGCGCGCTCGGTCAGCAGGAAGCCTTTGGGGATCTCGGTGGTGCCCGCGTGGGCCGCGCTGGTTCCGCCCATCAGCGATCCGATCACCAGTACTGTTGCCATCGCTTGGTTGATCACGACTGTTGAGACGCGGAATCTTCTCGACGGGTTACCTCGCCTCCCTGTAACAAGCTGGTCACAGGAGGAGACTCCTGCAACTCGCCCCTGGTGAGGGTGGCCCCGGCGCGATCTCGCACTTCGGCCGGGCGCACCGTCACCGCCGTCAGCGGCCCGAGCGCGTCGGTGACCACGAACCGTTTACCGATGATGCTCATGGAGTGTTACGTGAATTTGACGAGCTTTCGTCTCGTGATAGTGCTGGCTCTGTCCATCTCCATGACCTCTGGCTGCGGCGCTCGGCAATCTCCGGCTAGGGGAAATGGGCAGACAACCGGAACGACATACCGCATAGACACATCGGTGCTTCGGGCGATGATTGTCGACTACGACCACAAGAGTTCACCCGAGGAGCTGGTTAAGTCCAGAGATCATGAAGCCATCGTCATCGGAAGTGTCGAGGGGTTCGAACAGGGGCGAGACATATATGACATCGAAGGTGACCCCTATCCGGACAAGCGTGTGGTCATGCACGTTCGCGTCGACTCCACCGTAAAGGACAACGGGATTGTCAGTGGCGGTCGCGTCTATGTCGACCTGGACCAGGGGGGCTTGTATCACGATGGAACGCCCAGCAGGTCTCTTGACGATTTCCGAAAGGCCATACCCGCCGGTGTGAGAGTGATGCTCTTCCTCTTCTCGGATCGGCGAACGGCCTTGCGGATCGAAGGGGCCGAGAACGGTCTGCCGAGCGGTGCCGTTCTGGCAACCCCGGATGCCCAGGGGATGGTCTTCGACGACGGCTCGAAGCTTGTGGGCGGACAAGAAGACCTGAAAGGCGAGTGGAAGGCGATGGGGAGCATCGACGAAGTCGCCCTCCGGGTGAAGAAGGCGCTGGGCGTCGAATGACCTGATGACCCACCGCCGGAGTCCGGACCACAGGGGAAACCTCGGGCCGCGGTCGTCGCCGAGGGCGACGTGTTCGGCTACATCGCCGGTGGCAGGGGGATGGTGTAGAGGGCTCTCTTCTCGCTCAGCCATTGGTGGTCGATGAACCGGCCGCTCATGCGTCCGGTGAGGAAGAGGTAGGTCTCCAGGCAGACCCGTCCGTGGTGTTCGGGTTCGACGACCCAGGATCCGGAGCGCACGACTTCGGGGGACTCGGGGCAGCCGACTTCTCGGAGGTAGGGCTCGACCATGGAGCCGGGTTCGGTGATGACCTCTCCGTACCAGCGTTGGGTCGCCCAGTCGGTCGTGGTGCCGTCGCCGTGGAGGAGGTCGTAGACGTAGGCGTTCATGGTGCGGATCTGGAGGAAGCGCAGGCCCGCGTCCGTCAGGCCGGTGGTCACCGGGGGTGGGCCGCTGATGGTGAGGGCGTGGGTCCAGCCGTCGGCGTGGGGGCCGATCCAGGCGCGTTCGGTGAAGGCCATCGGCCGGTAGCAGGTCATGGCGGTGGCCAGGTCGCAGTCCTGGCGGGAGGTGAGATCCGCGCCGAGCAGGGTGGCCACCGCGTCGGTGTCGCCCGACTCGATCCAGGTGCCGGTGAACCCGCGGGCCAGTCCCGCGCCGCGCAGGAGCTCCCATTGGTCATTCACGGGGCCACGCTCCGTCCGGGATGCGGCAGAGTAGTCCCGGTGTGGTGAACCAGGTGTCGTCGATGAACCTGCCGGTCGTGTATGCCAGCGCGGCGAGGTAGAAGTTCATCTCCTGGGCGATGTCGGAGGAACCGACGAGACCTGCTCCCTCCTGCCGAGGGCGGTCCCACTGATCCGCGGGGATGTCCTCCCACTCGCCCCCGTTCACATAGACCGGCTCGCTGAATTCGCCGTCGTTGTAGGTCAGATGGTAGGCCCGGCCGTTCGGCTGCGGGAGTGATTCGAGGGCACGCCATGGGAGTGATCCGGACACGGTTAACATCTTGATCCAGTTGAGGCTCTGCTCGGACACCCACACGACGTTCTCTTCCGAGTAGGGGAGATACCACCGACGCGCCTGGTTCAGGTCGCAGGCGAGTGTCTCCTTCTCCGCTCGCAGCGCGGTGACCGCCGCGCGGTAGTCGGGTGCCTCGACCCACGCGCACTCGAACCTGTCCGCCAGACCTCGCTCTTCGAAATACGACCACTGGTCGAGTTTTTCGCGGCTTGTCATGAGGCTCCCATTAGTACTTGCACCAGCTGTAGCTGTACTGCTGATTATCCGCCTGGAATAAAATTCGTTCATTTCTTGGTTCCGCACACTTTGATGCGGTTTATAATCTTGGCGATCTTTCGTGGTCATACATATTCCGTGCATGCTTTCAGTATCGCCAGGCGTGCTCGCTGGTCGGGACTGCCGTCTCCGACTCGCGAGGCCCAGTTAGACGCGAGTTCGGCAGCTTGCCTTTCATTCTGGTTGAGCGCGCCCAGCAGAGCATGCAATACTGCGGTTTGATCCGAGGGTGTGCCTGGAAGATCGTGCCGCCCACTCTGGAAGGCGAGTTCTTGCACCTGCATCCTCAACTCTGCAGTAATGAGCCTGGAGTCTAAAGTCGCCGCCAACACGCTGTGGATCACGTCGCTTCCGAGACCTGTGATTTCCACTGCGATCCGCGCACACAACTCCGCGGTCTTCCTGCGGTGCCCATGCGGATCGGCAACGATCTCCGCGATTTCCGGATCCATCGCGACGAGGTGATCGCGCAGGTTCTTCGGCAATACTTCACGAGGAGCCTTCCGGATGATGTAGCCCTCATGAGGTTCTGTGAGCCACTCATCACCGAGCCGCACTCCTGTGACCCGCTCAGCCAGTGCGTAGGCGGCCTCCAGCCAATTTTCGCCAGCGGAGTCCGCCCGGCACGGTAGATCTCCCATCAAAGCTTCCAGTGTGAGAATTTCTGGCTCATCATCACTGATGTGTTTGACCCGAAGGGGATTGCCGCCGTCTCGGGAATATTGCCACTCAGGACTGCCGCCCCCGAAGACACAGAATGCCTCCCCGCCGGCGGAAAGTCGACGCATGACCTCCGTGGCGGTGGCCTCTCGGCCACTGGGCTCGACTGCGATCGTCCATCCAGGCTGAGTGCCAAGGAGAACGATCGGATCCAGTTCCTCGGGGGATGACGGGTCATGCCGATCCTTGTACTCGGAGGCCTCGGAGAGGGTCCACCTACCCACCGGCTCCGCTGGATTTCCAAAACATGAGGCGACCTTCGCGACATCCGGAATCCTGCTCCAGGAGACGCAGGTATAGCTGCGTAGATCGAAATGGATGTCGAGCAGCTCTCGGTAGTGCTTGATCTCCTCGATGATCATTCGCCAATCCACTCATGACCGTCTGACCGTAGATGAGGCCGGTCTCCATTGTGGCCGGACATGGAGACCGGCCTCATCTCAGCAGCAGCCGGTGCTCGCCGCGGCGCCGACCGGCTGCCCCGGGGCCTGTTCCGCGGTCGGGCCGCAGACGCACGGGGCCGCGGGGTCCTGGTCGGCGGTCGCGGACTTGCCCAGGACGTCGGCGTCGGCCTTGACCACGTACACCTCCCACGGCTCGGCGCCGG
>NZ_JBEPDA010000002.1:0-320331 GCF_040299985.1 Streptosporangium sp. NPDC000563 | reverse complement strand
CCTCGAAGGTGGCGAGCCCGGCGTCCTTCAGGCGCCGGGTGGCCGCCTCCACCTGGGCGGTGTCGGTGACCTCGACGCCCAGGTGGTCCAGGCGGGTACACCGCCGCTATGAACGCCTGGCCGCTCACTTCGCATCCTTCGTCGCCATCGCCGCAGCCCTTGTCTGCTACCGCCGACTCGCCAAATGAGTCACCGTCTTAGTGTTGTTTTTAGTCTGGAAACTACGGACGAGCCCCTAGTGGCCGCAAAATGACAGTGTTGTCGTCTTAGCTCTGACAAGGAGCTTGGTTATGCGCTCAGCACTTCCACGCACGCTGATGGCGGCAGCCATCGCCCTCGCAGCGGCACTCCTCCCGGCCGAGCCCGCGTCCGCGGGAATCTGGCAGCTCTCCGACGGCTTCGAACCGGCGTCGAACCCGGCCGCCCGCTGGACGTTCACCGACCAGGGCGACTGCGACACCCCGTACTTCCAGAGCGTCGGGATCGCCTCGCCCCGTACCGGCACCGGCATGGCCGGCTTGCGCGTCAGCAACACCGGCGGGTGGTGCGCGATCGGCCGGACCATCTTCCTCACCCCGGTGCCCGCCCACCCCGGCGCCCGCTGTACCGCGGGCGTCTGGCTGGACCTGCGCAACGCCGCGGCAACCTTCAACCTGGAGGTCATCAACCCGGCCGACTGGACCTACATCGCCCTGAAGACGGTACCGGTGGACCAGACGGTGGACCCAGGCTGGCGCCTGCACACGGTGAGCTGGACCGCGCAGCGCTCCGATGTCGTGCTGCGGCTGACCGTGGCAAAGGCCTTCAACCACCAGTTCGCCCCACGCGCCGAACTCGACGACGTCGTCGTCCAGTGCGCCTACTGACTGCTCTGACTCAGTGAAAGTGGCACGCGTCCAGCTCGAAAGCCCTTGGCCGTGCCACCTTCATTGAGCCGGGACACAGTGGTGTGCCCCTGGTCTTGTGGAGGCGGGTTCTTGGATTCTTGTGCCACTCGTTGAGAGGAGATTGGCATGGGGGCCCCGAGCACCGCCGGAAGCAGCGCCCGGCCACCACCTGCTCCGTCTGCGCCTCTCAGGCGCCGTGGTGACAGGGTCCGCCGTGGTGCCTGGCCGTGTCGGCGGGCACGTTCAGTGTGGGGTTGCGGTCGAAGAACCCATAGGGCGTCAACGAGAATCTGGCATGGTCGACCGGCATCACCGGCCAGTCCTCAGGTCGCGGGAAGTGGGTCACGCCGAAGGTGTGCCACAGCACGATGTCTTCACCGTCCAGGGGGCGGTCGCCCGCGACATACGCCGGTAGGCCGTCGCCGCCCGGGTTCTGGTTGACGAACTCGCCTGCCGGATATCGCTCTTCGGACGCGTAGCGGGTGATCCACAGTTCTCGGGTGGTGAACGCCGCCCGGGCGGCGATTGAGGAGGAGGGGTCGGCCAGCAGGGTCGGGTTCTGCTCGGTGCGCAGGACGTAGCCGGTCGGCTGGCCGAGCCGGTTGGTGCGCTCGGTGCTCACGATGTGCCAGGTCCGCCCGACCGAGGCGTCCGCGCTGCGTACCCCCTGGGCCTCGCTGGCGATCCGGGTCCGGGTGTAGCTGAAGGCGTTGCCGTACGGGTTTTCCGATGAGAGCGGCACCCGGGCCGCGTCGACCTCGTCGACCGCGTTGCAGACGCCATCGACCATCATGTCGAGGCGGGCGCTGAACAGGTGCTGGTGGAACGGGGCGCCCAGGCCTGGCGCTACCTCGCCGGCGTAGGGCCATTCTCGTAGCCCGCGGTAGGCCGTGGTGAACAGGATGCCGGTGAGCTTGGCCTCGCACTCGATCCTGCCGTCGAGGTAGAGGTACCAGAAAAAGCCGTAGTCGTAGTTGCCGACCGTGGTGAAGAAGGAGATCACCAGACGGCGCTGGCGGCGGACCTCGGCCGAGTTGGGGGTGTAGATGTCGGTGTGCTTCCAGAGCGTGCCGTAGTCCTCCTCGTGCAGGCAGATCGCGTTGGGGATCTGCTGCACGTTGCCGAGTTCGTCGGCCAGGTCGACGTCGACGTAGTGGATCTCGCCGAGACAGTCGCAGCCGTGGGTGAGCGAGTTCGCATACCGGCCGAAGAGGTATTCGCCGGCGTCGAAGTAGTTCTGCCAGAAGCGGACCGGCGCCGGGTCGCCGTAGGGCACGACCATCTCTGCGATGGAGGCGCGATAGATGACCGGCCGCAGCTCGCCGTCGTGGTCGGGGTCGGTGTAGGCCACATGGTGGAGCACCAGGCCTTCGCGGGCGTCGAAGCCGAAGTGCAAAGACCAGTTCGCCCAGGTGATCCGATCGCCCTGGACCTGGAACGACGGCCCGTCGGGCTGGGTGATCTCGATGGGTTTCAGGGTCTCCAACGGTGCCGGGCGCCCCTGCGGCAGGTGGAACGTGCTCGGCTCCTGCGGCAGCGGGAAGATACCGATGTCGATGACCTCGGTCGCCTTCTTCTCGATCAGGTCGACGTAGGCGCTCAGCCCGTCCACCGGGTGTGCCCAGACGTGGGCGTCGGGGTCGAGCGTGGCGAAGCAGAGCACCCGGATGATCCGCCTGCCCTTCTCGCCGGGCAGGCCGAAGACGCCGGCTGACAGCGGCGCGCATCTGACCTGCTCGGTGGTCAGGTCGCGCCTGGCCAGCGCCTCGACCCAGGCCGGTTCCTGGGCGAGGATTCCCTCGACCGACATGAACTCTTCGTCCATGATCGGCATCGCGCCGCGAGAGCCGTCGACATCGACGATCGTGGCGACCGCGCCGGTGGTGAGGTCGACGCTGACGTCTCGGGCGTCGCCGGTCGTGGTGTCGAGCAGCAGTACCCGCGCCTGGCGGTCGGGCCTTGGCCCGGTGCCGGCCTGGAAGGCGAGTACCTGCTGTTTGTGTGGTTCGAGTAGGCCGATGTAGACGAAGCGGACGCTCTCGCCGGCCAGGCCGGCCTCGCGTACCAGGGTGACGGTCTGCTCGATCTCGGTCGCGGTGAGGCTGGAGACCGGGGTGGTCAGGGGGGTCATGGGGTCCTTTCTCGGGTGGGTCGGCGTCGAGCCGCTCAACGCGACGCTCTGGGCAACAGCAGCGGGATCGAAAACGACGCGACGCCGTCGCTCTGGTCAACGACGGGACTGGCACTGGTACTGGAGACATCCAACGGTCACATATACGGTTCATATGATCACTTAAAGTCACTATCCATGGTTGCGTCCTGCCGCGCAACTGGTGAAATGACCCAAACCCGCTCCGAGAAGACCCCAAACGGCGGTGTCGTTGCCGGTGCTGCCGTAGCTTCTGGGGCGGAGGGCGCTTTTCACTGCCGTGGCGCCGGTGGCAGGGCGCGTTACGGACGCGCAGAGCCCGGCCTGCGCGCGGGCCTGTTCGGCACACGGTTATGCCTCTGCTGAGGTGCGGCAAGAGGCGAGGGGGTGGACCCGCCGACGCCGGCCGGGCGCCAGCCGCTGCGCGGGCCGCCTGCGCTGACGGCTCGAACCTAATGACTTCCGAGCTCCTCGGGCATCGTGCACACGGTGGCGATGACGACCGGGCTGGGCGGGGGCCGGAGCGGCACCTTACGCTCAGGGCGGTTGAACCCCAGCGCCCTGAGTTCTCTCTCACGATCGAACCCCAGGCGCCGGGGCCCCGCCGGGCCCCCGTCGGGCCTGCGCCGGAGAAGCGGCGGAGTCTTTTCGCATCCGCGGTGCTTGCCCGCCGAGAAACCACTCCATCAGCGCCGGGTCGGCATCCCACCCAGATTCACATCATCCCTTCCGCTGTCGCTTTCTGCCGCGGCCGGCCGTGTGGTTCCTGGCGGGGTTGTCGCGCGTTGTGGCAGGCAGGGTGATCTCTCGGTGGTTCGTCAGCAGCAGCCGGTGCTCGCCGCGGCGCCGACCGGCTGGTCCGGGGCCTGTTCCGCAGTCGGGCCGCAGGCGCACGGGGCCGCGGGGTCCTGGTCGGCGGTCGCGGACTTGCCCAGGACGTCGGCGTCGGCCTTGACCACGTACACCTCCCACGGCTCGGCGCCGGGACCGGTCACCCACACCTTGTCCTGCAGGGCGTAGCAGCAGGAGGTGTCGTTCTCCTCGAAGGTGGCGAGCCCGGCGTCCTTCAGGCGCCGGGTGGCCGCCTCCACCTGGGCGGTGTCGGTGACCTCGACGCCCAGGTGGTCCAGGCGGGTGTCGTGGCCTTCCTCACCCTCCAGGAGCACCAGCTTCAGTGGCGGCTCGGCGATGGCGAAGTTGGCGTAACCGGGGCGGCGCTTGGCGGGTTCCACGCCGAACAGCTTGGAGTAGAAGGCGATCGAGCCCTCCAGGTCGGAGACGCGCAGGGCGAGCTGGACACGGGACATGGTGGTCCTCCAGGAGGTTCCGGCGGGTGGTGGCGGTCACCGCCCGCATCGTTGTTTCGATGAATATCTATTCAGCGGGTGTCGCCAGCTTGCAATGGTGCTTAGAGATCTGTCAACTTAGAGCTATGTCGAAACAAGCGCTGCCGATCGTGGACCTGGCCGGGACCGACGAGGCCGGGCAGGCATGCTGCGCGCCGCTGGCGTGCGAGCCGCTGAACGCGGCCGAGGCCGAGGAGCTGGCGCCGTTGTTCAAGGCGATCGCCGATCCGGTGCGGCTGCGGCTGCTGTCGCTGATCGCCTGCCACGAGGGCGGCGAGGCGTGCGTATGCGACCTGACCGGTGCCTTCGAGCTGACCGGGCCGACCATCAGCCACCACCTGAAGGTGCTGCGCCAGGCCGGGCTGATCGACTGCGAACGGCGCGGCACCTGGGTCTACTACTGGGTCAACCCGGGTGTGCTGGCGCGGCTGTCGGCGATCCTGGGGCCGCGCATGCCGGCGATGGCGTGAGCGGCGCCGCGCAGGCACCGTCCGCCCCGGCGGGGACCGAAGCGGTGCCGCCGGTGCGGTTGTCGAGGCTGGACCGGTGGCTGCCGGTCTGGATCGCCGCCGCGATGGCCGCCGGGCTGGTGGCGGGCCGGGCGATCCCCGGTCTGGGCGCCGCCCTGGAGGTCGTGCAGGTCGACGGCATCTCGCTGCCGATCGCGCTGGGCCTGCTGGTGATGATGTATCCGGTGCTGGCCAAGGTCCGCTACGACCGGCTGGAGACGGTGACCGGTGACCGGCGGCTGCTGGTCACCTCGCTGGTGCTGAACTGGGTGGCCGGTCCCGCGCTGATGTTCGCCCTGGCCTGGCTCTTCCTGCCAGACCTGCCCGACTACCGCACCGGCCTGATCATCGTCGGGCTGGCCCGGTGTATCGCCATGGTCGTCATCTGGAACGACCTGGCCTGCGGGGACCGGGAGGCCGCCGCCGTGCTGGTCGCGCTCAACAGCGCCTTCCAGGTGATCGCCTTCGCCGGGCTCGGCTGGTTCTACCTGGTCGCGCTGCCTGGCCGGCTCGGCCTGCCCGCCGCCGCGCTGGACGTGTCCACCTGGGACATCGCCCGCTCCGTGCTCATCTTCCTCGGAATCCCGCTGGCGGCCGGATACCTCACTCGCCGCCTGGGGGAGAAGACCAAGGGCCGCACCTGGTACGAGACCCGTTTCCTGCCGAAGATCGGTCCGGTGGCGCTGTGGGGTCTGCTGTTCACCATCGTGATCCTGTTCGCCCTGCAGGGCGACGCGATCACCTCCAAGCCGCTCGACGTCGCGCGGATCGCGCTGCCGCTGCTGGTCTACTTCGCGCTCATGTGGGTCGGTGCCTTCGCCCTGGGCCACCTGGTCGGTCTTGGATACGCGCGCACCGCGACGCTGGCGTTCACCGCGGCGGGCAACAACTTCGAACTCGCCATCGCGGTCGCGATCGCCACCTTCGGCGTCACCTCCGGCCAGGCCCTGGCCGGGGTGGTCGGCCCGCTGATCGAGGTGCCCGTCCTGCTCGCGCTGGTCTACCTCTCCCTGGCCCTGCGCCACCGCCTCGCCCGCGCGTGAGCCGAGAACCTCTGTTGTCCCTGTCCTTCGACCGGCTACGGGCCGCCGCCCGCTTTCAAGGAGCCTTCATGTCCACCCTTCCCGAGGTTCTGTTCGTCTGCGTGCACAACGCCGGACGTTCCCAGATGGCCGCCGCCCTGCTGGAGCACCACGCCGCCGGAAGTGTCACCGTCCGCTCGGCCGGATCCGCCCCCGCCGACTCCATCAACCCGGCCGTCATCACGGTCATGGACGAGCTCGGCCTGGACCTGACCCGCGCGTTCCCCAAACCGCTCACCGGCGAGGCAGTCCAGGCCGCCGACGTGGTCGTCACCATGGGCTGCGGCGACGCCTGCCCGATCTTCCCCGGCAAACGCTACCTGGACTGGCAGCTGGCCGACCCGGCCGGTCAGGGCGTCGAGCAGGTACGCCTCATCCGCGACGAGATCGATGCCAGGGTTCGCGCGCTGCTGGCCGAACTGGTCCCCGCCGCAGGCCGGGCATGACCACCACTGCGGGGCCACGCGTCACGGCCATGACCGCGAGGCATGGCGCGCAGGTGCTGGACATCTACCGACTTGGCATCGACGAAGGCCAGGCGACCTTCGAAACCGCCGTCCCGACCTGGGAACACTTTGTGGCGGCCAAGCTGCCCGCCCACAGTCACGTCGCCGTCGACACCGACACCGACACCGACACCGACACCGACAGCGACACCGACAGCGATCGGGACGGTGACCGGGTGCTGGGCTGGGTCGCGGCGACGGCGGTCTCCGACCGGTGCGCGTACGCCGGGGTGGTGGAGCACTCGGTCTACGTCCACCCCGAGGCCCGAGGACGCGGTGTCGGCTCCGCGCTGCTCGCGGCACTGATCGCCTCCACCGAGGCCGCCGGGATCTGGACGATCCAATCCGGCGTCTTCCCCGAGAACACCGCGAGCCTCGCCCTGCACGCACGCGCCGGGTTCCGGGTGATCGGCATCCGTGAGCGGATCGGACGCCACCACGGCGTCTGGCGTGACGTCGTACTGATCGAGCGCCGCAGCTCGGTCGTCTCCTGACTCGCACCCGAATCCGTCGGTGGGCGACCGCTTTTGAACGCGTTCAGCGTGCCGCGCTAGGCTGGCCTCACACGTTCTGGGGAGTCCGAATGAAAATAGTGATACCCGGAGGAAGCGGTCAGGTAGGCGCGATCCTGGATCGTGCGATGACCGCCGCAGGACATGACGTCGTGGTGCTGACCAGGCGGCCGGTGCGGGAGCGCGACGTGCGCTGGGACGGGGAGACCCTGGGGCCCTGGACGCGGGAGATCGACGGCAGCGACGTCGTGGTCAACCTGGCGGGGCGCAGCGTCGACTGCCGCTACACCGCCGCCAACCTCAGGGCGATGATGGACTCGCGCGTGCACTCCACCCGGGTCGTGGGCGAGGCGATCGCCGCCGCCGCGCGACCTCCCCGGGTCTGGTTGCAGATGAGCACCGCCACCGTCTACGCGCACCGCTTCGACGCGCCCAACGACGAGGCGACCGGTGTGATCGGCGGCGGCGAACCCGGTGTCCCGGACTACTGGGCCTACAGCGTCGAGATCGCGAAAGCGTGGGAGCGGGAGCAGGAACGGGCCGAAACCCCGCACACGCGCAAGGTCGCCCTGCGTACCGCGATGGTGATGAGTCCCGATCGCGGCGGTGTCCTCGACGTCCTGCTGCGGATGACGCGGCTCGGGCTCGGCGGTCCGATCGCGGGTGGCGCGCAGTACATGTCCTGGATCCACGACCGCGACTTCGTCCGCGCCGTCGAGTTCCTGGCCGAGCGGGACGACCTCGCCGGGCCGGTGAACCTCGCCGCCCCCGAGCCGCTGCCGCAGCGCGCCTTCATGCGCGCGCTGCGCGCGGCGTGGGGGATCCGGGTCGGCCTGCCCGCGACGAGGTGGATGGCCGGGCTCGGTGCGTTCGTGCTGCGCTCGGACACCGAACTCCTGCTGAAGAGCCGCCGGGTCGTCCCCGGCCGTCTGCTCGAAGCGGGCTTCACCTTCGACCACGCCCGCTGGCCGGAGGCCGCCGACGACCTCGTGAAGCGTGTGCGAGAAGGGGACCGCGTCCCGGTGTGAGCCTCCCGGGGGAGTGGACGGGCGTTCCGCGGCTCGTGCGGAGACGCTATCCCCGAGACGACGCCCCGCCGGTGTCCGGAGGAACCCCGAAGACCGCAGGATGGTCACTTTGCTGACGGGCTGGAACGCCGGAGAGCGCCGATCCCCTGCATGGGGATCGGCGCTCTCCTGTGTCTCAGGGATCAGGCGCGCCGCCAGCGCCAGTACGGGTCGCTGTTCTTGTACAGGCACCGGTACTTGCGGTTGGTGACCTTGGCGTACCCGTACTTTCCGCGTGCGGCCTTCGGGCAGAAGGCACCGGGGGTGATGCACCGCCAGACCTGCTTGTCCTGTCGGTACTGGCAGGCGGCGTGACTACCCGCTGAAACGGCGGGGGCCTGGGCGTGGAGGGTTGCCGCCGAGGCGGGCAGGGCTACGGCGGCCGGTGCGATCAGGGCACTGCCGACCAGGGCCGCCGACACGAGGAGGTTCTTGAGCAAGGGGAGGCTCCGAAGGGAGGGAATATGTGCTCTTCCTATGACTCCCAGCGGACCCAGCTGGTTTGCCGGGGATGTGGTGAGAATCCAGCTTTTTCCAGCGCGTTCACTTCCAGGCCGCCGCCCTGTTGGCTGGATGCCGAGGCGAGGCGATTCCTGCTAAAAATCAGATAGTCTGATTTCATGAAGGTGATGACTGCCACTGAGGCGTCTCGGAGCTTCGCGGTCGTTCTGGACGAGGCTGAGAGGGGGGAGACGATCGTGGTCACTCGCGGAGGTAAACGGATCGCGGTAATCGGTCCCGCGCCCGCGGCGCCGGGGCGTATGGTCAAAGCCTTCCTGGCCAGGGCCGCGGAGACGCTGGACGCCGACTTCGAGGCCGATGTCGCGATGGCCAGGGAGGCGGTCGACGACGAGATGAGGAGCACGTGGCCCGACGCCTGATCCTGGACACCGGCGTACTGATCGCGGCGGAGCGGGGCAAGGCCGCCGTGGACGCGGTGATCGGGGATGCCGACGATGTGGCGATCGCCGCGATCACCGTGGCCGAGCTGCTCGTCGGTGTGGAGCTGGCGGATGCGGCGCGTCGTCCCGGGCGACAGGCCTTCGTGGACGAGGTTCTGGCGTTGATACCGGTCGAGGAGTACACGGTGGACGTCGCCAAGGTGCACGCTCGCCTCCTGGCCGATGTGCGCCGCTCGGGGAAGGCACGGGGAGCGTACGATCTGCTGATCGCCGCGACGGCGGCCGCCACCGCGAGGACCGTGATCACGATGGATTCGTCCGCCGGGTTCGACGACCTGCCCGGAGTCCACGCGCAAGTCGTTTCCCGCTGAACGCCACAATGTCCGGTTTCCGCTGCTCTTGGGCGAAATGCATGCGCGAGGTGGTGGAAACGACCGGAGTCGGCCGGACCGGATGAAACGGAAGCCGACGAAGCCGGGATCCCCCGTGCTCAGCCGCAGTGGCTCCAGCCGCTCTTCCAGGACCGTGATCCGTACGAACCGCCCCAGATCACGCACTTCTTCCCGGCGGGAAGCCGTACGGGACCCGCGTAGGCGGTGAATTTACCGGGGTCGCTAGCGGCGGAGCCGCCCTTCACCTGGAGGATCGCGTTCATCGCGACCTTGGAGGAGGTCACGTATCGGGCCATCGTGACGACGCAGTTCTTGCCCTGGGCGGCGTTGTAGAGGAGATAGACGGTCGCCGCGTTGCCCAGCGCCCTGGAGTTGATCACCTTGTAGCCGCCGCCGCAGACGCCGGTGGCCGTGTGGGGGTTGGGCCTCCGCGGTGGCTCGGTGGTGGGTTTCGCCGTCGGTTTCGCCGTGGGTGTCGGGGACGGCGAGGGCTTGGAGGGGGCGCTCGGCTGCGGCGAGGTCGTCGGTCCTGGAGTCTGTGCGGGGGAGTTGTCGGGTTTCGCCGTCGGCTTCTCCGTCCCCCCGGCCGGATCCTCGTCCGGCCGGGGGGACGGCCGCGCGGTGCGCCGGGACGGAGAGGACGTGATCGCGGGGGCCGTCTCGGTTCTCTCCTCCGCCTCGGAAACCCTTTCCGAGGGCTGGGAGGACTCCTTCGGAACCTCGGGGACGAGCGTCGGATCGGGCTCCGGCTCCGTGACCTCCGACGCGGTGGGGGTCGCCGCCGGCCGCGTCGCCGCGGCCTTCCCGTTGTCCTGGAAGAGCACCACGGCCCCCGCGGTCGCGCCGAGCGCGGCCACGACCGCCACTCCGGCGAGCAGGAGCCCTGCGGGCCGGGGCCTCTTTCTTGCGTGGAGATCGGGACCGTTCGGACCTGATCCGCCCGGCGACGGTCCGGTCTGTGATGGCCCGCCCTGGTTCGGTCCGGCCTGGTGTGGTGGGCCGTACCCGCCCTGTACGCCCGGTCGCGGGGGCGTCGCGGACGTGGGGCCGGTGGCGGGAGCGGAACCGGGACCGGTCGCGGCAGTGGCGCCGGGTGCGGGGCCGAGATGGGGGAGGGCGGCCGGGTGCGGGACGGGGCCGGTGGGGGCCGCGCCCATCAGGTGGCTGACGAGCTGTTCGGCGGTGGGGCGCGAGGCGGGGTCCTTGGACAGGCAGGCCGCGACCAGGTCGCGCAGCGGTCCCTCAAGCGTGCCCAGTTCCGGCTGCGCGTTCAGGATCCGGTTGATCACGATCGCGATGGAGTCCTGGCCGAACGCGGGGCTGCCGGTCGCGGCGAAGACCATCGTGACGCCCCAGGCGAACACGTCGGCCGCGGGTGTCACCTCGCCGGGGCCGAGCTGCTCGGGCGCGAGGTAGGAGGGGGTCCCCATCGCGACACCGGTCGCCGTCATCCCCGGCGCGTCCAGTGCCCTGGCGATGCCGAAGTCGATCACCACCGGGCCCTCGGGCCCCATCAGCACGTTGGCGGGCTTGAAGTCGCGGTGCAGGATGCCCGCGCGGTGGATCGCCGACAGCGCGGTGGCCGTACTGACGGCTAGACGTTCCAGGGACGCGCCGCGCCGGGGACCCTCTCGGTCGACCAGCAGGCGCAGGGACGGGCCTGGGACGTACTCGCTCACGATGTACGGGCGGCTGCCGGCGAGGTCGGCGTGGAGCACGGCGGCGGTGCAGAACCTGGCGACCCGCTGCGCGACCGACACCTCGCGCAGGAAGCGGGCTCTGGCCTCGGGGTCGCCGACCAGCCCGTGGTGCAGGAGCTTGACGGCGACCTGCTCGCCCTCGGGCCCCCGCCCGAGGTAGACGACTCCCTGGCCGCCCTCGCCGAGCCGTCCGATCAGCTCGAACGGGCCCAGTCGCGGTGGATCCCCCTCGATGAGCGGCGCCGTCACGATGTCCCCCCGAACACGATGTCCCCGAACAAAACCCAAAAAAGGTTTAGATGGGGCAGAACGCTACCAGCGTGAACGGTGAAGGAGATCCCCTCGGGGGTGGAGGCCCGGGTTACTCCGGGATCCCATGACGCCGTCGACGCCGTGCCTCGGAGCTCTCGCGATCTCGCGCCGCGACGACCGGGGAGGCGGGGAATCCGGGGCAGGTCCCCTCAAAGGCCCGCTCAGATCGCCTTGCCCGGGTTGAGGATGCCGAGCGGGTCGAAGACCTGCTTGATCCCGTGGTGGATCTCCTCGGTGACCGGGCCGGTCTCCAGCGCGAGCCAGCGCCGCTTGAGCAGCCCGACGCCGTGCTCGCCGGTGAGGGTGCCCCCCATCTCCAGGGTCTCCCTGAAGAGCTCGTCGGCCGCCGCCCACACCTGCGGCGGTGGCTCGGTCAGGGCGTGGTCGAAGATGAAGACCGGGTGCAGGTTGCCGTCGCCCGCGTGCGCGACCGTGGTGATCAGCACGTCGTGCTTGACGGCGATCGCCTCGATCTTCTCGATCATGTACGGCAGCGAGGAACGCGGCACGCACACGTCCTCCACCAGGCACTTGCCCAGCCGTTCCTTCGCCTGGTAGGCCATCCGCCGGACCCCGATCAGCTCCTCGGCCTCCTGCGCCGACGACGACACCGCGACGAAGGCCGCTCCGTTGGCGGTGCAGAGCTCGGCCATCCGCTCGGAGACGACGGGCCCGTCGGCCGCGTCCGACTGCGCGATCAGCATCGCCCTGGTCGACTCCTCAAGCCCGATGTTCCGCCAGTCGTCGATGGCCTTGAGCGTGTTGCGGTCGAGCATCTCCATCAGCGACGGCTGGCATCCGGCCGCGATGATCGCCGAGACGGCGGCCGCGGCGTCCCTGAGCGAGGTGAACTCGGCCGCGATCGTCGCCGGGTAGACCGAAGGCGCCCTGCGCAGCCGCACCGTCGCCGCGGTGATCACTCCGAGGGTGCCCTCGGAGCCGACGAACAGCCCGGTCAGGTCGTATCCGGTCACGCCCTTCACCGTGCGCCTGCCGGTGTTGATCACCCGCCCGTCGGCGAGCACGACCTCCAGGCCCATCGCCGAGTCGCGGGTCACGCCGTACTTCACGCACCGCAGCCCGCCCGCGTTGGTGGCGAGGTTGCCGCCGATGGTGGAGATCTCGTACGAGGAGGGGTCGGGGGCGTACATCAGCCCGTGCTCGCGGGCGGCCCGGTCCAGGTCGGCGGTGATGACGCCCGGCTCGACCACGGCCATCTCGTCGGCGGGGGAGAGCTCCCTGATCGCCGCCATCCTGTGCAGCGCGAGCACGACGCATCCCTCGACGGCGGTCGCCCCGCCCGCCAGCCCGGTCCCGGCGCCCCTGGGGACGACGGGCACCCGGTGCTCGGTGGCCCATCTCATCACGGCGACCACGTCGTCCCTGGTGTGGGCGAGCACCACGGCGAGCGGTTTGCCCGGCTCCAGGAAGGTCCGGTCACGCGCGTAGGAGTCGGTCACGTCGGGATCGGTCAGCACCTTCTCCGGTGCGAGCGCGGCGGCGAGTGCGGAGATTGCGGTCACATATTGGACTTTACGGCCTATGCCAACGTGCCTTCTCCGGACAAAACGCGTTTTATTGCAGTTTCGCAACATCATTTGGTCTCTTGACTCTTCCTTTACTTTCTCGTCTAACGTCCCCGTTCGGCGCGCTCATACGGCGCGCCGGTGGTGGACGCGTCCGGTGAACCCGGGCGGCAGGAAGGGGACACGTTGTCCGGCAGAGTCAGGAGCGGGAGCGCTCGCAGGCGCCTTCTCGCGATAGTCCCCGTGCTCGGCCTGGCCGTCACGGGATTGGCCGTGAGCGGTGCGTCGGCCGAGAGCGACACCTCGGTCGCGCGGTACGAGCCGACCGCGGCCGACTACTACATCAACTACGCGCCTCCGAGGGACGAGCCGGAGGTCAAGGACCCCGCCGTTCCTTCGGCCAAGGCGCGCAAGGCCGGTCCCTCCAAGAAGATCGCCGAGAAGTACTCGCAGGGCAACCCGGTGGCCGCGCGGGTGCTGGCCGCCCGCGAGGCGCAGGCGATCAGGACAGGGATCAACCCCGCCGACTTCATCTTCAAGAAGTCGAAGACCGTCAAGACGGCCAAGCTCCTCACGCTGCTGGTGGAGTTCGACGACAAGGCCAACGACGACTTCTCCGGCTTCTCCCGCCCGGCCGACGTGAACAGCGAGGACCCGGCCGAGTGCGTCACCGAGCCGCCGGGCACGCTGCTCAACGGCCCGCTGCACAACAGGATCCCCAACCCGGCCACCCTGCCGCACAAGGACAACAACAGCTTCTGGGTGCCCGACTTCAGCCCCGACCACTTCAACAAGATGCTCTACAGCAAGCAGGGCATCACCCAGCGCGTCCGCACCGACCTGACCGACCCCCGCGACGGCCGCAAGGGCATCGACATCTCCGGCTACACCATGAAGAACATGTACGAGGAGATGTCCAAGGGCGCCTACACGGTCACCGGCCAGGCCAGCCCGTGGATCAAGGTCCCGCACTCCGAGGCCTACTACGGCGCGCGTGCCTGCGGCCAGCCGGTGCAGGACATGAGCGGCCACCCGGACAACCCGCGCGGGGCCGGCCAGCTCGCCATCGACGCGGTGAACGCCCTCGCCGCCTCCGACCCGAACTTCCCGTGGGCCGACTACGACCTCGAGGACGTCGGCGACGCCGACGGTGACGGGAACTTCGCCGAGCCCGACGGCGTGATCGACCACCTCGTCCTGGTCCACGCGGGCAAGGACAAGTCCTCCGACGGCGGCGCCGAGGGCACCTACGCGATCTGGGCGCACTCCAGCGCGGTGGCCGGCGGCTACCAGGTGCCCGGCCAGAACGTGAAGATCTCCAACTACATTGTGCAGCCCGAGGACTCCGGCGTCGGCGTCTTCGCCCACGAGTACGGCCACGACCTGGGTCTTCCCGACCTGTACGACACCAGCGGCCAGGCCTCCTCGGCCGTCGACTTCTGGGACCTGATGTCCAGCGGCTCGCACAGCGGCCCGATCTTCCAGTCGATGCCCACCCACATGAGCCTCTGGGGCAAGTGGGTCCTCGGCTGGGCCAACCCCAAGGTCTTCGACCCGGGCGACCGCGCAGGGCTGGTGACGATCGGCCAGGCCTCGCGCACGCCCAAGCTCACCCAGGACGGCGTCAGGGTGAACCTGACGAGCTCTCCGGTGACGATGGTCGAGCCGCACAGCGGCACCAAGACGTTCTGGTCCAACTTCGACCAGGAGTGGGCGAACGTCAAGATCGGCCGTGACGTCCAGGTGCCCGCGGGAAGCGACCTGAAGTTCTGGATGTGGAACAACTACGAGATCGAGGAGGACTGGGACTTCGGCTTCGTCGAGGTCTCCACGGACGGCGGCACGACCTGGGCCCAGCAGAAGGTCTACACCGAGGGCGGCGCCCTGGTCTCCACCGGCGACGACTACCCCGACCCCAACGGCAACCTGGCCGCGTTCGGCAACAAGAAGTACGGCCTCGCCGGTGACACCGGCGGCTGGCGGCACGACTACGTCGACCTCACCCCGTTCGCCGGTACGACCGTCAAGCTGCGCCTGACGTACAACACCGACGCCGCCTACACCCCGCGCGGCTGGCACGTCGACGACTTCGCGCTCACCAACGGCGCCCAGACCGTCTGGAGCGACGACCTGGAGAGCGGTGCCGCCGGCTGGACGGCGAACGGCGGCACCTTCAACGGCACCACCGGCAAGGGCTGGGTCGTCAACGACGGCAAGCGCGAGGTCTCCCGGTTCTACCTGGCCGAGTGGCGCAACCTCGACGGGTTCGACAAGGGCCTGCAGTACACCTACGCCACCAACTACTCCCGTGAGGGCTCCTGGAAGGTGGAGAAGGTCAAGTACAACGCCCCCGGCCTGCTCGTGTGGTTCCGCGACTCCAACTACACCAACAACTCGGTGGCGAACAACCTCGACCTGGCGCCGAGCATCGGCTCCAAGGGCAGCCTGCTCCTCGTCGACTCCCACTTCGACCCGCTGCGGCGGACCGGAGCGGCGGCCGCGAAGGACACCACCACGCTCAAGAACATGAGCGGCCGCGTGCAGAGCTCGAACGCCGCCTTCTCCTTCGCCAAGACCTACCCCTTCACCGAGTGCTTCGAGGGGCCGGGTGAGCCCTTCAGCGAGTACTGCACCAAGGTGGCCGCGCAGAAGGGGGTCTCCGAGTTCACCGACGCGAAGACCTGGTACCCCGGGTTCGAGGCGCGCGGCACCAGCCTGTTCTACCGCGACTTCGACGCCTCCACGGTCGTCCCGTCCGAGGGCGACCAGCCCTACAGCACCCGGATCGTCAACGCCGACGGCACCCCGGCCACCGAGCTGTACGGGACCGACATGGGCAACGGCCACGTCCTCGGCTCGGGCAACCCCGGTGACGAGGGTAAGGCGCTGGGCGTGAAGCTCAAGCTGATCACCCCGCTCCCCGGCGACCTCGGCGCGATCGTGCAGGTCACCCCGCCCAAGAAGTAGGGGCACCGGCCGGCAAGGTAAACGAGATCCCACAATCGGTAGGGCCCCGCCGTCATCGACGGCGGGGCCCTACCATTTGAACGGGCGACCATCCGATCGGACAGGGGCAGCGTGGGAGAGCTTCGAAGCAAGGCCGAGCACACCGAGGCCATCCGGACCAAGGGCAGGGTCTGCGTGGTCGTCAACACGCGCTCGCGCCGAGGCCGGCGCCACTACGCCGCCGTGGTCCGCGCGCTGCGGGCCGAGGGGTTCGACTCGATCCGTTTCCTGCCGGTGGTCGACCCCAAGCGCCTGCGCGCCACCCTGGAGGAGGCCCTCGCCTCCGAGCCCGACCTGCTCGTCGTGGGGGGCGGCGACGGCACGCTCAGCGCCGCCGTCAAGCACGTCGCCCACCGCGACGTCGCCCTGGGCGTGCTGCCCCTGGGCACGACCAACAACTTCGTCCGAAGCCTGGGCGTCCCCCTCGACCTCGCCGGAGCGATCCGGGTGCTGCGCACGGGGAAGGTCGCCGACATCGACCTGGGCGTGGCCGGAGACCGCGAGTTCGCCAACCTGGCCAGTTTCGGGGTCTCCGTGGAGGTGGCGGGCAAGGTCAGGCACGGGGTGAAGCGTCTTCTCGGCCGCGCCGCCTACCCGCTCACGGCCCTCACGATCCTGCCGGGCCACCGGCCGTTCCGTGCCTTCCTCACCGTGGACGGGCGCCGCCACGAGCTGCTCACCCACCAGCTCAACATCGCCAACGGCCGTTTCCACGGCGGCTGGCAGGTCGCCAGGGACATCAGCATCGACAACGGGCTCCTGGTCGCGTACCAGCTCGGCTCGGGCAAGCGCCTGCGCCTGCTGCTGGAGACCATGGTCCGCGCCGGCAGCGGCCGCTGGCGCAGCCTGGCGGGAGGCCCCTTCGTGGTGGGGCGCGAGATGCACCTGGAGACCGACCCGCCGATGGCCGCCGACGTCGACGGCGAGGTCCGCCTGATGACCCCGATCACGATCCGCACCATCCCCAACGGCCTGCGGGTGATGGTCCCCGACGACTTCGTCGACTCCTGAGCCCGGTGCGGTCCCGGTGCGGCCCGGTGTCGGCGGCGATTGGAACCGGCGTCACCGGGTAGTCGGAGGTCTCCGACAGATGGAGGGCACCATGGCATCGCTGATCGACCGGGTCCGACGCTACCTGAGCACCCCGCAGGGACGGCGGAACATGGAGAAGGCCAAGACCATGGCCCGCGACCCGCGCAACCAGCAGAGGCTGCGCGGACTCCTCGACCGCTTCCGCGGCGGCCCCACCCGCCGCCGCTGACCTCGCCCGCGCCGGGCTCAGGCCCGGACGACGGTGGGCGGCCGATTCGCCTTCACGGCTTCTTGCCGGTGATGCGCCGTAGTCCCGTCCTGAGCCTGCCGAGCAGCGTCTCCGCTGCGGGCGGGCTCTCGGGGCGCTCGTCCTCGGACCGCGCGGGAGCCTGAGGGCGGGTCTGGTGAGGGAGGTCCTCCGGCCCGCGATCCTCTGGTCGCCCGACGCCCGCCGGCACGGTGCCCGCCGCGCCGGTGCTGCCCGGAGGGTCCGGCTCCGGAGAGTCCGAGTTCCGCGGGGCCTGGCTCTGGGGGAGGCCGGTGTGCTGCTGTGGCCGGACCTCCTGGGGGAGGGCTTCCCGGGGCGGGAGGTCCCGGGGGCGGGCGTCCGATCCGGCGGGATCCGGTGCCGCGGCGAGATGCCGCGGGGAGGGGATCGGGCCGGCGGGCTCCGGCGGGCGGGGGCGTCGGGCCCGCCGCAGGTCGGCGAGGGCCTCGGCGGCGCTGGGACGCTTGTGCGTCGCGTGGTCGCGCATGCGCCGCAGCAGGTCCATCACCTCCACGGACGCCTCGCCGGAGGCGGCGGCGGGCTCGGCGTCGGGGGTGATCGGCGGGAGCCTCCCGGTCAGCAGCTGGAAGGCGATCACCCCGGCCGCGTACACGTCGGAGGCGGCCGTCACCCGCACGGGCATGGCCTGGCACTCGGGAGCGGCGTAGTGGGTGTCGAGGACGTTGGGCAGCTCGTTGGCCACGGTGTGGGCGCGGGGCCCCGGCTTGGCGTAGTCGAACCCGGTGAGCATGGCCCGGCCCTCCTCCGTCACCAGCACGCACGCGGGGCTGAGCGCCCGGTGGATCACGTTGTTGGCGTGGACGTGGGCCAGGCCGCGAAGCATGTCCTCCACCACGTCCAGCCGGGCGGCGGTGGAGAGCGTGGGCGGGGAGGCGGTGAGGTGCAGGTGCAGCGCCTGGCCGTGCACGTCGTCGAGGACGAGCACGAACCGGCTCTCGTCGTCGATGGCGAAGAAGTCGCGGGCGCGCACCACGCACGGGTGCGGGGGGATCCTGGTGAGGGCCTGGTAGGCGTTGGTGATCAGCCGTCGCTCCGCAGCCCTCGGCTCCTCCTGCGCCAGCGGGTCCGCCCGGTAGACGCGCAGCAGGACCGTCTCGCTGCCGGGGACCGTCGCGTTGATCGCGCGGTACTCGGTGACCCGGTTGTCGCCGCCCAGCTGCTCCTCCACCTCCCAGCTGCCGAAGCGTGGCGGTGCCGTGGAGCGCCGCACGCTCCCGTTGAGCGCCTCGATGATCGCGGTGCCGTACGGCGCGGTGTCGGTGGTGTGGCCGCGCCTGACGCGGGAGACGTCGCTCAGCGTGTCGATCAGCCCGGCGAGGTCGGTGACGTGCCGCGAGTCGCGGCCCGCGGGGTCGACCAGTTCGGCGTCGGGGCCGGTGAGCACCACGAGGCTGTCGACGTAGACCCGGTCCAGCTCGCGGCGCTCCTGGGTGAGCAGGCCCTTCAGGGCGCGCCCGTTGCCGCGCAGCTTGGCGACGGGGGAGCCGAACGCCTCACGCCGCAGCGGGAACCAGCGGGTCCCGGCGACCTCGATCCGGCCGCGGGTGCCCTTGACGTCGATGACGCAGAGCGAGTGGCCGGTCAGGACGATCACGTCCACCTCGAAGATGTCGTCTCCGCGGGGCACCTCGATGTTGTGCAGCAGCAGCCAGTCGTCCGGGGCGTTGTCTCGCAGGTGTGCGATGACCCGTCGCTCGGCGTCGTTGACCGGGCTGCCGCCGCCGACGATCTGTGCCATCTCTAGCGTGCCGCCTTCCTGCTCGTGTTCATCGTGCCCCGCACTATCCCAAGAGGCTCATCTTCGCCCGTACCTCTACTTTTCCACCACTCGGACACGCGGGCCTCCCTATGATCATGACGCATCCCGGGGGTGAGAGCGATCGAGGTGTCCACCCGCACCGGACGCGTGGGTGGCGGTGCCGCTCCGCCGAGGCGTCCGGCCTCGCCGGCCGAGGGGTGGCCGGGGTTTCCTGGCGGACCGCCGTGATCCCGGATCCCCGGACCGGGTCGTCATGATCGCCGCCGTGTCCGCCCGGGCCGCGGGTGTCCCGGCTCGAAATCAAAAACGGATCAAATGCGGGCCATGGAGTGGTTCGCCATGGGATACGGCACGGTGACGCCCCCGAGCCCTCTGTGATCATCGCAGCCAGGCCCATGTTTGCCGGGGGAGGGGAGGGTAGACGTCCCCTTGCTGTGAGGGAGGAGGCAGTCCATGACCAACACCAAGGAGTCACTGCCGACGTCCGAGCTGATCCGGCAGATGTCGGAGCAGGTCTCGCGTCTCGTCAGGGACGAACTGCGCCTGGCCAAAGCGGAGCTCACGGAGAAGGGCAGGCACGCCGGGATCGGCGTGGGGCTGTTCGGCGGAGCGGGGATCGTCGCCCTCTTCGGGGCCGCGGCCCTGGTCGCCGCGGTGATCCTGCTGCTCGCGCAGGTCATGCCCGCCTGGGCGGCGGCCGCGCTGGTGGGCGGGGTGCTGCTGGTCGTGGCCGGCGCGCTCGGGTTCTTCGGCAAGCGCCAGGTCGCCGAAGCCGCCCCGCCCACCCCCGTACGGACCATCGAGAGCGTCAAGGACGACATCGACGCGGTGAAAGAGAGGGCGCACCGATGACCGAGACAGACCCGGGCGGACCCGGCCGGCTTGAGCCGGACGCCGGAACCACCGGATCTCGCAGGAAGGGTGTCGACGAGCCGATCACGCCGGACGAGAGCGGATCGCTGAACATCCCGCCGAACCAGCCGGAGGGCACATCCCGAGAGGGCCTCGGCGCTTCGGAGCCGGGGCGTGACGGCACGTCCCCGCTCCGGGAGGGCGCGGCACCCGTCGTCGTCCCGGAGACGACGGCGGCGACCACCCCGTACGCCAACACCGGCGGTACCGGTGTCGGGGCAGCGGGAGCGACGGAAGCGGCGAAGATCGGAAAGATCGTCGGAGACGACGGGAACGACACGGAAACGTTGCGGCGGGACATCGAGGACGCCCGCCGCGAACTGGGCGACACAGTGGAGGCACTGGTGCACAAGACCGACGTCAAGGGCCGTATTCAGGAGACCGCCGCCCAGGTGGGCGACGACCTGCGCAAGGTGGGGGCGGCGACCGCCACCACGGCCACCGAGATGGTGGAGCGGGTGAAGGTGGCCGCTCCCGAGATGGTCGGCCGGGTGAAGGAGGCGGCTCCCGAGGTCGTCGGCAGGGTGAGGGAGGCGACTCCCGCCGAGATCAAGGACGCGGCGGGCAGGGTCACGACCGAGGCGAGCAAGCGTCCCGTCGTGACGGTCGCTGCCTTCGCCGCGCTCGTCCTGGTCGTCCTGCGCGTCCTGCGGCGGGGCAAGAGGAAGTAGATGCCCGGTAGCACGGAAAGGGCCGCTCTCGGCGATTCGCGAGGGCGGCCCGCCCATGTCCCCCGAAGCGTCCCCCAAACCCCCTCGGAACTGCCTCGCGGGGCATGATGGGGGGTCCTCAAGCGGACCGTCGGGGAGTTCCGGCGCGACGGTCTGCCCGACTGGGCCGTCGGGTCCGCGGAGATCGGACCGATACCTGTGCGCACAAGCGAGCCAAACTCATGTCTGCCGGGGTAATCTGACCGTTTCCGGGTGGGCGGCGGACCCCCTCCTCTCCGCCCACCCGGAGCTTGCCGCCGCCGGACGTCCTGTCAGGTCCAGGATGCCGGGCCGGAGGGCGAACTATTCTGATCTCGGGCACGCGGAGGGCCGCCGCCCTTCCGCGACCACCGTTTCACCACGACCGTCACGACGACGCAGGCCCCCCGAGGAGACGAGTTGAACGCCGTAATGACCGGTGTGCACCACCTCAAGATCTGGGTGAGTGACCTGGAGCGGAGCCGTTCCTGGTACGAGAAGGTCCTGGGGCTGGAACACCACACCAGCTTCCAGGACGAGGACGGCGTGATCAGGGGCATGAGCTTCACGGTCCCCGGTGCGGCCTTCCAGATCGCGCTGCGCGAGAACCCCTCCCTGGCCAAGGCGCTCTTCGACGCCGACCCCTTCGCGCTCCAGGTCACCCTTGACGGGCTTGAGGCCTGGGTCGCCCGTCTGGACGGGCTCGGCGTCCCGCACAGCCCGATCATCAAGGCGTCCGCCGGCCACGCGCTGGGCTTCGTCGACCCCGACGGCGTCCAGATTCGCCTGTACGCCCCCGACGAGGGGGTCCACGCCGCCCAGGTGGGCGCGGAAGGCGTCTACCGGCCGGATCAGGCCGCCGACTTCACCCCCGCCCCGGGGCGGGAGCGGGACTGAGAGGCGCCTCACCACCCGCGCGCCTCACCACCTGCGAGGACAGGTCTCCGTCCCCGGCGGGCAGAATTTAATCTACATCGTAAAGGCGACGGCCGTGATCTCCATGAACGAGGCGCGGGCGTGACCGGACGTATAAGGTCCGGAGCGTGGAACCCCTCGTCGCCGTGTTGGTGGTCGCCGCGCTGATCGGCGTACCCGCCCTGGTGCTGTGGCGGGTGCTGCGCGGCCGCAGGGAGCTGGGCAGCAGCCCCGCCGAGCGGGCCACGTTCGAGACCCTGCACACCGCGTCCCTGGCCGCGCCGCCGTTGCGGGCGGGGCTGACCGAGGCGGGGGCGCAGAAGGCGTCCCGCTACCTTCGGGAGCTGCTGGGCTCCCCGGCGCTGGCGGTCACCGACGAGGAGCGGCTGCTGGTCTACGACGGCGAGGGCGACCACCACGCCCGCGAGGCGTTCGCCCACGCCGCCAAGACGCTTTCCGGAGGCCGGACCCGCGTCCTGGGCCCCGAGGTCGTCTCGTGCGACCTGCCCGAGTGCCCGATCAGGTTCGCCGTGGTGGTGCCGCTCACCACCGACGGCAGGGTGGTGGGCTCGCTCGCCGCGTACGGCGGGCACGCCTCGGCGGGGCTGGTCAGGGCCGCCCACGAGGTCGCGAACTGGGTCGACTCGCAGCTGGAGCTGGCCGAGCTCGACCGGTCGAGAACGCGCCTGATGGAGGCCGAGGTCCGGGCGCTGCGCGCGCAGATCTCCCCGCACTTCATCTACAACTCGCTGACGACGATCGCCAGCTTCGTCCGTACCGACCCCAACCGCTCCCGCGAGCTGCTGCTGGAGTTCGCCGACTTCACCCGCTACTCCTTCCGCAGGCACGGGGAGTTCACCACGCTGGCCGAGGAACTGCGTTCCATCGACCGCTACCTCACCCTGGAACGGGCCCGCTTCGGCGACCAGCTGCAGGTGACGTTGCGCATCGCCCCCGAGGTGCTCGCGGTCGCGGTGCCGTTCCTGTGCCTGCAGCCCCTGGTGGAGAACGCGGTCCAGCACGGCCTGGAGAGCAAGCCCGGGATCGGGCGCATCTCGATCGTCGCCGAGGACGCCGGGGCCGAGTGCCGGATCAGCGTGGAGGACGACGGCGTGGGCATGGAGCCCGACCGCCTGCGCCGTATCCTCGCCGGTGCCGCCGACGAGCGTTCGGGGGCCGGGGGAGTGGGGCTGGTCAACGTGGACGAGCGGTTGCGCCAGGTCTACGGTGACGAGTACGGCCTGGTGGTGGAGACGGCGAAGGGGGCGGGGACGAAGGTCAGCGTCCGCCTGCCCAAGTACCATCCCGGTGTCTCCGTCCGGTGAGCCCGCCTCCGGTCCGGATCTTCCCCTCATCCCGCGAAGTTGACAGGCGATGTCTGATTCATCACCCTCTAGAAATTCCCTCGCGAACGACCCGGAGGAGTGAGCGTGACCGGCCTGCGTGTCCTTGCGGTGGACGACGAGCTTCCCGCGCTGGAGGACCTGGCCTACCTCCTTCGGGACGATCCCCGTATCGGAGAGGTCTCCCTGGCCAGGGACGGGGCCGCGGCGCTGCGCGTCCTGGACCGGGCGATCGCCGACGGGAGGCCGATCGACGCGGTCTTCCTCGACATCCGGATGCGCGGCCTGGACGGGGTGGTGCTCGGCCGTCTGCTGTCGCAGTTCGCCAACCCGCCCCGGGTGGTCTTCGTGACGGCCTACGAGGAGCACGCGGTCGACGCCTTCGAGATCAAGGCCGAGGACTACCTGCTCAAGCCGGTGCGGCCGGAGCGGCTGGCCGAGGCGATCCGCAGGGTGTTCGTCTCCGCGGAGCTGCCGGAGGTCGAGGGCTCCGGCCGCGCCGACCCCGACACCATCCCGGTGGAGCTCGGCGGCGTCACCAGGTTCGTGGCCAGCACCGAGGTCCGCTACGTGGAGGCCCAGGGCGACTACGCCCGGCTGCACACCGCGGGTGGCAGCCATCTCGTGCGGATCTCGCTGGCGACACTGGAGGAGCGCTGGTCCTCGGCGGGGTTCGTACGGGTGCACCGCAGTCACCTGGTCGCGGTCAAGCACATCGACGAGCTGCACATCGACTCGGGACGCTGCGTGGTCCGCATCGGCGAGACCGAGATCCCGGTCAGCCGCCGCCACACCCGCGAGCTGCGCGACCTGCTGGTCCGCAGGGCGCGCAAGGGCAGGCAGGAGTGAGCGGCGACGCCGGGCCCGAGGAGGCCGAGCCGCGCCGGCGGAACGCCGACCGGTCGCGCGGGGAGGCCGAGCGTCCGCGTAAGGACGAGCGTCCGCGCAGGGACGGCGAGCGCTCCCGCAAGGAGGAGCGTCCGCGGCGCGAGGTGGTGACCAGCCCTCGCACGACGGCTCCCCGCCACCCCAGTTACCCGGTCACCCGCGAGATCGACGAGCAGACCCGGCTGGGCGAGGTCTACATGCGCTCGCTGATCCGTACCCAGTTCCGTCTGGCCCTGTTCGTCTGCACGGTGCTGGGGTGCGTGGTGGTGGGCCTGCCGGTGGTGTTCCTGCTGGTGCCGGAGCTGGGCGCGCTGCACGTGCTGGGGGTCCCGCTGCCCTGGGCGGTGCTGGGCGGCCTGATCTACCCGGCGTTCGTGATCGGGGCCTGGCTGTATGTCCGGCAGGCGGAGCGGAACGAGCGCCACTTCGCCGAGCTGGTGGACAGGGCCCGTTGAGTACCGCGTACGGGGTGACGGCCGTCGTGCTGGTGGTGCTGGCGGCCGTGCTGATCGGCGCGTTCGGGCTCAGGCTGTCGCGGACCACCTCCGACTTCTACGTCGCCTCCCGCACGGTCTCCCCGCTGTGGAACGCCTCCGCCATCGGCGGGGAGTATCTGTCGGCGGCGAGTTTCCTGGGCATCGCGGGGCTGATCCTCACCTTCGGCGCCGACATGCTGTGGCTGCCGGTCGGCTGGACGGGCGGCTACCTGGTGCTGCTCGTGCTGGTCTCCGCGCCGTTGCGCCGCTCGGGCGCGTACACGCTTCCCGACTTCGCCGAGGCGCGGCTGGAGTCGATGGCGGTGCGGAGGATGGCCGGGGTACTGGTCGTGCTGATCGGCTGGCTGTATCTGATGCCGCAGTTCCAGAGCGCGGGCCTGGTCCTGCGGGCCATCACCGGAGCGCCCGAGTGGGCGGGGGGCCTGCTGGTGGCGGCCGTGGTCGCGGTGAACGTCATGTCGGGCGGCATGCGGTCGATCACGTTCGTGCAGGCGTTCCAGTACTGGCTGAAGCTCACCGCTCTCGCCGTGCCGCTGGTGTTCCTGCTGCTGGCGTGGCGTGACGGTGGCGCGCCGGGGCTGAGCGCGGCGGACGCGGCCTCGTGGGCGCTGCCCCTGTCGGCGGGCAGGGAGTACGGCCTCTACTCGACCTACTCGCTGATCCTGGCGACCTTCCTGGGCACCATGGGGCTTCCGCACGTGCTGGTCCGCTTCTACACCAACCCCGACGGCCGGGCGGCGCGGCGGACGACGTTGGTGGTCCTGTCGCTGCTCGGCGCCTTCTACATGCTGCCGGCGGTCTACGGCGCGCTGGGCCGGATCTACGTCCCGGAGTTGGAGGGCAGTGACACGGTGGTCCTGTCGTTGCCCGGGCGGCTGGTCGGCGGTGTGGCCGGGGACCTGCTGACGGCGCTGGTGACGGCCGGGGCGTTCGCGGCGTTCCTGTCGACCTCCTCGGGGCTCACGGTCTCGGTCGCCGGGGTGATCGGGCAGGACATCCTCAAAGGAGGGGTGCGGTCGTTCCGGGCGGCGGCGGTGCTGGCCGTGATCGTTCCGCTGGTTCTGGCGGTCTTCGCCCGCTCGCTGCCGGTCGCCGACGTCGTCGGCCTGGCGTTCGCGGTGGCGGCCTCCTCCTTCTGCCCGCTGCTGGTGCTGGGCATCTGGTGGCGGCGGCTGACTCCCGCGGGTGCGATGGCGGGGCTGCTCGCCGGTGGCGGTCTCGCCTGCGGTGCGGTCCTGCTGACGATCGGCGGGGGACCGTACACCGGCCTGGTCGGTGCCCTGCTGGCGCAGCCCGCCGCGTGGACGGTGCCGATCGCCTTTCTCGTCATGGTGGTGGTCTCGCTGCTGACGCCCGGGCGTATCCCGCCGAACGTGGCTCGCACGATGGTGCGCCTGCACACCCCGGAGATCCTCAACCTGGACCGGGGGGACTGGCGGCCACGGTCCTCTTGACGGCTCCGAGGAGCTGTGACGGAATGACGATTATGAACCGACATATCGGTCGTTCTAACTAGTTTTGGTATGTGCCGGCTCCGGTGACGAGGCGGTCGCCGAGGTCGGCGACGCCACTGCCGTGCTACCCGGGAACCGGGCCGGACGCCGGTCGGCCACGGGGCTCTCCGCGAGCGGGACGGCGCACCGGTTCACCGCGCGGCACCGGTTCACCGTGCTCTCCGGGAACGGGACGGCGCACCGGTTCACCGCGCGGCACCGGTTCACCGTGCTCTCCGGGAACGGGACGGTCCGCCGGTCAGCCGGTCAGCGGTGATACCGGAGGTCCTGCGTCGGCCCCGGTTCCGGCTCGTCTATTTCGGGATGGCCGTCAGCCTGCTGGGCGACGCCTCGCTGCTGCTGGTGCCCGCCATCCTGGCCAAGAGTCTCACCGGCTCCGACGCCGCCGCGGGTCTGACCCTGTTCTTCTTCACCGTCCCCCTGTGCTTCTCGCCCTGCTTCGGATACCTCATCGACCGGGTCGACCGCAGGAAACTTCTCGTCGTCACCTGCCTGCTGTCGGGAATCTCGCTCACCCCGCTGATCGCGGTCACCGGGCAGGGCACGGTCTGGCTGGTCTACCCGGTGTCCGCGGCGATGGGCTGCTCGTACGCGGTGATCTTCTCCGCGCTCGGCGGGCTGATCAAGGCCATCCTGCCCGAGCACCTGCTCGCCGAGGCGAACGGCGCCCTGCAGACCACTCGGCAGGGGTTGCGCCTGTTCGGGCCGCTGCTGGGGGTGGGTGTCTACACCGGCTTCGGGATCAGCGCGCTCGTGCTGTTCGACATGATCACTTTCCTCGTCGCCGCGGGGGTCTTCGCGATGCTCCCCGCGCCGAGACCTCTCTCGCCCGTCTCGCCGGCACCGCCGGGGCGCTGGCGCGAGGAGTTCTGGGCCGGGGCCCGCCACCTGCGCGCCGACCCGCCGTTGCGTCGCGCGGCCCTGGCGCTCTGCCTGATGTTCGCACTGGCCGGGGCGACCGAGTCGCTGATCTTCGCGGTCATCGAGCACGGCCTGGCCAGGTCGCCGGAGTTCACCGCGTTCACCTCGACCGCGATGGGCCTGGGGGCGGTCGCCGGGGGACTGCGGAGCTCCACGGTGATCGCGCGCCGGGGCGAGCTGTTCGCGATCGGCGCGGGTATCGGCCTGTACGGCATGGCGGTCATCTGCTGGACGGTGCCCTCGGAGGCGGTCGTGCTGGTGGCCATGATGGTCGCGGGCGCCGGGCTGACCCTGGAGGGGGTGGCCAGGACGACCCTGGTGCAGCGCCGCAGCCCGGGCCACCTCGTCGGCCGGGTCTCCACCGCCTTCGAGTCCCTCATCGGGTTCGCCCAGCTGTCGTCCCTGCTCGCCGGCGCCGTGCTGGTGTCGCTCGTCGACTATCGCGTTCTGCTCGCGGTGGTCGGCCTGACGGTCTGCGGCGCGGGGGCGTACGCCCTGCGGGCGAGACGGTGGTGAGGACGGCTTCCCCGGGGACCGTTCGTCGCGCGATACAGACCTTTCACCGCAAGCCCCACCCAACTGAACGCGACTCGGCGGCGCCTCGGCGAAGAGATCGCATGCGGGTCTCCTCCGGGGGTAGCGTCCAGCCCTACGTTGTCCGTGATCCAGATCACATTTTGGGAGGTCCCGTGACCGCCAGGCAACATGATTCATCGGTCTACGAAGAAATTCAGGCCAGCGACCAGTTCCAGGAGTTGAAGAGGCGTTTCCGGGCCTGGGCGTTCCCGATGACCGCGGCGTTCCTCGCGTGGTACCTGCTGTACGTCGTCCTGTCGGGCTGGGCGCGCGACTTCATGGGCGCGAAGGTCTTCGGCAACATCAACGTGGCGCTGATCTTCGGTCTGCTCCAGTTCGTGTCGACGTTCGGCATCGCCTGGGCCTACTCCCGTTTCGCCGAGAAGAAGCTCGATCCGCTGGCCGACGACATCCGCCACGGAGTCGAGGGGAAGACCGAATGAGCCACCAGACCCTCTCCACCATCCTGTTCCTGCTCTTCGTCGCGGGAACGCTGGGCATCACCTTCTGGGCGAGCCGCAACACCAAGGACGCCACCGACTACTACGCCGGTGGCCGCTCCTTCAGCGGCGTGCAGAACGGTCTCGCCATCGGCGGCGACTACATGTCGGCCGCGAGCTTCCTGGGTATCGCCGGAATCATCGCCCTGTCGGGCTACGACGGCTTCCTGTACTCGATCGGCTTCCTGGTCGCCTGGCTGGTGGCGCTGCTGCTCGTCGCCGAGCTGATGCGCAACTCCGGCAAGTTCACCATGGCCGACGTGCTGGCCTTCCGGATGAGCCCCCGCCCGGTCCGCACCGCGGCCGGTGTCTCCACCATCACGGTGTCGATCTTCTACCTGCTCGCCCAGATGGTCGGCGCCGGCGCGCTGGTCGGCCTGCTGCTCGGCGTCACCTCGCCGACGGGCAAGGCGCTCACGATCGTCGGCGTCGGCGTTCTGATGATCGTCTACGTGGTCGTCGGCGGGATGAAGGGCACCACCTGGGTGCAGATCGTCAAGGCCGTGCTGCTCATGGGCGGCGCGACCCTGGTCACCCTGCTGGTGCTCGGCCACTACGGCTTCAACCTCTCGGGCCTGCTCGGCGAGGCCGCCACCCAGAGCGGCAAGGGCGCGGCCTTCCTGGAGCCGGGCCTGAAGTACGGCACCGAGGCGCAGGGCCTCGCCGGCAAGATCGACCTGATCAGCCTGGGCCTCGCGCTGGTCCTCGGCACCGCCGGCCTGCCGCACATCCTGATCCGCTTCTACACGGTCCCCACCGCCAAGGAGGCCCGTAAGTCGGTCCTGTGGGGCATCGGCATCATCGGCACCTTCTACCTCCTCACCCTCGTGCTCGGCTTCGGCGCGGCGGCCCTGGTCGGCGGCGAGGCGATCGTGGCGCAGGACAAGGCGGGTAACACGGCGGCCCCGATGCTCGCCGAGGCGGTGGGCCAGGCGATCTTCGGTGAGGTGGGAGGCACCATCCTGCTGGCCGTCATCGCGGCGGTCGCCTTCGCCACGATCCTCGCGGTCGTCGCCGGCCTGACACTGGCGTCGAGCTCCTCCTTCGCCCACGACCTGTACGCGCACGTGTTCAAGCGCGGCAACGTCACCGACAAGGAGGAGGTCCTGGTCGCCAGGATCTCGGCCTTCGTCATCGGCGCGGTCTCCATCGGCCTCGGCATCCTCGCACAGGGGCAGAACGTGGCCTTCCTGGTCGCGCTCGCCTTCGCCGTGGCGGCCTCGGGCAACCTGCCCGCGATCCTCTACAGCCTGTTCTGGAAGCGCTTCAACACCGCGGGCGCGGTCTCGGCCATCTACGGCGGCCTGGCCTCCGCGCTGATCCTGGTGATCTTCTCGCCGGTCGTCTCCGGCAGCGCCACCGCGCTGTTCCCCGACGCGAACTTCGCCTGGTTCCCGCTGAGCAACCCGGGCATCGTCTCGATCCCGATCGGCTTCCTCGCCGGGTTCATCGGCGCCCGCCTCAGCAAGGAGTACAACTCGGACAAGTACGCGGAGATCGAGGTCCGTTCGCTCACCGGCATCGGTGCCGAGAAGGCCAGCTCGCACTAGGACACCCCGTACCGACCCCCCCGTACCGACCCCCCGTACGGCTCGTACGGAAGTACGGGGAACCCGGGGCCCGGCCGCTTCGCGGCCGGGCCCTTTCCCATGTGTCCCCGGCGGGCCACGGGACGCCCCGTGGCCCGCCGGACGCCCCTACCGGAAGTCCTGCACGTCTTCCGGTGGGACCCCGCCCCTTACCGGGACCGTCGTGCTCCTGCCGAGAGGCTCCTTAGCGGGAGGCCTCGTCCAGCAGGGTCAGCTCCTCCTGCGACAGCGTCATGTCGGCGACGGCGAGCAGCGGCCGCAGCTGCTCGATGTTACGAGCGCTGGCGATCGGCGCGGCCACCGTGGGCTGGGCGGCCAGCCAGGCGAGCGCGACGGTGGCCGGGACGGCGTCGTGGGCGGCGGCGATCTTGTCCAGGGCGTCGAGCACCCGCGGGCCGCGCTCGGTCTCCAGATACTTTGCCGCCCCGCCCGCGCGCGGGCTGTCCACCGTGACCCCCGGCCGGTACTTGCCGGTCAGGAAGCCACGGGCCAGGCCGTAGTAGGGGGTGCTGGTCAGCCCTGCCTCGGCCACCACGTCGCGCAGCGCGCCCTCGTAGTCGCGCTCCAGCAGGTTGTAGTGCTGCTGCAGCACCCCGTACCGGGCCAGACCGGCCTCCTCGGAGATCGCGAGCGCCTGGGCGAGCCGCTCGGCGCTGTAGTTCGAGGCGCCGATGTTGCGCACCTTGCCCTCGGTGACCAGCTCGTCGAACGCGCCGAGGGTCTCCTCCAGAGGAGTGTCCGCGTCGTCGATGTGGGCCCAGTACAGGTCGATGTAGTCCGTACGCAGCCGCCGGAGCGAGTCCTCGGCCGCCGCGCGGATGTTGGCCGCCGACAGCCCCGGACGGCTGCTCTGGGGCCACCCCACCTTGGTCGCCACCACGATCCGGTCGCGGTTGCGGCGAGAGGCCATCCACTCGCCGATCACGGTTTCCGACTCCCCGCCGACGTGCCCGGGGACCCACACGGAGTAGGAGTCCGCGGTGTCGATGAGGTTTCCGCCCGCCTCGGCGTAGGCGTCCAGGACGGCGAAGGAGTCGTCCCGGTCGGCGGTCCAGCCGAAGACGTTGCCGCCGAGGCAGAGAGGAAACAGGTTCAGCTCAGAAAAGCTCATGGGCCAACTCTATTTCTTGACCGATCACGTGGGCGCGGGGCCTGGCACTCGCGCGCCGCGCTCACGCGGGCACCATCTCCCTGACCGGCTCCCCGGCCGGCAGGGACCGCTCCGTCCGGTCGATCCGCCCGGCCGGCGCGGGCGGATCGATCTGCGCGATCAGCTCGTCCATCGCCTCCCGCAGGTGGCCCATGAGCCGCCACACGTCGGCCACCCGGTCAGGGCAGGACAGGATGCCGAAGTCGAGCGAGCCGTCGTAGGAGAAGCAGGTGATGTTGACCCCGCCGCTCACGTCGGTCAGCACCGACATGGGGTGGTAGGCGAGCACCCTGGCTCCGCACAGGTACAGCGGGAGCTGCGGGCCCGGCACGTTGGAGACGATCAGGTTGATCGGCGGCAGCACGATCGAGGCCAGCCGGAACACCGCGGAGGTCGCCAGCGCGGTGACGGCCGAGGGCAGCAGCGACGACAGCTCGCCCAGCCAGGCCGTGGGGGCGCCGGCGAAGCGCCGCTTGGCGGCGAGCATGGTGCCCGCCATGACGCGCAGGCGCTCGCGGGGGCAGGCCAGGTCGGTCGGGATCGGGGTGACCATGACGGAGATCTGGTTGCCGACCGCCTGCCGCGCGCTCGCGGTGCGGACCGCGACCGGGACCGCGGCGATCAGCGGCCGGTCGGGCAGCGCGTCGCGCTCGTGCAGCCACGCGCGCAGCGCGGAGGCGCACAGCGTCATGACCACGTCGTTGACGCTGGCTCCCGCGCTCCTGGCCACCCGCTTGACGTCCGCGAGCGGGATCGACCCGTAGGAGAAGCGCCGCTCGGGGCCGATCGGGCCGTTGAACGGGGTGCGCGGCGCGGTCAGCATGGGTGCCTCGGACGGCTCCGACGTCCTCCCCGCGATCCTCCTGGTGGCGGCGGCCACCTGGCGGGCGCCGGGCAGGGCCGAGGTGAGCGGCATCGTGTCGAGCTCGGTCGCCATCCGGCCCAGCGAGTACAGCGCCCTGGCGGGCTGGAGCACCGTCCTGGCCACGGCCCCGGCGAGCATGCCGGCCAGGCCGGGGGCGGTGGTCCGCGGGCCGGGCGCCGGCGGCTCGACGGCGCGGGGCTCGGGTGTCAGGTCCAGCAGCGCCGCGAGCAGCTCGGCCCCCGACACCCCGTCGATGGCGCAGTGGTGGACCTTGGCGTACAGGGCGACCCGGCCGCCGGTCAGGCCGTGGATGAGGTGCATCTCCCACAGCGGGCGGGTCCGGTCGAGATGCCGCTCGTGGATCCTGGCCACCGTCTCGGCGAGCTGGGCCTCGTCACCGGGACCCGCGAGGGTCACCTCGTGGATGTGGCCGTCGACGTCGAAGTCGGGGTCTTCCGTCCAGTACGGCCGGTCGAGGCCGAACGGCACGGTGGCCAGGCGCAGCCTCAGCGCCGGCGCCAGGTGCAGCCGCTCGCGGAGCAGCCCGATCAGGCACTCGCGGGTGAGGGCTCCAAGCCTGGAGCAGGCGGGGTCGAGGATGGCCAGTCCTGCGACGTGGGCCGCCGTGGTCGCCGATTCGGCATGAAGGAACTGCGCGTCGAGCGCGGTCAGCTGGCGCATCGGTCGGGCCTCCTGGCGGAAAATGGGAGAACACGCGTTGCCATCATCACCTCGGCACGTTTCCCTCTCGTTTCCTCCGTAGGACCTCCGGCGTCTTTCGGACGTCTCCTCGACGAGGCACGGAGACCCACCGATCGTCGCTCTGCGTAACCTTCCCATTTCACATGGTAGGCACGCCTTCCGGGCGGGGTGGTCTCGGCGATCTTTTCCGAAGGTGATACTCGCTCATGGGTGTTCGGCGTCACCTCTTGCCTTTATTTCCTACCACTTAAATAGGCAATACGTGAAGGGTGACACACCTCGCACACACCGGCCGTCGTCTCAGCGACCGAGGAATGCGAGCAGCCGCTCCAGGGGCCAGGTGTTGATCACGTCGTCGGCGGTGAGCCACCCGCGCTGGGCGACGCCGATGCCGAACCGCTGGTTGCCCAGGTGCGGAACCGCGTGGGCGTCACTGTCGACGGAGAACTTCACGCCGTGGTGGCGCGCCAGCCGCACCAGGTCGGCGGGGAGGTCGGAACGGTCGGGGAAGGAGTCGATCTCCATCGCGGTGCCGGTGCGGGCCGCGGCGCGGAACACCTCGTCCCAGTCGGCGTCCACCGGCGGGCGGATGCCGATCCTGCGGGTGGTCGGGTGGCCGATGATGTTCACCCCCGGGTTCTCGCAGGCGGCGACGAAGCGCCGGGTCATCTCCGCACGCGACTGGTTGAAGTGCGAGTGGACACTGGCCACGCACACGTCGAAGCCCTCCAGCACTTCGGCCGGCCAGTCGACCGAGCCGTCGGGCGCGATGTTCAGCTCGCTGCCGTGCAGCAGCCGCGTCTTCGGATACTGCTTCTGCAGCTCGCGCAGCCGCTCGCGCTGCTGAAGGGCCTTTTCCAGCTTCATCCGGTGCATCGCCAGGTCGGGCGCGTGGTCGGTCACCGCGTAGTAGGAGTAACCGCGGGCCGCGGCGGCGGCGACCATGTCCTCCAGGGAGGCGATCCCGTCGGTCAGGTCGGTGTGGGTGTGCAGGTCGCCCCTGAGATCCTCGACGGTGACCAGCCTGGGCAGCTCGTGCCTGAGCGCGGCGGCGATCTCGCCGTTGTCCTCGCGCAGGGTCGGCGGGATCCACTCCATGCCGAGCGCCCCGAAGACCTCCTCCTCGGAGGCGGCCGCGATCACCCGGTCGCCGTCGAACAGGCCGTACTCCGACAGCTTCCAGCCCTTCTTCACCACGATCTCCCGCAGGTGCACGGTGTGCTCCTTGGAACCCGTGAAGTACATCATCGCGGCGCCCCACGACTCGGCGGGAATGAGGCGCAGGTCGACCTGGACGCCCTGGGCGGTGCGGATCGAGGTCTTCTTCTCGCCCGAGGCGACGACCTCCGCGATATAGGGCTGCGCCTTGAAGTCGTCCATCAGGGACTCGGGGCCGACCGCGAGGATGTCGACGTCGCCGACGGTGTCCTTCATCCGGCGCAGCGACCCGGCGTAGGCGATCCGCTCGGCGCCCGGCAGCGAGGCGATGACCCGCTCGGCCAGGTCCATCGCCGTCCCGGTGTGCATCCTGGCACTGTGCTCGGCGAGGTGCTCGACGCCCTTGAGGAGGTTTTCCACGGTCTTGGCGCCGAAGCCCTTCACGCCGTCGAGGCGCCCCTCCCCGATGGCCTTCACCAGCGCCTCGGGGGAGTCGATGCCCAGCTCCTGGAAGAGGAAGACGGCCTTCTTCGGCCCGAGCGAGGCCACCCGGGTCAGCCGCCTGACCCCCTGGGGGACCTTCTCCCGCAGGTCGTCGAGCTGCCGGAAGCCGCCTCGCTCCAGGTATTCCTCGACCTTCTTCGCGATCGCCTCGCCCACCCCCGGGACGCTCCGCACGGGCACGGCCCCGATGTCGTCGGGAAACCCCGCGATCGCTTTGGCGGCCTTCTGGTAACTGCGGACCCGGAACGCGTCGCCGCCGTTCATCGCGAACAGCTCGGCGTATTCCTCCAGGGCGGCGGCGACGTCATCGTTAGCTCGTGCCATGGGTCCAGCCTAGAAGATCGCACCGACATTTCCCGTCGGGGGCGCCCGGAGAACCGGGCGGCGCGCGCCGCCGCGCCGCCCGGCGCTTCGTGCCCCCCGGTGCCCCCCGGTGCCCCCCGGTGTTTCCCGGGGGTGTCGTGATCCCTCGGTCCCGGCCGTGAGGCGATACGAGGCCGTCTCGTCCGTTACGAGGATCGGTGTTCTCGCACGGGCGCGTCACCGCACGACGACGGTGGTCAGGGAACGCGGGGCGAGGGTGAGGCTCCTGGAAGGCCGCAGCCCTGCCAGCGGGGTGGCGGCGAGAGAGTGCTCACCGTCGGTCAGATAGGCGGTGGCGCGGCCGGGCCGGGTGGTGATCTCGGTGGTGACGGGGACGGTGGAGGTGTTGAGGATCTCGACGACCTCCGAGCCCCCGGTGCCCCCGGCGCCCCCGGCGTTGCGGAAGGCGGTGACCTTCAGCGCCGGGTCGGTCGCGGCGACGGAGAGCCGGACCGCGCCGGGGCGGACGAAGCGGCTGTAGGCGGCCAGTGCCCACAGGCGCTTGGAGACGCGGTAGGTCGCGGTGGCCTCGTCGATCTGGATCAGTCCCCGGGTGGTGCCGCGCGAGGCGCCGAACCAGAAGACGTAGCCGCTCACCCCGCCCAGGGTGAGCGAGTCGTGGATCTGCCGGGCGACCGCGAAGCCGTCGTAGCCGCTGCCGTCGTCCCACGCCTCGTTCCAGGTGGTCCCGTCGGGCGACCACTCCGACATCCACACGGGCCGGTCGGTGGGCAGCGGGCCGTCCACCGGGCTGACGTAGGGGTGCCCGGCGTGCGTGGCGACCCACCGCCGCGCGACGGGGTCGGCCTCGACGGCGGCGGTGTACTCGCGCTGCCGGGCCCAGCCGGCGGCGTCACAGCAGACCACCTTGAGCCCGGTGCGGGCCGCGACCGGGCCGAGCACCTTGACGAACTCGGCGGCCTCGGCGGGGGTGAACCGCATCGAGGCGTACGAGACGGTGAGGTCGGGCTCGTTGGTGAACCCGAGGTCGGTGATCCTGATGCCCTCCCTGGCGTAGAACTTCGTGTACTGGACCAGGTAGTTCGCGTACGCCTGCCGCCATTCCGGCAGCAGTTTCCCGCCGTCGCTGTCGGAGCCGTTGTCCTTCATGTAGCCGGGGGCGCTCCAGGCGTCGGCGTAGAAGCGGCTCACGCCGTAGCGCCTCGCCTCCTTGGCCAGCCATACCTGGCCGCCGTCGTCGCCGTCCCAGACGTACCTCGGGGGCGCGGACGGCCCGCCGGGATCCTCGGGCTGGATGGAGGTCATCAGGTCGTACGGGCTGCCCGCCGGGGAGGAGCCGATGCCCAGACGCAGGATGCTGAGCCCCGCGCCCTTTTCGGGGCTGAGCCACAGATCGAGGATCTCCCGCTGCTTGGCGACGGGCAGCGCGCGGACCAGCTCGTTGCGCCGGAACGCCTGTGAGAAGCCGAAGCCGTCGATCCGCTGCATAACGCCGTGGTGGTCCACCCGGACGTGAGAGACGTTTTCCATGGTGGATGGGCTGATTCCGAGGAGGGGGAGGGTGAGGATCGGTGCCAGCAGTGCCCTGTGGCGTCGAGACATGCGGAAACCCGCTTTCCGAAACTTTCCCAAGATTACCGAGATATTTCGTGGCAAGTAACGTAAATGTTTCGAGGGCGGCCGTCAACAGCCGGTCAGGGCACGGTGGGGGAGGAGGGCGGCGAGGTCCGGCAGGGCCCGCGGCCGGAACGCGGCGCCGCGGGGGTGGTGGCGGGGGTGAGGGCGCACCGGGCCGGGCGCGGGCGGGGGAGGCCGATCGCGGCGGAGGCGGGGCGAGGTCAGCCGGCCGGCGGGGCGGTGCTCTCGCGGACGAGAAGGTCGGTGGCCAGCTCCACCCGCCGGGGCTCGTGCCCGCCTCGGTCGAGCGCGAGCACCATCCGGGTGGCGAGCTCCGCCATCTCCTGGAGCGGCTGGCGCACGGTGGTCAGCGGCGGCCACGCGGAACGTGCCAACGGCAGGTCGTCGAAGCCCACCACGGACAGGTCGTCGGGGACCCGCAGGCCACGCTGCCTGGCCGCCTCGAAGACGCCGAACGCCTGCATGTCGCTGCCGGCGAAGATCGCGGTGGGCGGCTCGTCCAGGGACAGCAGGTCGTGGCCGTGGTCGCGGCCGGAACCGACCAGGAAGTCGCCGTACCTGATCAGCCGCGTGTCCACCGCGATCCCCGCGGTCTCCAGCGCCGCCCGGTAGCCGTCGACGCGGGCCCTGCTGCACAGCATGGTGGCCGGACCGCCGATCATCCCGATCCTGCGGTGGCCCAGTTCCAGGAGGTGGCGGGTCGCGGCCAGGCCGCCGTTCCAGTTGGTGGCGCCGACCGAGGCGACCCCGGGCGGCGGCTCGCCCTCCGGATCCACCACCACGAACGGGATGGACCTGGCGGCCAGCTGGCCGTGCTGGTCGACGCTGATGCGGGAGCCGACCAGGATGGCCCCGTCGGTGCGCCGGGCGGCGATCCGCTCCACCCAGTCCCTGCCCGGTCCGGCGTGGCTGTGCAGGACCGAGACGACCACCCCGGCGTCGACCTCGCGGGCCGCGGTCTCCACGCCGCGCACCAGCTCCATCGCCCACGGGCTCTCGATCTCGGTGAAGACCAGGTCGACCAGGCCGACCGGGACGTCACCCTGACCGGTCCTGCGCTGGTAGCCGTGCTTGTGCAGCAGGCGCTCGATCCGCTGCCTGGTCTCGGTCGCGACCTCGGGCCGTCCGTTGATCACTTTCGAGACCGTGGGCGCGGAGACCCCGGCCTCCTCGGCGATGAGGGCGATCGTCACGCGCGGCTTGGTTGGCATGTGGCGAATACTAACTGAAACCTTTCGGAGACCCTCCGGTGGAGGTGGTCGTTGCTGTTCGGGATCACTACCGCCGGGCTATTGACGTGTAACCGCGAATTTACCTATTCTCCGGATCACGAAATATTCGGGGAAAATATGAAATCTTTCACCTTACCTCCCGAAAGGGGATCTCCATGTTGAGTCGGCGAGGCGTGGTGGCTCTTGCGGTCTCCGCACTGCTTCTCGGAGCCTGCAGTACGACCGGAGACGGCAACGGAGCCCAATCTGGCGCGAGCGCCGGCTCGGACAAGGTCACCTTCGAGTTCTGGAACTTCGCGACGGCGGAACCCCTCAAGGGTTTCTGGGCCGATCGCATCAAGGAGTACCAGGCGGCCCACCCGAACGTCACGATCAAGAACGTCGCGATCGAGAACGACTCCTACAAGCCCAAGCTCGCCACGCTCACCCAGTCGGGCAAGGCGCCCGACCTCTACTCCACCTGGGGCGGCGGCGTCCTGAAGCAGCACATCGAGGCGGGCCTGGTGAAGGACCTGTCCGCGGAGGCCGGCGACGTCATCGGCGGCTTCACCCCGGCGTCACTGTCCGCCTACCAGTTCGACGGCAAGACCTACGGGCTGCCCGTCGACATCGGCATGGTCGGCTTCTGGTACAACAAGGCGCTGTTCAAGAAGGCCGGCATCACCACCCCGCCCGCCACCTGGACCGAGTTCCTGGACGCGGTCAAGAAGCTGAAGGACTCCGGCACCGCCCCGATCGCGCTCGCGGGCAAGGCCAAGTGGCCGGGCCACTACTACTGGGCCTACCTGGCCATGCGGATAGCCGGACTGGACGCGCTCAAGCAGGCCGGCACCACCAACGACTTCACCGGCCCCGACTTCGTCACCGCCGGGCAGCGGCTCAAGGAACTCGTCGACCTCCAGCCGTTCCAGAAGGGCTTCCTGGGCGCCGACTACTCCACCCCCGACGGCCAGGCCGCCAGCGTGAGCAACGGCAAGGCCGCGATGGAGCTGATGGGCCAGTGGGCCCCGGCCGTGCAGAAGGACTCGGGCAAGGGCCTCGGCGACGACCTCGGCTTCTTCACCTTCCCCGCGGTGGAGGGCGGCAAGGGATCGGCGGGCGACGCCTTCGGCGGCGGCGGCGGTATGGCCGTGGGCGTGAACGCCCCGCCCGCCGCGCTGGACTTCCTGAAGTTCTCGCTCACGGCGGAGAACCACAGCAAGGCCGTGAAGGCCGGCGGAGTCCTGCCCGTGCTCAAGGAGGGCGAGGAGGCGGCCGTCACCGACCCCCACATCAAGACGGTCTCCGAGACGCTGGCGGCGGCGAGCGGCTTCCAGCTCTACCTCGACCAGGAGTACCCGCCGGCCGTCGGCCAGGAGGTCAACGACGCCGTGGCCGAGCTGATCGGAGGCACCAAGACGCCTGAGGAGGTCGTCAAGGTCATCACCGAGACGGCCAAGGCGGAGTCGGAGTAACCGCCCGGATGAAGACGATGACAGGGCCGGACGCACGTCCGGCCCCTCACGCGGAAAAACCCGCCGCCCGGCGGGGGGCCGACGGCCCCCGCCGGGGGCGCGGCTGGCTCACCGCGATCCTGTTCGTGCTCCCCGCCCTCGTCCTGTTCGTCCTGCTGGTGCTGACGCCGATCCTGGTGGCCGGCTACACCAGCCTCTACAAGTGGAACGGCATCGGCCCGCCGAGCAACTTCATCGGCCTGGACAACTTCACCCGGCTGTTCCAGAGCGACATCTTCATCGGCGACCTGCGCAACGGCGCCTTCCTGATCGTGCTGGGCCTGGGAGTGCAGCTACCGCTCTCGCTGGGCCTGGCGGTGATGCTGAACCAGAGGATTCGCGGGCGCGCCTTCTACCGGCTGCTGTTCTTCGCGCCGTACATGCTCTCCGAGGCGATCACCGGCGTGCTGTTCTCGCTGATCCTGTCGCCCGAGGCGGGCCTGGCCAACCAGCTGCTCACCTCCTGGGGGCTGGAGCCGTGGTCCTGGCTGTCCGAACCGGACACCGTGATGTTCTCGCTCTTCCTGGTGATCACCTGGAAGTACTTCGGATTCCACATGATCATCTATCTGGCCGGGCTGCAGGGCATCCCCAAGGAGCTGGGCGAGGCGGCCAGGATCGACGGCGCGGGCGGCTGGCAGGTGTTCCGCCACGTCACCCTGCCGCTGCTCGGCCCCACCGTCCGGGTCAGCGTGTTCCTGTCCGTCATCGGCACGATCCAGCTCTTCGACCTGGTCTGGATCCTCACCGAAGGCGGCCCCTCGCACGCCTCGGAGACCATGGCCGTCACCATGTTCGAGTACGGCTTCAAACGCACCCAGATCGGCTACTCCAGCGCGATCAGCGTCGTCATGTTCCTGATCAGCCTCGTCTTCGCCCTCGGCTACCAGCGGTTCGTCCTGCGCCGAGACCTGGAAGGGGCGAGCACCACCATGGGAGACCGCCGATGATCGCCCGGCTCAGGACGTACCCGACGCACGTGATCATCTGGGTCGCGGCCGTCTTCGTCGTCGTCCCCTTCCTGTACGGTCTGCTCGGCGGCTTCAAGTCCTCCAGCCAGCTCTCCGGCAACCCACTGGGCCTGCCCTCCCCGTGGGTCACCGAGAACTACACCGACGTGATCGGTTCCGGCGTGTTCTGGCGCCAGCTCCTCAACAGCCTGTTCATCGCGGTCACGACCACCGTGCTGGTGGTCGGCCTGTCGGCGATGGCCGCCTTCGCCTTCGCCAGGTTCGCCTTCCGAGGCAGGGAGTTCCTGTTCACGCTGTTCGCCATCGGGCTGATGTTCCCCTTCGCGGTGGCGATCCTGCCGCTGTTCGTCCTGCTGCGCACGTTCGGCCTGCTGGACAACCCTCTCGGGGTGATCCTGCCGCAGGCCGCGTTCGGACTTCCGCTGACCGTCATCATCCTGCGGACGTTCTTCCGATCCATCCCCAAGGAGGTCGAGGAGGCCGCCATCATCGACGGCTGCAGTCCTTTCGGCTTCTTCTGGAGAGTGCTGCTGCCGATAGCCAGGCCCGCCCTCGCCACCGTCTCGGTGCTGGCGATCGTGGCGAGCTGGAACAACTTCTTCCTGCCGCTGGTGGTCCTCAACGATCCGAACCTGTGGACCCTCCCGCTCGGTGTCCAGGAGTTCCGAGGACAATACATGTCCGACATCGCGAGGATCCTCGCCTACGTCATGGTCTCCATGGTTCCGGCGCTCGCCTTCTACGCCGTCGCCGAGCGTCAGTTGATCAGCGGCCTCACCGCGGGCGCCACCAAGGGCTGACCCGAATCCCATCGTGTAGAGAGTGAGACACCATGACCCTGAGTGTCGCCGGATCCCGTCTCGTCGATTCGGCCGGCACCCCGGTACGGCTGCGTGGAGTGGGCCTCGGGGGCTGGTTGAACATGGAGAACTTCATCACCGGCTACCCGGCCAACGAGTCCGCGATGCGCGAGGCCGTGCGGGAGGTGCTGGGGGAGGAGCGGGCCGAGTTGTTCTTCGACCGCCTGCTCACCTCGTTCTTCGGCGCGGACGACGCCGCGCTGCTGGCCGGCCTCGGCGCCAACTGCGTCCGCATCCCGATCAACTACCGTCACCTGGAGTCCGACGACCGCCCCTTCGAGATCGTCGAGCACGGCTTCCGTCACCTGGACAGGGTGATCGGCCTGCTCGCCGAGCACGGCATCCGCAGTGTCATCGACCTGCACGCCCTGCCCGGAGCGCAGAACCAGCACTGGCACTCCGACAACCCCACCCACATCGCCGCGTTCTGGCAGCACCGGTACTTCCAGGACCGTGCCGTCCACCTGTGGGAGGTCGTGGCCGACCGCTACCGGGACAACCCCTGGGTGGCCGGATACAACCCGATGAACGAGCCGGGCGACTCCAGCGGGCGGGTCATCGGACCCTTCTACGACCGCCTGGTCAAGGCCATCCGCGCCGTCGACCCCAAGCACGTGCTGTTCCTGGACGGCAACACCTACTCCACCGACTTCTCGATCTTCCGCGAGGTGTACGAGAACACGGTCTTCGTCTGCCACGACTACGCCCTGGCCGGTTTCGCGCACGGAGGTCCCTACCCGGGCCACACCCGTGGCGAGTGGGTGGACCGGGACCAGCTGGAGCGCTCTTTCGAGCGACGGACGATCTTCCAGCGGGAGACCGGCACGCCCATCTGGGTGGGCGAGTTCGGCCCCGTCTACACCGGCACCCCGGAGATCGACCGGCAGCGCTACCAGATCCTGCGCGACCAGCTGGAGATCTTCGATTCCTACGAGGCCGGCTGGTCGCTGTGGACCTACAAGGACGTCGGGCTGCAGGGCCTGGTCAGCGCGGGTGAGCCGTACATGAGCCGCTTCGGTGCCTTCATCGCCAAGAAGGGACGGCTGGGCGCCGACCGGTGGGGCTCGACGATGGAGGAGTCGGCGAGCGAGCTCGCCCCCCTGCATCGGCTGATGGAGACCGAGTTCCCCACCTGGAATCCCTACCCGTGGGGCGCCCGCTACCAGATCGACGACCTGATCCGGCACATCCTCATCGCCCAGGCGCTGCTGCCCGAGTACGCCGAACTGCTGCGCGGCTGCTCCGACGAGGAACTCACCGCCCTGGCCGACTCCTTCGCGCTGGAGCGGTGCGTCCGGCGGCAGCCGCTGCTGGACCTGCTCGCCGAGAACCTGCGCGGCGAGAACCCGGACGGGTGAGAACCCGCGCGGGTGAGAGCCCGAGCGGCGACACCTGGCACGTGCCTCGTTCCCACCCGCTGGGTTTGTCCTACCGCGGGGGGACGGGGCCGGCCGGCAGGTCTCTCAGTGCCGCCACGCGGCCGGCAGATCCTCCGGCGTCCACGCCGCGGCCAGCGGAGGTCCTGGTTCGAAGCCGGCTCTGGACACCGCCGCCTTCGGCGTGTCGGTGGTCACGCCGGGGACGGCGGTGGATCCCTGAACCAAAGCGTCGTAGTCATGACGGTCGAAGGGCCGCGCATCGAGCCACTTGATGGATGAGCAAAGGCCGCTGCCGGCGGTGGACCTGCCGGCAGCGGCCTCCTACGTCGGGAACGCGTCCGGAAACCGGCCGGTCACGCCTCCGTCGACATCGAGTCGCCTACACGTGGGTGTTGTAGAGCGCCCCGCCGCCCCCGCCGGTCGTGACCGTCCGGGTGCAGGAGAGGAAGTACCTGTTGTTCGGGACGGTGAAGTTTTTCGAGGTGGCGTTGGGGCTGGAGTTGGAGAGCGTCGCGCGGGTGGTGCCGCCCGGGTCGATGGCCCGGCAGGTGACGGTCTTGTAGTTGTTGGTGCCCCGGGTGGTCAGGGCGATCTTCGAACTGGCCGCGAGGTAGCCGGTGGAGCAGCCGTAGCCGCCCTCGGGAATGCCGCAGCTCGCGCTGGCCGCCGAAGCGGGTGAGGCGGGCATCATGGTGATACCGACAAGAATACCGGCCATTGCGCAGACGCGGCCGAGTGTCTTCTTCAAAGAAAAGCTCCGCTCCGTAGAGAACACGCCTTTGTGCAGCTGGGCTGGAATTGGCGTGATGGAACCCTGGGCGCATGCGCGAGCACCCCAGGTGCGCGATTTACCCAAGGCAATAAAAGGCGTTGCCGGTTTTAGCCGTAGGGTGGCGCCGGCAGGATGATATGACGGCATCGGCGATCCCGATGTCGTCCGAAGAAAACTCATCGCGTGGCGGATCGATCACCGATTCCGGTGAATCGAAGTGTTTGCTCGATCTGAGCCGGTCGTCGCCCCTGCCGTGTATGAGTCACGGTTGACCAGCCCGGACGGGCCTCCGACACAAACAGCGCTACGCCGGTGGCTACTGCGGTTCCACCTGACGACGGTCGCTGGTGCGATGAAATGTTTTTTGAACCGTGTGATTACCTCCCGTTTCTTGTTACCGGCGGGTTTGCCTTGCCCAGGCAAGGATGGCATCTCTGGTTTCTGCCCGCAACCCCCCTGTCGTCCTGACCGGAAAGGGGGCGGGGGTGTGAGAATTCATTGAGTAGCCCGCGGTGCGGGACAGGCCCAACATGGAATCACAGGTGATTGTCCCGGGCTTCGGAAAGCAGATGGATCGTTCCCAAGGTCTCACGCCCGCGATTGTGGCATGACGGATCGCGAAAGTGGTTCAAGGGGCCGAGGACTTCCGGGGCTCTGGCTTTTCCGAAGGGACGGCGACCCTGAAGGGGCGGCGACCCTGAAGGGCCTGTCGACGCCCCCGTGTGTCGAGGAAACCGGTCAGGCGGGTGTCCGGCCGGTGCCGTTGAGCGCGTCGTTCAGTGCCGCCACCTGGTGTCGCATGAAGGCGCGTGAGACGGCGGCCTTGCTCTGGATCACGTCGAAGCTGTGGTAGGCGCCGGGCACCACGTGCAGCGTGCAGGGGACGCCGGCCTGCCGCAGCCGTTCGGCGTAGGCGACGTTCTCGTCGTGGAACAGGTCGTTGGTGCCGACGCCGATCCAGGCGGGCGGAAGTCCCGCGAGGTCCTCGTAGCGGGCCGGCGCGGCCAGCGGAGGCACCTCGCCGGTGGCCGCGGGGCCGAGGTAGGCGTGCCAGCCGAAGCGGTTGTTCTCCTGGCTCCAGATGCGCAGCCCGCGCCGGTCGACGTCGGTCCGCGCCGTGGTCCGGTCGTCGATCATCGGGTAGGACAGCATCTGCAACACCGGCTTCACCTCGGCGCGCTCCCTGGCGAGCAGCGCCAGCGCGGCGGCGAGCCCGCCGCCGGCGCTCTCGCCGGCGATCGCGATGCGCGCCGGGTCGACGTCGGGTTGTCCGGCCAGCCAGCGCAGCGCCGTGTGGCAGTCGTGCAGCGGTGTCGGGAACGGGTGCTCCGGCGCCCGCCGGTATTCCACCGACGCCGCGACGACCTCCAGCCGCTCGGCGACGTGGCGGCACATGGAGTCTCCCATCGCGGCGGTGCCCGAGACGTATCCGCCGCCGTGGATCCACAGCAGAGCCGGTGCGGGGTTCCTGGCCGACGCCGGCCGGAAGACGCGCACGGAGACGTCGGCGTCGACGCGCACGATCGTCCCCTTCGAGGGGGGCCTGCTCCCGCTGAGCCCTTCCAGCCTGCGGACCAGGCCGAGGGTACGCGGACTGACCACCGAGCGCGGCAGGAACCGCGCCATGCGCAGGTCGGGATTGAAGAGGGGCCCTGACATCGCTGACATCGCTGTCGCCTCCTTCTCTGGCGGGTCGTGCCTGGACGGCGCCCGCCGGCCGAGTTCGGCCACCCGGTGCCGGGAATGCCGCCCACGATAAAGTGGAATGTCTGGCGAATTAGGTAGATATCCGGCTGCCTGCCAGGCGGATGGAGACGAGCGCCTTACCCCGGCCGCCGGGGGAGGGCTCCTACTCCTCCTCGGTGAACACGATCTCGCGGCGCCTGCGGATCGCCGGCAGGACGGTGACGACGAGCGCCGCCGCGGCCAGGGCGAGGAGTGTCGCGGAGATCGGCCGGGTGAGGAGGACCGACGCGTCGCCGCGGGAGATGATGAGCGCCCGCCGCAGGTTCTCCTCGAGCAGCGGGCCGAGGACGAAGCCGAGCAGCAGTGGCGCGGGTTCGCAGCCACACTTGATCAGAAGGTAGCCCAGGATCCCGAAGAACACGATCGCGTAGACGTCGTAGGCGTTGAACGCCAGGGAGTACGTGCCGATCGCGGCGAACAGGATGATCATCGGGAAGAGCACCTGGTACGGGATGCGCAGCATGCGCACCCAGAGGCCGATCAGCGGCAGGTTCAGCAGCACGAGCAGCACGTTGCCGATCCACATCGACGCGATCAGGCCCCAGAACAGCGCCGGCTCGTCGGTGATGACGTTCGGGCCGGGGGTGATGCCGTGGACGATGAACGCGCCGACCATCAGCGCCATCACCGGGTGGGCGGGCAGGCCCAGGGTGAGCAGCGGGATGAACGACGTCTGCGCCGCGGCGTTGTTCGCCGACTCGGGGCCGGCGACGCCCTCGATCGCGCCGTGCCCGAACTCCTGCCGCCGCCTTGAGATCCGCTTCTCGACGGCGTACGAGGTGAACGAGGCCAGCACGTGGCCGCCGCCGGGCAGGACGCCGAGCGCGGAGCCGAGAGCGGTGCCGCGCAGGATCGGGCCGACGATCCGGCGCCGGTCCTCGCGGGTCGGCCAGAGGTTCCTCACCCTGTCGGCGATCGCCGCGGTGGTCCGTCCGTTCTCCAGGTTGCGTAGGATCTCGGCGACCCCGAACACCCCGACGGCGACCGACACGAAGTCGATGCCGCCGTACAGCTCGCGCCGGTCGAACACGAACCGGGGCGTGCCGGTGTAGATGTCCTGGCCGACCGTGCCGAACAGGACACCGAGCCCGATCATCGCCAGTGCCTTGAGCGCCGCGCCGCGCGCCAGCGCGATCGACACGATCAGGCCGAGCAGCACCAGCGAGAAGTACTCCGCGGGGCCGAACGTCAACGCGACGCGGGCGAGCGGCGGGGCCGCGACGGCGAGTACGACGGTGGCGACCGTGCCCGCGAAGAAGGATCCGATCGCGGCGGTGGCCAGCGCCGAGCCGGCCCGGCCCTGCCGGGCCATCTCGTGCCCGTCCAGCGCGGTGACCGCCGCCGACGACTCGCCGGGCAGGTTGATCAGGATGGCGGTCGTCGAGCCGCCGTACTGCGCGCCGTAGTAGATGCCCGCCAGCATGATCAACGCCGTCACCGGCTCGAAGCCGAACGTGATCGGCAGCAGCATCGCCACCGTCGCCGTCGGCCCGATGCCGGGCAGTACGCCGACCGCCGTCCCGAGCAGCACCCCGACGAAGCAGTAGAGGACGTTCTGCAGGAGCAGGGCGGTGGAGAGGCCCAGCGCGAGGTTGTCGAGAAGTTCCATGCCTCAATCCGGATGCCGCGTCAGAACCCCAGCCACGGGCCCCACAGCGGGATCCGCAGCTGAAGTCCGACGACGAAGATGAGCGTGGCGGCCGCGGTGAGCCCGGCGGCCACGGCGACGGCGGTGAGCGGCCGTACGCGCGAGTCGGCCAGCGCGGTGAGCAGGGCGGTCGCCGCCGACGCCGGTACGAATCCAAGGCCCCGGGCGGTGAGGCCGAAGAACACGAGCGCGAGCGTGATGACGGCGGCCGCACGCCAGGGGACCGGCCCGAACGAGATCATCTCGCCGGCGACGAGCCCTTTGACGACGATCGCCAGGCCCAGGACCGTCACGATCGCGCCGGCCAGCAGCGGGAAGGCGCCGGGACCCATCCGCAGCGGGGTGCCCGGTTCGTGGCCGAGCGATCCCGCCACGAACGCGCCACCGATCAGCACGAAGATTCCCCCGGCGAGGACGTCGGGGAGGGATCTGCGGCGCTCCACCTCAGGAGGCCTTGACGCCGGCGTCGGCGATGACCTTGGCCCAGGTGCCGAGCTGCTCTTCGAGCTTGGCCCGTAGCGCCTGCGGGGTCGCGTCCTCGGCCGGGACCGGCACGGTGCCGAGCTTGGCCATCTGCTCGACGACCCCCTGGTCGGCCAGTGCCGTCTTCAGCGCCTCGGACAGTTTCCGAACGGCGTCCTGCGGGGTGCCGGCCGGGACGTAGAGGCCGTGCCACACGCTGACCTGGAGTGCGGGCAGCCCGGCCTCGGCCGTGGTGGGCAGCTCCGGCAGGCTCTTCACCCGCTCCGGCGTGGTGACCGCGTACGCCTTCACCTCACCGGCGGAGATCTGGCCGCTGGTGTTGGTCGTCTGGTCGCACATGAAGTCGACCTGGCCGCCGACGAGGTCGGTCAGCGCGGGGCCGGTGCCCTGGTAGGGAACCTCCTGGAGCTTGACGCCCGCGGCGGTCTGGAAGAGCAGGCCGCACAGGTGGGAGGCGGCGCCGATGCCCGCGTTGGCCAGTGTGACCTCGCCGGCGTTCGCCTTCACATGGGTGACGAGGTCCTGGAGCGTCGCGGGCGCGAAGTCCTTGCGGGCGACGACCGTCATCGGCACCTCGGTGACGAGCCCGACCATCTCGAAGTCCTCGAGCGGCCGGTAGCCCAGGTTCTGGTAGAGGGCGGGCGCCGTCGACATGCCGATGTGGTGCATGAGCACCGTGTAGCCGTCGGGGGCGGCCCGCGCGACCTCGCCGGCGCCGACCGTGCCGCCCGCGCCCTCGACGTTCTGGACGACGATCTTGGCGCCGAGCTTGGCGGCCATCGGTTCGGCGATCATGCGGGTGACGGTGTCGGTCGGGCCGCCCGCGCTGAACGGTACGACGAACGTGATGTTCTGGTCCGGGTAGCCACCGGCGGCGGTGCCTCCGCCGGTGGCGCCCCCGTTACCCGAGCAGGCGGCGACAAGTGAGACGACGCCGATCGTGGCGATCAGCCGTGCGATGGCCCGATGTCTGCCGGTCGTTCTCATGTCGAGGCCTCCTCGTTGGCGCACGCGCATCTGCCGGTATGCGCGCGGCCTCAGTCTCGACCGACGAGGGCGCGAATAGTGTCAGAGAAATCCAAAGAATGCGATGGATGTCAGAGAAATCCAAAAAAGTGAAGGGATGACCAAAAGCCGATCCTCACCGTAAAATCCGCCGGTATGCGGATCACCATCATTGAGGATGACGACCGCGTGGCGCGGGGTCTGGTCACCGTCCTGGCCCAGGCGGGCTTCGAGGTCCACCGCGTCGCCACCGCCGCGGAGGCCGTACGCGCGGCCCCTTCCGATGTGGTTCTCGTCGACCTGGGCCTGCCCGACGGCGACGGGCTCGACGTGATCCGCAGGCTGCGCGACCGCCCGGAGACCGCGGTCATCGCCGTGACGGCACGATCGGAGGAGCACGAGCGGGTCCGCGGCCTGCGCGCCGGCGCCGACGACTACATCGTGAAGCCGTTCGGCATACCGGAGCTGCTGGCCAGGATCGACGCCGTCCTGCGGCGCACCCGGGTGGCCCGTGCGCTGAGCCACCCCGACGAGCCGCTCGTCCTCGGCCCGATGCGGATCGCCGTCGGCACCCGCGAGGTCACCGTCGGCGGCACGCCCGTGACGCTGACCCGCAAGGAGTTCGAGCTGCTCCTGCTGCTGGCCCGGCGGGCTCCGAACGTGGTGAGCCGCGACGTCATCCTCGACCAGATCTGGGGTGCGACCTGGGAGTCCTCCAGCCGCACCCTGGACACCCACATCGCGGCGCTGCGGCACAAGATCGGGCCGGCCGTGCTCATCCGCACGATCCACGGGGTCGGCTATCGGCTCCTGGCCGACCAGCCGGAGCTGATCGGCTGACGCGCCGTGCACCGTCGCCTGCTCGTCGTCCTCGTCCCCCTCGCGGTGCTGCTCGTCGCGGCGCTCGGGGTGCCGCTCGGCGTCACCGTGGCCGAGCGGGAGATGCAGGAGACCTACGTCGATCGGCTCAACGACGTCGGCCGGTTCGCCTCGCTCGCCGACACCGCGCTGACGACCGGGCGGACCGAGGCGCTCCAACAGGAGCTGGCGCGCTACCACGAGCTGTACGGCATCCCGGCCGCGGTGATCGACACCTCGGGTACGGTGCTGCTCGGGCCGGCCGCCGCGTACCGGCGGGCCGCGCGGGCCGAGCGGGCGCTGCCCAGGATCGTGACCGCGGCGCTGGCCGGGGCGAGGTCCGAGCCCTCCGGGGAGTGGGCGCCGTGGGACGGCTCCGCGCTCGTGGTCGCGGAGCCGGTGGGCAGGGACAGCGAGGTCGTCGGAGCCGTCGTGACGATCTCCGGCCTGTCGAAGACGCGCCATCGCATCCTCGTGCGATGGGCCTGGCTCGCGGGGCTCGGGCTGCTTCCGCTGGTCGCGCTGGTGGCCGTCGCCTGGCCGGTGTCGGCGTGGGTGCTGCGCCCGGTGCGGGAACTGGACGCGGCGAGTTCGCGGATCTCACGGGGCGACCTCACCATCCGGGCGGACGCCGAGGCCGGTCCGGTCGAGCTGCGGCGGCTGGCGGAGTCGTTCAACACCATGATGGACGCGGTCGAGAACGCCGTGCAGCGGCAGCGGGCGTTCGTGTCCGACGCCTCACACCAGTTGCGCAATCCGCTCACCAGCCTCCGGCTCGCCGTGGAGAGCCTGGAGCCGCACCTGCGCGAGGCCGGCGGCGGGCGGCAGGTCTACGACGTCGCCGTCGACGAGCTGAAGGCGATGCAGCGGATGCTGAACTCGCTGCAGGCCAGCGCGCGGATGGAGAGCATACGCACCGCGTCGCCGGTGGATCTCGACGCGGTGCTGGCGACCCGGGTGGACCGGTGGCAGGCGCTGACGGCGACGGCGGGGCAGAGGCTGGCGGTCGACGTGCCGTCGGGGCTACGGCTGCTGGAGCCGACGGGCGGGCTGGGCAGCATCCTGGACGAGCTGATCAGCAACGCGTTGCGGTTGTCGGGCGCGCGGGTGGTGGAGGTGCGGGCCGGATTCGTCCCCGGAGGTACGGGCGCCGGAGACGTGGTCACGATCGCCGTCCGTGACGACGGCGAGGGGATCGACGCCTCCGAACGGGCCCAGGCGCTGGGCAGGTTCTGGCGGTCACCGCGGCACCAGAACGTGCCGGGGACCGGCCTGGGGCTGGCGATCTGCGCCGACCTGGTCGGGGCTGCCGGGGGCGAGCTGCGGCTGGAGGACGGGTTGCCGCGTCCGGACGGGACCGGGTACGGATTCGCCGCGGTGGTCGCGCTGCCGGCCGTCCCGGGGCAGGAGCCGCCGCCTGAGGACCGGGCTCCTTCGCGTGCCTGAGGGGTCGGCTCCCTCGCGCGTCCGAGGTCGCGCGTCCAAGGTCGCGCGTCCGAGGTCGTGTGTCTGAGAATTCGGTTCCGTCGCGCGTCCGAGGTCGTGCGTTTGAGGCTCGGTTACCTCGTGCGTCCGAGGCCGTGCGCCTGAGGAGGCTCAGGCTCCGTCGCGGGCCCGCCGCCGTCCGGGGTCAGCGCTTGCGGTCGCGGAACCAGGCGGCGGCTCCCGGATGGAGCGGGATCGACGCGGTGGAGATCCCGGTACGCACGTTGATCTGCCACGCCTCCGGAACGGCCTCGGCGTCGTCGCGGCTGGCGGAGATGATCGTGCCGGTGTGCGTGAAGATCGTGTCGGTGATGGCGTGGACCAGGCCGTCGGGCAGGTCGTCGCGTACGAGGAGCACGTTCGGCACGGCGACGGTGCGGGTGGCCGGGACGCCGGTGTAGGCGGTCGCGGGGATCGTGGCCGGAGCGTAGGGGCCGGGGAACGCGGAGAAGAGCGCGTCGGCCTGCGCGTCCAGGGGGATCAGCCGGATCGGGTGGCGTCGCGCCAGCTCCGTGACGGCGGGTGTCGGGACGCCGGTCAGGGAGAACATCGCGTCGATCTCGCCGTCGCGCAGCGCCGCCGCCGACTCGGCCTGGCTGAGGTAGCGGCCGTCGGTCCTCATCCGGCCAAGCTCCAGAACCCGCAGCGACGTGAACTCGGTGCCCGATTCGTGAGCGCCGAGGGACACACGCCTGCCGTGGAGATCCCGGAACTCTCCGATCTCGGAACCGGCCATGACCACGAGATGCAGGTGGCTGTCGTAGAGCCGGCATATCGCCGAGAGCCCCGCGGGCGCGCTGCCGTCGGTCGCGATCAGCGCGTCCAGGCTCGTCAGCCCGAGGTGCACCTCGCCGGCCCGCAGCATCCGGATGTTGTCGGCCGACGCCCGGCTCGGCACGGTGACCAGGGTGACGCCCGGCACCCGTTCGGAGACGTGTTCGGCGAGCGCGCCGCCGATGCGCCGGTACACCGCCCCGGCCGGTCCGGTGGCGAGGCGCAGGTGGACCGTGTCGGCCTCGGGCTGCCGGGAGCAGCCGGCGAGCAGCCCTCCGGCGGCCAGGAGCACCGCCCTCCGGCTGAACCGCGGCTCCGGATTCAGCGCCATGGGGAGATGATACGGACGGCGGCCCCGGTTTGTGGATCTTTCACCCCGGCCAGCCGGAGAGGGAGGTTCTCACCGGGCCGAGGGCTTCGGGAGGCCCCGGGAGGTCACTCGCCGGGCCGCGGGCTTCGAGAGGTCCCGGGAGGTCCCGGTCCGCAGATCTCTTCCCTTGGCCAACGGCTGGCCTTTCGCTCTTGTTATCGCCAACAATTGGAGTCGCCCGCCTTTGCGGTGATCCACGAGTTTGGCGATCTCGCGCCGGAGGCCGGCGCGGGTCGCGCATGAGTCGCACACGAGTCGCAGTATGAGTCGCACATGAGGAGACCTTCGTGCTGTCCGCGCACCTCACCCTCGACCCCGCGTTCAGGGTGGCCCCCGTCCATCGGCGCACCTTCGGGACGTTCGTCGAACACCTCGGCCGATGCGTCTACACCGGCATCTACGAACCCGGCCACCCCACGGCCGACGAGGAGGGCTTCCGGGGGGACGTGCTGGAGCTCACCCGTGAGCTGGGCGCGACCACGGCCCGCTACCCCGGCGGGAACTTCGTGTCCGGATACCGCTGGGAGGACGGCGTCGGCCCCAGGAGCGAACGGCCCCGGCGGCTCGACCTGGCCTGGCACAGCACGGAGACCAACGAGTTCGGCCTGGACGAGTTCGTCGCCTGGACGCGCAAGGCCGAGCTGGAGCCGATGATGGCCGTCAACCTCGGCACCCGGGGAGTCGCCGAGGCGCTGGACCTGCTGGAGTACTGCAACATCGAGTCCGGGACCCACCTGTCGGACCTGCGCGTCGCCCACGGCTCCAAAAGGCCGCACGACATCCGGATGTGGTGCCTGGGCAACGAGATGGACGGCCCGTGGCAGATCGGCCACATGGGCGCCCGCGAGTACGGGCGGCTGGCCGCCGGGACCGCCCGCGCCATGCGCATGATCGATCCGGCCCTGGAACTCGTCGCCTGCGGGAGCTCGGGTTCGGGCATGCCCACCTTCGGCGCGTGGGAGTCCACCGTGCTGGAGGAGACCTACGACCTGGTGGACTTCATCTCCTGCCACGCCTACTACGAGGAGCACGACGGCGACCTGGCGAGCTTCCTCGCCTCGGCGGCCGACATGGACCACTTCATCGACGCGGTGGTGGCGACGGCCGACAGCGTGGGCGCCCGGCTCAGAAGCAAGAAGAAGATCAACATCTCGTTCGACGAGTGGAACGTCTGGTACCTGTCCCGCTTCCAGAACGCAGAACCGCCGCGCGACTGGCCGGTCGCCCCGCCGCTGCTCGAGGACCACTACCACCTGGCCGACGCGGTGACCTTCGGCGGGTTGCTGATCTCGCTGCTGCGCCACAGCGACAGGGTGACGTCCGCCTGCCTGGCCCAGCTGGTCAACGTGATCGCCCCCATCATGACCGAACCGGGCGGCAGGGCCTGGAGGCAGACCACCTTCCACCCCTTCGCCCAGGCATCCCGGTACGCGGCGGGTCAGGTGCTGCGGGTCGAGCCCGCCTCTCCCACCCACGAGACCGCGAGGTTCGGAGAGGTCGCCGCCCTCGACGCCGTCGCCACCCACGACGAGGAGAGCGGCGCCACCACGCTGTTCGCCGTCAACCGCTCGACCGACCGTCCGCTCACCCTCACCGCCGACCTGCGAGCCCTCGGCCCGGTGCGGCTGGCCGGAGCCACGGTGCTGTCCGGTCCCGACCCCTACGCCCGCAACACCGCCGACGCCCCGGACACGGTGGCCCCCCGTACGAACACCGAGGCCCGCCTGGACGCCGGGACCCTGGAGATCACGCTGCCCGCCGTCTCGTGGAACGTGATCCGTCTCCTTCGCGCCTGAACCGTCCGTTCCCTTGCCGTCCGCTCATCGACGGCAAGGGAACGGACGGCAGGATGTGGCTACTTGCTGAACCCTGCCGTCAGGCCGCTGAGCAGCTGGCGGCGGCCGACCACGTACAGGATCAGGATGGGCAGCGTGGTCAGCACGACCGAGGCGAGCACGGCCGGCACGTTCACGCTGTACTGCCCCTGGAAGGTCCACAGCGCGAGCGGAAGCGTGCGCTTGTCGGGGCTCTGGGTGAGGATGAGCGGCAGCAGGAACCCGTTCCAGACCGTCAGCGCGTTGTAGATCGTCACCGTCACGACGGCCGGCATGGTGAGCGGGAGGGCGAGTCGCCAGAGCGTCGCCATCTCGCTCGCGCCGTCCAGCCGCATCGACTCGAACAGCTCCTTGGGCACGTCACGGATGAAGTTCGACAGGACCAGCACCGAGAGCGGGATCGCGAAGGCGATCGACGGCAGGATCAGCGCCGTCAGCGAGTCGTAGAGCTGCAGCCGGATGATGATCAGGTAGATCGGGATGATGGTCGCCTGCAACGGGATGGCCAGGCCCATGAGGAAGAGCGAGTTCACCCTGCGCAGGAAGCCGAAGATGGTGCTGCCCCGGACGATCGCGTACGCCGCCATGAACGCGACCGCGACCGCGGGGACGACCACGCCGATGGCCACGATGAGGCTGTTGAGGAAGTACAGCGGGAAGTCGGACTCGACGACCATCCGGTAGTTGTCGAGGGTCGGCTCGGTGGGCGGCGCCAGCGGGTTGCTGGCGTAGTAGCTGCTCTGGGCCTTGAAGCTGGTGATGACGATCCAGTAGATCGGCACGATCACGACCGCGAGCCACAGCCAGCCCGCGATCCCGCCCAGCCAGTTGGGGCGCTCACCGAGTGCCCGCGACTGCTTCCCGTTGCGTGCCGGCGGCCGGCGCCGGTGTCCCGCCCCGAGCGTCTCGGTCCGCTTGAGCCCCGTGGGGGTCGTCAAGCTCATGGTTCTAGGCCCCTTCCATCTGGCTGGCGTTGGCGTCGCGGCCGCCGAGCCTGCGCAGGAACAACGCCAGGGCGAGGCCCACGAGGACGAGGATGACGGCGATGGCACTGGCCGGCCCCATCAGGTTGGCCTGGAACCCGCGCTTGTACATGTCCAGGGCGAGCACCCGGGTGGCGTCGCCGGGACCGCCCGCGGTCAGCACGAAGATCAGGTCGAAGAAGGTCAGGGATCCGACGACCATGAGGGTGGAGGAGGTGATGATCGTGTACTTGAGCTGCGGCAGCGTGATGCTGAAGAACTTGCGGGTGCGGCCCGCGCCGTCTATCTCGGCGGCCTCGTACATGGAGCGCGGGATCTGCCGCACGCCGCCCTGGTAGAGCAGCGAGTGGAAGGGGATGAACTGCCACGACACCACGAAGATCACAACACTGAAGGCGAGGACGGGGTCGCCGAGCCAGTCCTGTACGAGCAGGTCGATGCCCAGCCCGGCGCCGAGCCCGAAGTTCGGGTCGAGCAGCGCCTTGTAGGCGATCGCGATGGCGGCCGAGCTCAGCAGCAGCGGGATGAAGTACAGCACGGCCAGCAGTGCGCGGTAGCGCTGCCGCCCGGCCAGGAACACCCCGAGCAGGATGCTGGCCGGCGTCTGGACCGCCCAGGAGGCGACCATCACCAGCAACGTCACCCACAGGGCGTGCGGGAGACCGGGGTCGCTGAGCACGGCCCGCCAGCTCGTGAGCCCGGACATCTGGATGTCGCCGACCTGGTCCCAGGTGCTGAAGCTGAGGAACAGGACCCCGAGCAGCGGGATCACCCCGAAGGCGGTGAAGATCAGCAGGGCCGGTACGGCCAGCCACGGAAGGATGGCGCTGTGGTTCCTTCGCGTGGCGGCCGACGGCCTCCCTCTTCTGGCGGGGGAGGTTAGCGTGCTCAACTGCCGATGACCGCGTTCAGGTTGGAGGCGAACTCCTCAGGCGTGATCGACAGCTGGAACAGCTTGGCGATGTTGTCCAGGAGCACCTCGGCCGCGGTGGGGCTGAGCGCCTGGTCCCAGGACTGGGCGAAGGCCTTGGCGTTGCTGGCGATGCCGTAGACGAACTTCAGGAACTCCTCGTCCTTGGAACCGGCGAACGCGCTGTCGGCGCCGTTGACGATCGGCACCGCGCCCGTGCCCGCCCACTCCTTGACGTCCTCGTCGTTCAGCACGGCGGTGGCGAAGAACTTCTTGGCGATCTCCTTCTGCTCGGGAGTCGCCTTGGAGGAGATCGACAGGTACTGGCCGGGGTTGCCGACGGTGTTGCCGGGGTCGCCCTTGCCGCCCTCGACCGGCGGGAAGTTCATGTAGCCGAGGTGGCCGCCGGAGACGAAGTCGCCGCCGTCGGCGGACATGCTGCCGTACGTCCAGCCGCCGTGCAGCATCATCGCGGCCTTGCCGGTGTACAGCAGGGCCTGGTCGGCGTTGGAGTCGGCCGTGATGGAGGAGAAGCCCTTGATGAACCCGTTCGCCTTGATGAGCTCCTGCATCTTGGTCAGGGCCTCGATGGCGGCGGGGTGGGACCAGGCGTCCTTCTCGCCGTCGAACACGGCCTGGAACACCTCGGGGCCGCCGATGCGGTCGAAGAGGAACTCCAGCCACATCATGTTCGTCCAGCGCGACTGGCCGCCGAGGGAGAACGGGGCGATGCCCGCGGCGTTGAACTTGGGGACGAGGGCCATGATGTCGCCCCACGACTTCGGCGGCTCCACGCCGACCTGCTCGAACACCTTCTTGTTGTAGAACAGGATGATGGGCTGCATCGTCTCGGCCGGCATCGCGTAGATCTTGCCGTCGATCGTGGCCGCGCCGAAGGAGGAGGCGAACAGCCGGTCCTTCACGGCCTTGTTCTCCTCGAACCACGAGGTGAGGTCCTCGACCTGGTTGGCCTGCACGTACGTGCGCAGGGTCCCGCCGCCCCAGCCCCAGATGATGGTGGGGGCCTGGCCGGCTCCGATCGCCGTCTTGATCTTCGTCTTGTAGGCGTCGTTCTGCATGGCCGTGAAGTCGATCGAACCGTTGGGGTTGGCCTTGTTGAACCGCTCCACGGCCCTGGTGCGCACGCCCTCCTGCGGCTGGTTCGACAGGAACCAGTAGGTGGCCTTGCTCGCGGCGTTCCCGCCGCTGCCGCCGGTCCCGGTCCCTCCCGCCGGGGTGGGGCCGGAAGTGCCGCAGGCGGCCAGCGCGGCTCCCATAGGCAGGCCCATGGAAAGGGCGAGGAAGGTGCGGCGAGATGGTGTCGTTGACTCCACGCTGATCTCCGTATGTCGAATGCCGAGGCTGGGCGAGGCTCCGTGTGAAAAATCGGTGGCGGCCGTAGGTCGTGGATCAGCACCCCCGCTGTCAGGCATCCGCTCTTGCGCCCGACATGTCGAAACATTTCCGAAACAGACCGCGTGGCACGTCAATTTAGATTTCAGATAGTTGCGTGTCAAGAGGTCATCGCATGTCGGGACGAGCTTGGTATGTGCGGTATGTAAGGTACTCTCATCTGGACTTTTCCTGGTCGTATCGTTTGCGGCAGGATTCGGGTAGAGCTTTCGTGGCACACCGAAAAGTTTCGAATGGGTTGCGGTGCGGGTTTTTCTTGAGGAGAGCAGATGACGGCGCTAGATGGGACCCCCACGACGGGCCGGAGCCTCCGTCCGTGGCAGGACCCGGCACTTCCCGTGGCCGACCGGGTCGACGCCCTTCTTGCGGAGATGACCCTGGAGGAGAAGGTCGGCCAGCTCGGCAGCCGGTGGCCGGGCAACGTCATGGGGGCTGAGCAGGGCGGGGAGCCCCAGGAGAGTCAGGAGGGCACGGCGAACGTCGCCCCGATGCAGGACGTCTTCGCGGCTTCGGGAAGCGTGCCCTTCGAGGAGACGATCCGCCACGGGCTCGGTCATCTGACGCGGGTGTTCGGCAGTGCTCCGGTGACCGCGGCGGAGGGCGCCGCGGAGGTGGTGCGTCTGCAGTCCGAGGTGGTGAAGCACTCCCGGCTCGGCATCCCGGCGCTCGTCCACGAGGAGTGTCTGACCGGTTTCACTACTTATGGCGCGACCGTTTACCCCGCTGCCATCGCCTGGGGGGCGACGTTCGACCCGGACCTGGTGGAGCGGATGGCCACCGCCATCGGACGGGACATGCGCGCCGTGGGCGTTCACCAGGGCCTGTCACCGGTGTTGGACGTGGTGCGCGACTACCGCTGGGGCCGGGTCGAGGAGACGATGGGCGAGGATCCGTACCTCGTCTCGATGCTCGGCGTGGCCTATGTGCGCGGCCTGGAGAACGCCGGGATCATCGCCACCCTCAAGCACTTCGCCGGCTACTCCGCCTCCCGGGCGGCCCGCAACCACGGCCCGGTGTCGATGGGGCGGCGTGAGCTGATGGACATCGTCCTGCCGCCTTTCGAGACCGCTCTCGTCGAGGGGGGCGCTCGTTCGGTGATGAACTCCTACTCCGACGTGGACGGTGTCCCCGCGGCGGCCGACTCGTGGCTGCTGAACGACCTGCTGCGCGACGAGTGGGGCTTCACCGGGACGGTGGTCTCGGACTACTGGGCGATCCCGTTCCTCGCGACGATGCACCAGGTCGCCGCGGACACCGACGAGGCCGGGGTGCAGGCGCTGAGCGCGGGCATCGACGTCGAACTTCCCGACACGCTCGGCTTCGGCCGGCACCTCGTCGAACGGGTGCGGCGGGGCGAGCTTCCGGAGTCCCTGATCGACCGGGCCGCCCGGCGCCTGCTCACCCAGAAGGTGACGCTCGGACTGCTGGATCCGGACTGGACCCCGGAGAGGTCGGTCGCCCAGGCGGCGGACGTGGACCTCGACTCGCCGGACAACCGGGCACTCGCCAGGGAGCTGGCCGAACGGTCGATCGTGCTGCTCGACGCGGGCACCGCGCTGCCGCTGCTCGGCGAGGGACGTCCTGAGCCGCGCCGGGTGGCCGTGGTCGGCCCCTGTGCCGACGACCCGCGCACCTTCATGGGCTGCTACGCCTTCCCCAACCACGTGCTGCCCCGCCACCCGGAACTCGGGCTCGGCGTGGACGCGCCCAGCCTGCTCGACGCGCTGCGGGCCGAGTTTCCCGGTGCCGAGCTGATCCACGAGCAGGGCTGCGAGGTGCGGGGCGAGGACCGCTCCGGCTTCGCCGCCGCGACCCGGGCGGCCCGCGAGGCCGACGTGTGCGTGGCCGTCGTCGGCGACCTGGCGGGGATGTTCGGGCTCGGCACGTCGGGCGAGGGCTGCGACGCCGAGGACCTGCGGCTGCCCGGTGCGCAGGAGGACCTGCTGGCCGAGCTCGCCGCCACCGGCACGCCGGTCGTGGTGGTCGTCGTCTCGGGCCGCCCGTACGCGCTGGGCGAGGTGTCGAAGACGGCCGCCGCGCTCGTCCAGGCGTTCATGCCCGGCGAGGAGGGCGGAGCGGCCATCGCCGGAGTCCTGTCCGGCCGGGTGCAGCCCAGCGGGAAGCTGCCGGTGCAGATCCCACACGGCCCCGGCGGGCAGCCCGGCACCTACCTGCAGCCGCCGCTGGGCGCCAACAGCCAGGGCATCAGCAACCTCGACCCGACCCCGCTGTTCCCGTTCGGGCACGGCGCCTCGTACACCACCTTCGCGATCGACTCCCTGAGGATCAGCGACGCCGAGGTGCCCACCGACGGGGAGTTCACCGTGTCGGTGCGGGTGCGCAACACCGGGAGCCGGGCGGGCGAGGAGGTCGTGCAGCTCTTCCTGCACGACGTGATCGCCCAGGTCACCCGGCCGGTGCTGCAGCTCACCGGATTCACCAGGGTCAGGCTGGAACCCGGCGCGAGCGCGACGGCGACCTTCACCGTGTCCGCCGACAGGACCGCGTTCACCGGTCGCGACCTGCGGCGCGTCGTGGAGCCGGGGGATCTTGAGGTGTTCGTGGGCGCGTCGGCGTCCGACCTGCCCTGCCGGGGCCGCGTGACCTTGACCGGTCCGCCGCGTCACGTCGGCGTGGACCGGCGACTGGTCACCCGGGTGGACGTGGAACCGGCTCCGGGCGCTTCCGCCGCACAGCAAGGGAGAACAGATGCCGGCAAGTCCTAGGAGGGCCACGCTGGCCACGGTCGCGGCCTCGGCGGGGGTGTCGGTCGCGACCGTGTCCAAGGTGCTCAACGGCCGAGGTGACGTCTCCCCGGTGACCCGCTCCCTCGTGGAGTCGTTGCTGGAGGAGCACGACTACGTCTCGCTGTCGCAGCGCCGCCGGGGCGACGCGGCCGTGCCGGCCACGCTCGAGGTGGAGCTCAACGCCGACCTCAACCCGTACTCGACCGAGATCGTCCAGGGCGCGGTGCGTGCCGAGGCCGACGCGGCGATCGTGGTGAGCATCCGCACGAACGCCGACCGCGCCGGGACCTGGGCGCGCGGCCTCGCCGCGGCCGGGCGGCGGGCCGTGATCGCCATCACCAGCGAGCTGACCGCCGAGCAGCTCGGCGCCCTGTCCCGGGCCCGGTTGCCGCTGGTCGTGATCGACCCGCTGAACATGCCGCAGACCAGGGGGGTCGTCAGCGTCGGCTCGACGAACTTCGCCGGGGGACTGGTCGCGACACAGCACCTGCTCGCGCTCGGGCACCGGCGTATCGCCTACCTCGGCGGCCCGGCCACCGCCGCCTGCAACCAGGCCCGTCTCCACGGCTACCGCGCGGCGATGGAGGCCGCGGGCGCCCCGGTCCCCCCGAGTCACGTACGGGAGGGGCCCTTCCACTACCAGGAGGGGGTGAGGGGCGGCGCGGCCCTGTTCGACCTGCCCGAGGCCCCCACCGCCATCTTCACCGGCTGCGACGAGATCGCGCTCGGCGTGCTGGAGGCGGCCAGGGCGCGAGGGGTGCGGGTGCCCGAGGATCTCAGCATCGTCGGCTTCGACGACACCCAGGTCGCCAAGATGGCCTCGCCTCCGCTGACGACCGTGCGCCAGCCGCTGCGGGAGATGGGCGGGGTCGCCGTACGCACGGCCCTGCGCCTGGCGGCGGGGGAGCGGGTCGACTCCCACCACGTCGAACTCGCCACCGAACTGGTTGTGCGCGGCTCGACCACCGCGCCCGGAGCCCTCTCCGGCCGGGGTTGATCCGCCTACCGGGGCGTGCCCGTCTCACCGATGGTGCCGTCCGGCTTCCCACACCGCCCGGCAGCAGACGCCCGTCGTCCCGGCGAGCTTCGAGGCGCGCGGGACCGAGCGGTAGCCGGTCGGCTCGTCGTTCTCGTGAAAGACACGCGGGTTGAACGTGCCCTCGTTGCCCGAGGAGGCCTGTCTCAGCTTCTCGAAGGGGCGGGCGCGGGCCTCTTCTCGGCATGCAGGAGCAGCTCTATGTGTTCCCGCACGACGGGCTTGGCGTCGGTGGCGACCTTTCTCACCTCGGGGGAGGAGCCACTCTCGATCTCCTTCTCTATGGCGGCGAGGGTCTCGCGGTGGCCTTCGAGCTCCTCGCTGATCCAGGTCCTGTTGAACGCCGCGCCGCTCAGTGCCGCCAGTTTGTCGAGCTGCTCGCGCTGCGCGGCGGTGGGACGGTCGGGGAGCTTGACACCGAGCCGGTCGGCTACCTGCCGTACGGCCCGGTCCAGCTTCGTGTGGTCGGCGACGAACCTCTTTGCCAGGTCGCGGACGACCTTGGAGCTCTCCTGCTCTCCGGAAGCCGAGGTCTTCGCCTCGGCGGCTTTACCCCCCTCGATCTCGGCCAGGTTGGCCTGGTGCGCCTGGACGAGGAAATTTTTGTCCTGTCGGCTGATGGTATGTGGGGTGGGCGTGACGGCAGCGTAGGCCGTGCCGCCCGTCACGGCCACGACGACGGCCAACAGGATGATCATCTTTCGAACCATTCGGATCCTCCGTCGATCAATCCATGGTCGGAACTATCACCTCTCTCCCATATGTACACATTTATGTAGATATAGCGCCATAAGCAGTAAACATTATGAAATGTACGCATATGGTGCCGTTGATAGAGAGGGGCGATCCCGCCGCGCCCGCGTGTCCGAGCGAATTGGCGGGGGATGTCCGGGCCGATACCCGGAAAACGCGCAGAACCCCACCCGGGTGACATGGGCCGTGGCTAAATGTGATGAGATTTACCCTGTTCGCGTGATCCGTCCGCTCGAGACTCGTTCGAGGGGGACACCACGACCGTCATGACCTGCCGGACAGCGGCCGGACAGTGGGAGGTGGGCGTCATCGGTATCGTCTCGCCCGGGTTCTTCGGCCGCCGTCGCGCCGGCAACCCGGACCTGCCGCCGGGGCAGTACCTCACGGAGGACTTCCCCGTCCTGTCGGCCGGACCCACGCCCCTGGTCTCCACCGACGACTGGAGCCTCGGCGTCACCACCGAGACCGGCGAGGTCGTCCGCTGGAACTGGGCGGAGCTCAACGCACTGCCCGTGGAGCGGTTCACCGTCGACCTGCACTGCGTCACCAAGTGGTCCAAACTCGGCACCACCTGGGAGGGCGTGTCACTCGACACCCTCCTCGACGGCGTGGAGACCTCCGCGGAATACGCGCTGGCGACCTCCTACGGCGGCGGCTACACCACCAACCTCCCGCTGGAGGACCTCCTCGACGGCCGGGCCTGGATCGCCGTCCGCTACGAGGGCGAGCCCATCACCCCCGAGCACGGCGGGCCCGCCCGGCTCCTCGTGCCGCACCTCTACCTCTGGAAGAGCGCCAAGTGGGTGCGCGGCATCCGGCTCCTCGACGAGGACCAGCCGGGATTCTGGGAGGGCGTCGGCTACCACAACTACGGAGACCCATGGCGCGAGCAACGGTACTGGGGCGACTGACCTGGAGGGTCGCCACGGTCACCGCCGTGCGCGACGAGACCTCCGGAGCACGCACGATCACCCTGGACGTCCCCGGCTGGCCCGGCCACCTCGCCGGCCAGCACGTCGACGTACGGCTCACCGCCCCCGACGGCTACTCCACCCAGCGCTCCTACTCCATCGCCTCCGCCGCGGACGGGGAACGCGTGGAGCTCACCGTCGAGCCGCTGCCCGACGGTGAGGTCTCCCCCTACCTCGCCCAGGTCCTCTCGCCCGGAGACCCGCTGGAGATACGCGGCCCGATCGGCGGCTGGTTCGTCTGGCGTCCGGAGGCGTCCGAGCCGGTGCAACTGGTCGCGGGAGGCTCGGGGGTCGTCCCGCTCATGGCGATGATCCGCGCCCGCGCCTCGGCCGGGGTCGGCACACCGTTCCGGCTGCTGTACTCCACGCGCGGGCCCGGCTCCGCGCTCTACCGCGCCGAGCTGGAGCGCCACAGCGCCGACGGCTCCGGCCTGGACGTCACCTACGCCTACACGCGCGAGGTGCCCGACGGCTGGGCGCGCCCGCCCGCGCGGGTCGACGCCGCCCTGCTCGCCGAGGCCGTCTGGCCCGTCGAACGGAAACCGGCCGTCTTCGTGTGCGGTCCCACCGGATTCGTCGAGACCGTCGCGGGCCTGCTCGTCTCGGCCGGGCACGACCCCCGCCTGATCCGCACGGAACGCTTCGGCCCCAGTGGAGGACCATCATGAGCCAGGACCACCTCGACGGGAACGCGGCGGGCGGAGCACTGCGCGACGTGTTCGCCGTCGACCTGACCGCCGCCACCGGCCGGTGCTCCGGCTGCGCGCGAAGCCTCACGCTGGCCGAGGCCCTCCTCTACACCCACGCCCCGGGTCTGGTGGCCCGCTGCCCCGGGTGCGAGGAGGTCGTCTTCCGGCTCGTGAGGGCACCGGGGCGGGCATGGCTGGACATGCGCGGCATGACGTGCGTCCAGTTCGAGCTGCCCGCCGACTCCTGACACTCCTGCGAGACGTCAGAGCCTGACGCCCCGGGGACGGTACGGCTCGGCGAGGAAGGCGAGTTCCTTCTCGGTGAGGGACAGGTCCACCGCGGCGACCGCGTCGTCCACATGCCCGGCCTTGGTCGCGCCCACGATCGGGGCCGAGATGCCCGGCTGGTGCAGCAGCCAGGACAGCGCCACCCGCGCGGGAGCGACCTCGCGCTCCCCTGCCAGCTGGGCGACCCGGTCGAGGATCAGACGGTCGTTGTCGGCGTCGTCGTAGAGGGCCTCGATCCGGGGGTCGCTGCCCGCCCGGGTGGTGACCTCCTCGGATCCGGCGCGGGCCAGCAGACCTCGGGCCAGCGGGCTCCACGGGATCAGGCCGATGCCCTGGTCGAGGCAGAGCGGGTTCATCTCCCGCTCCTCCTCCCGGTAAAGGAGATTTTGATGATTTTGCATCGACACGAATTTTGTCCAGCCGTGGATCTCGGCGGTGTGCTGTGCCTTCGCGAACTGCCAGGCGTACATGCTGGAGGCGCCGACGTAGCGGGCCTTGCCCGCGCGGACCACGTCGTGCAGGGCCTCCATGGTCTCCTCGATCGGCGTGTCGGGGTCCCAGCGGTGGATCTGGTACAGGTCCACGTAGTCGGTGCCCAGGCGGCGCAGTGAGGCGTCGATCGAGGCGAGGATGTGCTTGCGCGACAGGCCGCCGTCGTTGACGCCCTCGCTCATCGGCAGGCACACCTTGGTGGCGAGCACGTAGTCGTCCCTGCGAGGGAAGATCCTGGCGAGCAGGCGGCCGGTGACCTCCTCGCTGGCGCCGAACGAGTAGACGTCGGCGGTGTCGAAGAACGTCACCCCCGCCTCGGCGGCCCGGCGCACGATCGGCTCGGCCGCGGCCTCGTCGAGAACCCACTCACCCCATTTGGCGGGGTCGCCGTAGCTCATCATGCCGAGGCAGATCCTCGACACCTTCAAACCGGTGGACCCCAGGCGCACGTATTCCATGTCAAACCTCCCGATCTTCAAGAGCCTGAGCCCACCCTACGACCGCGGCCTCCGAGTGGTTCGGCCCACCCGCCGCCGTTCCCCGCGGATGGGCGCGCGGACCCGGGGCGGTGGTTCTCCCGCCCAGCGCTCTCCTGGACTCGTACTCCACGCAGGAAGATCAGGACAGGTGGCGGGACCACCACTCCAGGACGGCCTCGAAGCGCTGCAGGCGGTGCCTCGGGCGGCCACTGCGCGTGAGCTCGTGGCCCTCGCCGGGAAAGAGCAGGAACTCGGCGGGGACGCCGTTGCGGCGCAGCGCGACGAACATCCGCTGCGCCTGCTCGACCGGGCAGCGCAGATCGTCCTCGGAGTGGACCACGGCGAACGGCAGGGTGATCCGGTCGGCCCGGTAGAGCGGGCTCATCGCGCGCTGCGCCTCAGGATCGGGTCCGCAGTAGGCGTCGGCGAAGAACCAGCCGATGTCGGAGGAACCGGTGAAGGAGTCCCAGGCGTTGACCGCGCGCTCACTCCAGGCGGCCCTGAACCGGCTCCCGTGGTGGGCGGCGAGATGGCTCGTCATGAAGCCGCCGTAGGAGCCGCCCATCACGCCCACCCGCTCAGCGTCGCACTCGGGAGTGGCCAGCGCCGCGTCCAGCAGGGCGAGCACGTCGTCGGCGTCCACGGTGCCCAGCGCGCCGACCACCGATCGGCCGTGCGCCTGGCCGTACCCGCAGGAGCCGCGCGGATTGGGCAGGACCACCGCGTACCCGGCGCCCGCGTAGATCTGGGTCTCGTCCAGGAACGCCCACCCGTGCTGGTGGAAAGGGCCGCCGTGCACGTTCAGCAGGACCGGGTGCGGCCCGTCGCCCTCGGGCAGGGCGAGCCAGCCGTGCACCGGGTGGCCGTCGGCGGAGACGGCGGTGATCTCACGCAGCGGCCTGATCCCGGTGAGGGCGCCGGAGAAGTCGGTCAGCGCCCCGTCGGGGGTGACCACCTCGCCGGGGCTCGCGGGCGTGGACACCACCGCGACCACTTTCTCCCCGCAGACGGTGAACGCCTTCACGCTCGCCCGCTCGCCCAGGACCACGACGAGCTCCTCCAGCGGCGCGTCGAGGGCGCCGGAGGGCACCAGGCGCAGTTCGACCGCGCCGCGCGTCCGCACCGCGACCAGGACGCCGTCCTTTCCGGGCGCGGGAGGCAGCGAGTCGCAGTCCACCGACTCCTCCTCGGTCAGCCGGGTCCCGGCCGCCGCCCCGCCGCTCTCGCCGGCGCCGCCGATCCGCAGCGGCGCGCGGTACAGGCCCGTGTTGCGGGCCACCGCGTCGATGCCGGAGAACTCCGTGCCGAGATAGAGCACCTCCCCGCCCGGCAGGGCGACGGGATGCTCGGCGGAGCCGCCGCTGCGCACCACGAGGATCGGGGCGCCCCCACCGGAGGGGACCGCGTACACGTCCGTGTGCAGGCTCTCGCCGTCGAGGTCGCGGGGAGCCGAGACCAGCACGTGCTCGCCGTCCGTGGTCCAGCCGGGGCAGTCCACGTCGTAGGGACCTTCGGTCAGCCGTACCGGTCGCGGGACGTCGGCGAGGGCGTTCACCACGAACAGGCTCTGTGGCCGGTCGAGGGTGAAGCCGGCCCCGTCGGTCCGGTAGCGCAGCCCGGTGATCCGGCGAGGTGCCTCGGCCGCGGCGCTCACCCCCTCCTGGGTGCCGTACCGGCCGGGCTCGGCGATCCGGGCGACGAACGCGATCCTGCGCGAGTCCGGCGCCCAGACCGGGACGCCCGCGCCCAGGGGCAGATCGGTGATCGGCCGGGCCTCGCCGCCGCCGGTGGGCATCACGTACAGCTGCGGGCGGCTCCCTTCGGTGGCGTCGGAGCGCAGGAAGGCGACCCGGGCGCCGTCGGGGGAGATGCGCGGCGCGCTGTCGCGCTCGCCGAAGGTGAACCTGACGGGCGGGCCGTCGGCGGGCACCCGCCACAGACTTCCCGGGTAGGCGTCGGCCTCCGGGTCGGGGGTGGCCAGGTCGACGAGGAGGAGATCACCGTGGAGCGTGACACTCCCGGGAACGGTGAGCTGGGCGAGGTCTTCAGGGCGCATAACCAGTAAAGCTATCCAAGGTGCGCTTTGGCGGGCGCGCTCTCGGGCGGCTTTCCGCCCGTGCCGGAGGGTTCCCCGGGGTCCCTGCTCTCCTCAGCGCGGGGACGGCAGGATCATCGTGACGCCGGGAACGGAGCCGATCGAGGCGAGCGCCGCTCCGGCCTCCTCCAGGCCGATGGAGCGGGTGAGGAGGGCGTCCGGGCTCAGGGCGCCGTCGGCGACGGCCTCCAGCATCGCCGGGTAGGCGTGGGCGGCCATGCCGTGGCTGCCGAGGAGTTCGAGCTCGTAGCCGATCACCCGGCCCATCGGGAGCGGGGTGAGTCCCGGCAGCAGGCCGATCTGCACGTGGCGTCCACGGCGGCGCAGGCTCTCGATCGAGGCCACGCACGTTGCGGGACTGCCGAGCGCGTCGATGGAGACGTGGGCGCCGCCCGAGGTCAGCTCCCTGACCCGCGCGGGGACGTCGGCCTCGGGTGCTCCGGCCCCGACGCAGGCGACGGCGCCGAAGCGCCGGGCCAGCTCCAGGGCTCCCGGCGAGACGTCCACGGCGATCACCCGGGCTCCGGCCGCGGCGGCGATCATGACGGCGGAGAGCCCCACGCCGCCGCAGCCGTGCACGACCACCCACTCGTCCGGCCGTACCCGGCCCACGGCGGTCACGGCGCGGTAGGAGGTGGCGAAGCGGCAGCCCAGGCTCGCGGCGGTGGTGAAGGCCATCTCCTCGGGGAGCCGTACGAGGTTCACGTCCGCGTGATCGACGGCCACGTACTCGGCGAAGGAGCCCCAGCGGGTGAACCCCGGCTGGGTCTGGTGTTCGCAGACCTGCTGGTCACCGGCGAGGCAGGCAGGGCAGGAGCCACAGGCGCAGACGAAGGGGACGGTCACCCGGTCGCCCGGCCGCCACGAGGCGACGCCCGTGCCCACCGCCTCGACGACCCCGGCGAACTCGTGCCCCGGCACGTGGGGGAGGACCCGGATGTCGGGGTCGTGGCCCTGCCAGCCGTGCCAGTCGCTCCGGCAGAGCCCGGTGGCCTCCACCCGGATCACCGCTCCACCGGGCGGAGGTTCGGGGGCGGGCACCTCCCGGACCTCTGGATCGGCCCCGAAGGCGTCGAAAAGCACCGCTCGCACCCGCCCACACTCCTCTGCCCCGGCCCGTGGTCTCCGGCGCTTTCCGCCGGTGGGCCCACCTGACCGGTGAGCCTATTCGGTCGGTGAGCGGGTCCGGTCGGCCGGTCCTGTTCGGCGGTCGGCCAGCTCGGCCTGGCCGGTTCGGTCAGGTCGGCCGGGTGGTGGGGCCGGCGGCTCCGGACGGTCGGCGGGTCCGGTCGGCCGAGGGCCCGGCCAGGTCAGGGGGCATTTCCGGGATCGTTTCTAGGGGCGTGGGACCTCCCGATACGCCGTGTCCGCGGCCGGTCGTGAGGTCTCCTGATTAGAAGGTGCACTCTGGGAGAGAGGGAGGGGCACAAGGGTCAACTGATCGGACGGTGTGATGGGGCAGCAAGTCGACAAGGACCGCTATTCCGAGGCGGAGTTCCTCAGCTTCAGGGGGAAGCTGACGGAGCAGCTCGACACCCTTCGCGAGGTGCTCGCAAGGCCGGGTTTCGGCGCCGGTCCCGCGACCATCGGGGCCGAGCTGGAGATGTTTCTCATAACGCCCGAGGGGAGGCCGCTTCCCCGTAACCAAGAGGTGCGGGTCGCCGCGGACGACGACCGGCTCACGCTGGAGCTGGGCAGGTTCAACCTGGAGGCCAACCTGACTCCGCTGCCGATCGCCGGGCGGCCGTTCACCGCCCTGGTGAGCGAGATGCGGGAGATCATGACCGTGGTGGACGCGGCGGCCACGGCGCAGGGCGGGCAGGCCGTGGTGATCGGGATCCTGCCCTCGTTGAGCGAGTTCGACTTCACCCACGAGGCGCTGAGCGGCGATGGCCGCTACCGGGCGCTGGCCAGGGGCATGCGGCGGCTGCGCACGGAGCCGTTCCGGGTGCGCGTCGAGGGCGTCGAGTTGCTGGAACTGGAGGTCGAGGGGGTGATCCTGGAGAGCGCCAACACCTCCTGGCAGGTTCATCTCCGTACGGCCCCCGCCGAGTTCGCCCGCGTCTACAACGCCGCCCAACTGGCCATCGGCCCGGTCCTCGCGGTCAGCGGGAACTCGCCCTGCTTCCTGGGCAGGAGGCTGTGGGAGGAGACGAGGATCGCGCTGTTCGAGGAGGCCGCCGACGACCGGGACGTGGAGCGGCTCGACCGCCGGGACCGGCGGGTGGGGTTCGGTTCCGGCTGGGTGCGAAGCGCCGAGGAGATGTTCGAGACGTGTGTCCGCGACTACGAGCCGGTGCTGCCGATGACCTTCGCGCCGGAGGAGGTGCCCGTCGGCGGCGTCCCCGGACTGGCCGAGCTCCGGCTCCACCAGGGCACAGTGTGGCAGTGGAACCGGCCGGTCTACGACCCCGGTGACGGCGGCCACCTGCGGGTGGAGATGCGTGCCCTGCCCGCCGGGCCGAGCGCGCCCGACATGGCGGCCAACAGCGCCTTCCTGCTCGGGCTCACCGCAGCCCTGGCGGTCCAGCCGGTGGAGGACTTCCCCTTCGCCGGGGCCTACCGAAACTTCTACCGCGCCGCGATCCACGGTCTGGACGCGCCGCTGAGCTGGCCGGGCCTGGACGAGGAGATCCCCGCCGAACGGCTCGCCCTTGAGCTGCTGCCGGTCGCCGAGGCCGGGCTCGACAGGATGGGGGTGGACCCGGACGAGGCCCGGTGGGCGCTGGACATCGTGCGGGAACGCGTCATCCGCCGCCGTACCGGTGCGATCTGGCAGCGGGAGGCGCTGGCTCGCGAGGGCGGCGACCAGGCCGCGGCGGCGCGCGTGGTGAGCCGGTACCGGGAGCTGTCGCTGGGCGGGGAGCCCGTCCACACCTGGCCTTTCTAACCGCAAAGGGATTTGAGTACCGGCATACTCATGAACTCCGCATCTTGATCCGCCGATCCTGGCGGAACCGGACAGGAAGAGACCCCCTCATGAGTCAGATGAAGGTCGTATCGGCCGAACCGTTCGGGCTGAAGCGGGACGGAGGCGGCCTCACGGCCGGAATCAAGATTCTGGAGAAGGACCTCAAGCGGGCATCACTCGACACCGTCCTGGCCAAGGCCAACCGGGTCACGGTCAGGAAGGGGTCGGCCGGCACCGGGGCGTTCGGCACGATGAAGCCGAAACCGGTTGACTGGTACACCTTCGACGCCGGGGACAACGCCACCAAGGAGTGGTATCCCCAGGGCCTGACCTGCGCCTCCGACGCCGGGATCGCCGGGAGCGCGTTCGTGGTGAGCTGGTACCACACGCCGTCGTCGGGGGCGGAGCGGGGCGTACGCCTGACCTTCGTGAATCCCGCGACGCTCCGCTACCGGCACGTCCTGCTGGTGCGGGCCGGCGCCGACGGAGGCATCACACCGATCAACATTCACGCCGGTGGCGTCGCCTGGTACGGCAACCTGCTGTATGTCGCCGACACCACCCGGGGCCTGCGGGTCTTCGACACCCGGCAGATCTTCGAGATCAACGGGAGCGGTACGGAGACCATCGGAAGGAAGGCCGGCGTGTACGACGCGTTCGGCTACCGGTACGTGATGCCGCAGACCGACGCCTGGACCACCACCAGCGGCAGCGTCCGCTTCTCCTTCGCCGCCGTCGACCGCAGCACCGATCCCGATGTGCTGATCTCCGGCGAGTACGTCGACACCGCGGGCACGGTCGGACGGGTCGCCCGCTGGCCGCTGACCGCGGAGGGGACGTTGAACGCCCCGGCGGGGGGCGTCGTCCAGGCGATGGACGCCTACGCGCTGCCGGGGGACAAGATCCAGGGCGCGCTCTCCTACGAGGGCGTCTGGTATCTCAGCCAGGCGGCGGGCTCCACCAGGAACGGCACCCTGATCGTGGTCGGCGACACGGTGCGTAAGCGGCCCTATCCGGTGGGGCCGGAGGATCTGACCTGTGTCCGGGGCAAGAGGACGCTGTGGAGCGTGAGCGAGTTCGCGGGCCGTCGCGTGGTGTACGGCGTGCCGCTCTGAGGAGCCACTTCGATGACCGGTGCGCCCGGGGACGGCGGCGAGCACCGGCGCCACCGCGGGTCGCCCGCGCTGCTGGTCGCTTCGACGGCACCGGCGTGCCCGGGGTCGCTGTGAGGGCGTGGTGCTCGACGTTCCCGAGGCCGCTGGGGGTGGTCGTACGGTGTGCCGCTCCGAGACCGTGGGCCCTTTCAGTGGGGGGAGCCGCCGAGCAGGCGGAGATCGCCGCCCAGGGAGACGGAGACGGCGGTGGTCGCGATCGCGGTGAGCGCCTGGGCGACCAGTGCGACGGGCATGGAGGGCATGGCCTCGCCCAGGACCTGTTCCGGGCTGAACGGCACGTGCACGAAGCCTCCGCGAACCGCCGGTCGCTCGGTGGTGATCATGTGCATGAGGCCGTAGAAGAGATGGTTGCACAGGCACGTCCCGGCGCTCTGTGAGACGCTCGCCGGGACTCCGACGGCCCGCGCCGCGGCCACGCACGCCTTCACCGGCAGGGTGGAGAAGTAGGCGGCGGGGCCACCGGGCACCACCGGCTCGTCGATCGGCCGGTGACCCGTGCCGTCGGGGACGCAGGCGTCGTCGAGGTTGACGGCCACCCGCTCCACCGTCACGTCGGGTCGCCCTCCGGCCTGCCCGACGCACACGACCACCGCTGGATCGTGCTCCACCATCGCCGCGCGCAGGTGCTCCAGCGACCCGCCGAACGCGCAGGGGAGCAGCGCGGTCCGCACTCCGGGGACGAGCCCGATCGCCTCCCACGACGGGTTCGCGGCGCCGTCGAGCGGCTCCAGCCCGGCGAGCAGGACGCCCTTCATCGGTGCTCCGAGACCGCAGGTCCGGAGTTCGAGGGCTTCGAGGGCAGGGCGCAGGCGGGGGTGCCGCCCGGCAGGCGGTGACGGTTGGCGGCGACGAGCCGGTAGACCCCCCGGGCCACCCACCGGAACGGCGGGATCCGCAGCACGAACCCCAGCGGGCTCCACGGGAGACCGGCGGCGATCAGCAGCCTGGCCACCGCCTGCGCCCCGCCGTACACCCGGCCGTCCTCGACCCAGAGCACCTCACGCTCGGCCCGCTCGCGCGTGACACCCAGCGCCCGGAGATCCGCGAACTGCCAGGGGACGACCCGGGCGCGCACCCCGATGCGACGCTCGGCGAACCGGATGCTCGTCGTGCAGAAACCGCAGTCGCCGTCGAAGACCAGTACAGGTTCTTCCGTCATGCACCTGACATTACCCAGGAGGACCCGATCAAGGCCCGGCGACCAGGGTGACCGCGACCGGACGGTGGTCGGAGTGCGGCACATCGGGGTTGGCCTGGTCTTTTCCGGTGAACCCCGGGGTGACGAGCACGTGGTCGATCTGCTGCGCGGGCCCGCTCCGGGACGGGATGGTGTTGAACGGCCTGACCGGGGCGAAGGGGTCGGTGAGGCCGGCGTCGGTCAGCACCCGCCAGGCCGGATCGCCGGGCTGGAGGTTGAGGTCACCGGCCACGATCACCGGGGTGTCACCCCTCGCGGCGTTCCTGACGATCTCCCCGAGTTGCTCGACCTGGTCGAGTTCGCGCCAGCCCGGCGGAGGCTGCAAATGGGTGCCGATCACGGTGACGTCCTCGCCCCGCCACCGCAGTCCGACCTCCAGCGCCTGCGCGCCGGTCGGGCCGCCCTGGACGAGCACGTGGTTCTTGATCGAGGTGATCGGCAGCGTGGTGAGCAGGGCGTCGCCCCACACCTCGTCGGTCGCCGGGGCCCAGATGTAGTGCATGTCCAGCCGTTCGGCGATCAGCCGTACCCCGTCGTGGCCGCCGTTGAGCAGCCAGCCCCGGTCGGCCTCGCTCAGCACCACCACGTGCGGTCTCAGCTCCCTGAGCGCGTCGGCCTGCTGCTCCAGCGAGAGCCTGCCGGACTCGCCGTAGCCCATCCTGATGTTGTACGCCGCGATCCGCAGTCCGTCCTCGGGGCCCTTCCAGCCGGGGTGGGCACCCTGCCACAGGGGAACGGCCGCCACCAGCGCGACCGCGGCGACGGAGGCCGCCGCGAACCGCCGGTCGTAGGAGCGGCGCGGCAGGCCCGCGCTTCCCGTCACGCCGCCGAGCGCGACGACGAGCGCCGCGCAGATCGGCACCCACGCGTTGGGCAGGTAGAGGTCGTAGGCGGCGTAGTAGCCGAAGACGAACACGACGAACAGCAGCATGCCCCCGGCCGTCGCCAGGCCCCGCCGGGCCGGCCGATCCCGGCCGAAGGTCGTCGCGGCGTGCGCGAGGCAGGCCCCCAGCGCGACCTGCCCGACGATCTGCGCGACGATCGTCCAGCCGGGCGCCACCCCGTGAACGCCGTCCACGGTGGCCCTGCCGAATGTGAACGCCACCGCCGAGGCCACCAGGGCGACCGCGGGCAGCAGCGGGCGGCGCAGCACCGGCAGCGCGGCGGGCGCCGCCGACACCACCGCGAACGCCGCCACGATCACGGCCGCGGCCTGCTGCGCGGAGACGGTCGCCGCCTGGGCGTGCGCGGTGTTGCCGGTGTAGAGGCCCCAGAGCAGCAGGGCGGGGCCGAGCGTCAGCCAGGCGCGGGGAGCCCCGGAGTACTCCTCGTCCGGGGGTTCGGCCCGGACCGTGAACGCGCAGAAGAGCAGGAGCTCCACCACCAGCAGCAGCCACGGGACCGCTCCAGGCCGCCACATCAGGTCGATGCCGTCGAGCGCCGCGTGGATCACCGTGGAGGCGGCCAGGCCGGTGATCACCCCACCCATCACGGGCCGGGCGTCGATGCCGCTCATCGCGATCGCCACCAGCCAGACCAACCCGGCGAGCAGGCCGAGACCGGCCACGTACAGTTGCGGCCCCCCGCCGTCGGTGAGCTGGAGTGCGAGCCGGGACAGGAGCAGCAGGCCCGCGGCGCCGAGGGCGATCAGCGGAGGGCGGACGAATCTGGCGAGCGGTACGGTCAGGAAGGCCAGGACGAACCAGGAGACGGCGAACAGGCCCATCATCTCCGCCGGGGTGCTTCCCGCCCGGCCGAAGAGTGTGATCAGCGATGGCAGGAAGACCCGGAGCACGTCGACGAGCACGACCACGCCGAGGGTCACGTCCAGGCGGATCCGCATGCTACCTCCCAAGAACGCGAGCTATCCTCGCCTTCTTCGCCGCCCATGACAAGGGCGAGACCTGCCCGAAGCGTCGCCCCCGTGGGGGAGACGACCTCGCCGGAGCCGGAGCCGGAGCCCTTCAGCGAGCCGGGGGCTCCTGTGACGATTCTCCGGGCGAATCCGGGTCCGCGGCAGGAGAGGAAGAGGGGTCGAGGTGGCGGAACGCCTCGTGCGCGGAGCGGACACTGTCGCGCAACGCCTGTTCCAGCTGATCGGCGTCCTCGGTGAGCCTCCCGATCTCCGGTACGGCGAAGGCGTCGGCGCCGGACTCCGCGAGCAGTTCCTCGTAGCGGGGGAGCCGCGCGCGAAGCGCCTCGATCTGGTCATGGGCGCGCAGCGCCCGCTCGGCGTCGGCCACGTGGCTGGCGTAGCGTTCCAGGGCCTCGACCCGCGCGAGTACGGCGGCCTCGCTCGCGGCCAGCGCCCGCTCCAGCGGCGCCATGGCGGCGGCCACCTCCGGAGTGCTCCCGCCGTACACGAACTCCTGGTGCTCGTTGCGCAGTGAGGAGAGCTTGTTCAGCAGCCGGGCGATCTCCCACTCCTGGGTGGGGAGCATCACCGAGTTGCGCACGCTGTCGAGCATGCCCGCCGCGTTGACGCGCGAGCGCAGGATGTAGTCGATCGCCTGCTGGGTCCGGTCGAGCAACTGTCCGGCGGCGTAGTCGAAGTCCTCGGCCGGGAGCAGGTAGCGGCCCTCGTACCAGCGGGCCTCGCGGTAGAGCTCCTGCTCGACCGTCTCGGGCTCCGCGGGCTCGCGGGCGGCCAGCAGGCCGACGAAGACCACGAAGACGAGCAGCGAGAGCATGAAGAACAGCAGCTGCCCGACGTCGGCGAGGAACATCAGGCACACCAGGAAGAGCGCCGCCACCCCTCCGCCGGCGTTCAGGAAGCGTCCGGTCAGGCGGGAGTTGGGCGGTGAGGGCTCGGGGGTCCAACCGGCGCGGACGCGCGACAACATCGACGCGTGCCGGCGGAACAGGTCGGCGGTCCGGGGGGGAACTTCAGGATCGACCACCACTGACCGCACAGGCTCGTCCCTCCGTTCGATCACATTTCACGTCAGCCGAGATGGCGGAAAGCCTCGTGTGCCGAGCGTACGCTCTCGCGGAGTGCTCGCTGAAGCATGTCGGCGTCACCGCTGAGATGCCTGATCTCCGGCCCGGAGAATCTGGCCGCGCCCGTCTCGGCGACGAGCTGCTCGTACTCGGGCAGATGCGCCCGCAGGACCTCGATCTGTCCCTGGGAACGCAGCGCCCGCTCGGCGTCGGACACGTGGCCGGCGTAGCGTTCCAGGGCCTCGACCCGTGCGAGTACGGCGGCCTCGCTCGCGGCCAGCGCCCGCTCCAGCGGCGCCATGGCCGCGAGCACCTCGGGGCTCCTGCCGCCCTTGGCGAGGTGGCGGTGTTTGGCCCGCAGCGAGGAGAGCTTGTTCAGCAGCCGGGCGATCTCCCACTCCTCGGCGGGGAGCATCACCGAGTTGCGCACGCTGTCGAGCATGCCCATCGCGTTGACACGCGAGCGCAGGATGTGGTCGATCGCCCTCTGGACCCGGCCGAGCTGGTGTCTGGCGTCGTAGTCGAAGTCCTCCAGGATCAGGAAGCGCCCGTGCCAGTGCCGCGAGTGCGCGTACAGCAGCCGCTCGACGGAGTCGACGGGAGAGGGCTTCCTGGCGAGGTAGACCACCCCGAGGATGAAGAGATAAAAGATGATCAGCGGGATGAGCAGGACGACGGCCTGGGGGATCGGAGCGCCGGCGAAGACGAGGCCGCCCCCCACGACGGCGACCGACCCGCCGAAGAAGCCCATGAGCACTCCCGGAACCCTGGGGGCGTCCACGTCCCTGGGCGGGCGTTTGGTGCGGAGGCGATAAAGCAACGGGCCGTTCTGGCGGAAGAGGTCGGCGACCTCCCCGGGCACCTCAGGATCGACCACCACGCGCTGCACAGGCGCCCCCTTTGCCGTGTTTCAAAAGCATAGCGATTAACCATGTTTCAGGTCATGCCTCCTTACATGGTGCTCCCTATCATCAAGTATCGCGTGCCGAAAAGAAGATCGGGATGATTGTCCGGAGATCGTCCCAGGTGGGAAGGGGGTCCTCCCGGGCCGACCAGGGGCTGAGAAGGATCCGTCCCGGTAGACGGGCCGGTGGGAGCCTCAAGGTGGTCGCGGCCGTCGAGAGCCGGCCCGGGAGGCGGATCGCCTCGTGTCCCACGGTTCGCTTCGCGCCCGGGATATCCGCAGCTCACGGTCCCGCCTGGACAGATCGTTTCGTGTCCTACGGTTCGGTGAGGACGTAGAGCAGCGCGGCCATGCTGGTGCCGCACGTGACGTCGCCCCTGCCGACCATGTCGCGGACGTCGTCGAGTGGCACCCACTCGACGCGCTCGGCCTCCCACGGGTCGGTCGGTGGGCCGATGTGGACGGCGCCGTCGGCGCGGAAGATGTGGTGGACCGAGTCGGAGAGCCCGTTGCTCGGCTGGACGCGCAGCAGCGGGCGCAGCGGTCCGGGCCGCCATCCGGTCTCCTCCTCGAACTCGCGGGCGGCGGCCGTCGCCGGCTCCTCGACGTCCTCGATCCCGCCGATGGGGATCTCCCAGCCCCACGAATCGGGGATGAAGCGATGCCGCCAGATCAGCAGCACCCGCCGCCGATCGTCGGTGACGACGGCCCCGGCCCCCGGCGCGGTACGGATCAGCCGGTAGTCCAGGCGCCTGCCGTCGGGAAGCTCCACGTCCGCGACCCGGACATCGAGCCACCGATCGGTGTAGAGAGGTTCTTCTGAGTGGACCTGCCAGCGCATGCGGTGTGCTCCCAGCCTGTTACCTGATCTCGTCCACGCTACCGAGGGCGCGGCCCCGGACGTTCGGCGTTTCTCCCGGACGCCGTCAGCCGATCCTCTCGCCGTACACGTGGTCGACCGTCATGACCATGAGCACCCGGCGGTCGGAGACCATCACCGCCCGGTACTCGTCCCAGTCCGGGTGCTCTCCGGCGGCGAGGCGGTAGTAGCGCACCAGTGCCTCGACCTCGGGACCGTGCGGATCGTTTCCCGGCCCGGTGAGTGTCGCCGTGCCCTCGGCGGTGACCCATGCCAGACCGTCGGGGGCGGTCACCTCCAGTGTGGCGCGCGGGTCTCGCCGCAGGTTCGCCGTCTTGGCGCGTCCCTCGGTCATCGAGACGTAGACGACCTTGGCCTCCGGGTCGTAGAAGGGCATGACGGGGGAGAGCTGGGGGCGGCCGTCGGACTTGATCGTCGCGAGGACACCGAGGCGGCTTTCCGCGAGCAGTGCGCGCGGATCGAATGGTGTGGCGGTCATGCTCAGGGCCAAGGCGCGACCGGATGCCGATTATTCCCCCGCGACGCGGGGCCGAGAGGGCGGGGGCGCTTCGCCGGGGGCGAGGACACGGGGCACTTCGCCGAGATCGAAGACCTCCCATCAGTACGACACATCTGAACGTTTCATGCGGGCTGGTCGGCACAGGTGACCGCGCGACAGGCATCGTCCCAGGTAGAGGCGGAAAACGGCTCACCATGCCCGGAACGGCGGTGTGCTATTTGCGAAATAAGTAGGCTTAAAGTCTTGACGGGGATAAGCGCCCGGAACGTAATGGGTAGTGAGGTCCCAGGGGTGATCCTTCCGGTGCCTCCGCGGCTGGATCACATGAGCGGGATGTGGGGACGCTTCGCGCCCTCCACGTCGTGATCGGCCATGTCGACATTCACCACCTCGCCGCACCATGCCTTCTTTCGTGGTGTCACCGGTGAGGCGCACCCTCCTGGGAGAAGCACGTGACCGATCGAACGAGCCCCGCGGCCGAGGCCCGCCTCGGCCCGGCGTGGCCGTCCCCATCGGTGTCGTGATGGCCAGGAGACCGCCTCCGCCGCCCCGCCGATCGCGGTCACCATGCCACGGAACGGCATGATCCGGACGATCCCCGACCTGGATCCGCGCAGTCGGCCGTCGCCGTACGTCTCCTCGTTCGGCGACGGTCTCCACCTCGGGAGGGCGTCACCCACCTGAGGCGGAGGGCGTGACCTGACCCACACCCCCCACCCCCCGAAGGAACCACCGTGCAACCATCTTCGCCTGCTACGGCGCGCAGACCGGTCCTGACCGGTATCGTCGCCGGGTTGCTGGCCGCGGCGTTCACCCTCGTCGCCCCCGTCACCTCCACCCTCGCGGCCACCCCGGCCCTGCACGCGTCATCATCCGGCGTCAACGGAGCGGGTTCGTCGTACCAGGCGCTCGCGCTGAACATCCCGGCATCCGACTACCAGCAGATCTCACTCGCGTCGGGCGGTAACGAGATCGGCGAGGCGATGTCACTGGCCGTGTTGCCGAACAGATCGGTCCTCCACACGGCCCGCGACGGCACACTGCGCGTGACCGACGTCAACGGCAACACGAAGGTGTCCGCCAGGCTCAACGTCTACACCCATGACGAGGAGGGCCTGCAGGGGGTCGGAGTCGATCCGAACTTCGCCACGAACCGGTACGTCTGGCTGTACTACTCACCCCGGCTGAGCACGCCGAACGGCGACGCCCCGGCTACCGGCACCCAGGCGCAGTTCGACCAGTGGAAGGGCGAGTTCTACCTGTCCCGTTTCACCCTCAGGTCGGATGAAACGCTCGACACGGCCAGCGAGAAGGTGGTCCTGCGGGTCGCCAACGACCGCGGTCAGTGCTGTCACGCGGGCGGTGACATCGACTTCGACGCGCAGGGCAACCTGTACCTGACCACCGGCGACGACACCAACCCCTTCGAGTCGAGCGGCTACTCCCCGCTGGACGAGCGGACCAACCGCAACCCGCAGTACGACGCCCAGCGCTCGGCCGGCAACACCAACGACCTGCGCGGCAAGCTGCTGCGGATCACGCCGCAGGCGGACGGCACCTACACGATCCCCAGCGGCAACCTGTTCGCGCCGGGGACGGCGAGGACGCGGCCGGAGATCTACGCGATGGGCCTGCGCAACCCGTTCCGGATGAGCGTCGACAAGGCGACCGGCGTCGTCTACCTGGGCGACTACGGGCCGGACGCGGGGTCGACCAACTCCAACCGGGGACCGAGCGGTCAGGTGGAGTTCAACCGCATCACCTCCGCCGGCAACTACGGCTGGCCCTACTGCACGGGCAGCAACACCACCAGCGAGACCTACAACGAGTGGGACTTCGCCTCCAACAGCACCGGCCCGAAGTACAACTGCTCGGGAGGCCCGACCAACAACTCCTTCCGCAACACCGGACTGACCACGCTGCCCCCGGCCAAGCCGGCGTGGATCAAGTACGCCGGTGACTCCGGCTCGCCGCCGGAGTTCGGCAGCGGCTCGGAGTCGCCGATGGGCGGCCCGGTCTACCGCTACGACGCGAACCTGAACTCAAGCGTCAAGTTCCCCCAGACGCTCAACGGACGGTTCTTCGCCGGCGAGTACGGCCGCCGCTGGATCAAGGCCATCGAGGTGAAGAGCGACGGCGGTTACGGCGAGATCTCCTCGTTCCCCTGGTCGGGGACGCAGGTGATGGACATGGCCTTCGGTCCCGACGGAGCGCTGTACGTGCTGGACTACGGCACGGGAAGCAACAACCAGGCGCTCTACCGGATCGAGTACATCGGCCAGGCGGCCAACCGCAACCCGATCGCGAGGGCCTCGGCCGACAAGACCTCGGGAGCGGCTCCGCTGACGGTGAACTTCTCCTCGTCGGGCAGTTCCGACCCCGAGGGCGGCGCGCTGACGTACTCGTGGAACTTCGGCGACGGCACCACCTCCACCGCCGCCAACCCGACCAAGACCTACACCACCAACGGCTCGTACACCGCCACGCTCACCGTGCGCGACCCGCAGGGGCTGACCGGAGGCGCGAGTGTCAGCGTGACCGTCGGCAACACCGCCCCGTCCGTCACGCTCACGACGCCGGGCGACGGTCAGCTGTTCTCCTTCGGCGACACGGTGCCGTTCCAGGTCAGCGTGAGCGACCCCGAGGACGGCACGATCGACTGCTCGAAGGTGACGGTCACCTACTCGCTCGGCCATGACAGCCACGCTCACCAGATCACCTCCAGGAACGGCTGCAGCGGCTCCATCGCGGTGCCGGTCGACGGCGAGCACGACTCCGCGGCGAACATCTTCGGTGTCTTCGTGGCCTCCTACACCGACGGGGGCGGCCTGACCGCCACCAGCAGCCGGACGCTGCAGCCACGGTACCGGCAGGCCGAGCACTTCGGCGCCCAGCAGGGCGTGCAGACGGCGGACCACGCCGGCGCCGATGGCGGCAGGACGGCCGGCTTCGTCGACGACGGCGACTGGATCTCCTTCCAGCCGTACAACCTGAGCAACGTCACGAGCTTCACCGCGCGGGTGTCCTCGGCGGGCGCGGGCGGCCGGATCGAGGTACGGGCGGGCTCGGCCACGGGCACGCTGCTGGGATCGGTGAACGTCACGAGCACCGGTAGCTGGGAGACCTTCGCCAACGTCTCGGCGAACATCAGCGGCGGGCCGAGCGGCGCCACGACGCTGTACCTCGTCTTCCGCGGCGCGACCGGCCAGGGCTACCTGTTCGACCTGGACTCCTTCACCTTCGGCACCGGTACGACGCCCAACCCGACGCCGACGCCGACGCCTTCCGGGCCTTCCGGTGACACGAGCGCGTTGCGCGGGGTGGCGTCGAACCGGTGCCTGGACGTCAGCGGTGCCTCGCAGACCAACGGTGCGGCGGTGAACATCTGGGACTGCAACGGCCAGGCCAACCAGCGGTGGACCTCGACCAGTGCGGGTGAGCTGCGGGTGTACGGCAACAAGTGCCTGGACGTGAACGGGGCCGGGACGGCGAACGGCACGGTGTTGATCATCTGGGACTGCAACGGTCAGAACAACCAGAAGTGGCGTTTCAACTCGGACGGCACGATCACCGCGATCGGTAGCGGCAAGTGCCTGGACGTGTCCAACTCCGGTACGGCCAACGGCACCAGAGCGCACATCTGGACCTGCCAGGGCAGCACCAGCCAGAGATGGAACCGCGTCTGAGGCGGTCCGCCTCCTACGCGACCCCGACCACTCCACGAGCACCTCATCGATGTGGCGCCCGGCGCGGCCCGGCTCATCGCCGAAAAGGCCCCGCCGGGCGCCACGATGGAAGGACGACCAATGCTTCGACATCTGATATCCGCCGCGGGCGGCGACCGCAGGACACCCGTGCTGCGACGCCTCTCGGCCGCCGCGGTGGCGCTCACCGCCGCCGCCGCCACGATGATGGTCCCCGCCGTCCCCGCCCAGGCCGCCGCCTTCAAGGTGCTGGTCTTCTCCAAGACGGCCGGGTTCCGGCACGACGCGATCCCCGTCGGCATCCAGGCCATCCGCGACCTGGGGGCTTCCAACGACTTCACCGTGGACGCGACCGAGGACTCCAACGCCTTCAGCGGGTCCAACCTCGCCCAGTACAAGGCGGTGGTGTTCCTCAACACCACCGGTGACGTGCTGAACGACACCCAGCAGAACGCCTTCCAGTCGTACGTGGACGGCGGCGGCGGATATGTGGGAGTGCATTCGGCCGCCGACACCGAGTACAACTGGCCGTACTACGGGCAGCTGGTGGGTGCCTGGTTCAACAGCCATCCGGCGATCCAGCAGGCGACGGTGCGGAACGAGGACCGGGCGCACGCCGCGACCGCCCATCTGGGGACGACATGGTCCCGGTCCGACGAGTGGTACAGCTATCGGAGCAACCCCCGTCCGAACGTGCGGGTCCTGCAGAACCTGGACGAGAGCAGCTACAGCGGCGGTGGCATGGGTGACCACCCGATCACCTGGTGCCGTCCCCAGGCCTCCGGCCGCTCGTTCTACACCGGGCTGGGCCACACCCAGGCGTCGTACTCGGACTCGAACTTCCGCACGCTGCTGCTGGGCGGAATCCGGTACGCGGCCAAGGCGGTCAACGCCGACTGCCGCCCGGAGACCGGCTACACGGCGTTGTACAACGGGTCGACGACGGGCTGGTCGCAGGCCGGTCCGGGGTCGTTCGCGAACAGCAACGCCACGCTGACCTCCCAGGGTGGCATGGGCATGCTGTGGTACAGCGCCAAGGAGTTCGGCTCCTACTCGCTCAAGCTCGACTGGAGACTGACCGGCGACTCCAACTCGGGGGTGATCGTCGGGTTCCCGGCCACCAGTGACCCGAACGCGGCGCTCAACACCGGGCACGAGGTGCAGATCGACGCGACCGACAGCGCCGACAAGACGACAGGTGCGATCTACGGCTTCAAGGCGGCGGACATCGCCGCACGTGACGCGGCGCTGAACCCGCCGGGTCAGTGGAACACCTACGAGTTGCTGGTGGAGGGTGAGCGGCTGCAGGTGTTCCTGAACGGCGCGAAGATCAACGACTTCACCAACACCGACCCGGTCCGCTCGCTCCAGCAGGGCTACATCGGCATCCAGAACCACGGGTCCGGCGACGTGGCGGCGTTCCGCAACATCCGCATCAAGGAACTGACCACCCCGAACCCGACCCCGACCCCGACGCCAACCCCGACGCCCTCGCCGACGCCCACCGCGAGCACGAGCGCGTTGCGTGGGGTGGCGTCGAACCGGTGCCTGGACGTCAGCGGCGCCTCGCAGAGCAACGGTGCGGCGGTGAACATCTGGGACTGCAACGGCCAGGCCAACCAGCGGTGGACCTCGACCAGTTCGGGTGAGCTGCGGGTGTACGGCAACAAGTGCCTGGACGTGAACGGGGCCGGGACCGCGAACGGCACGGTGGTGATCATCTGGGACTGCAACGGTCAGAACAACCAGAAGTGGCGTTTCAACTCGGACGGCACGATCACCGCGATCGGCAGCGGCAAGTGCCTGGACGTGTCCAACTCCGGCACGGCCAACGGCACCAGGGTGCAGATCTGGACCTGTCAGGGCAGCACCAACCAGAGATGGAACCGCGTGTGACCGTGATGTGACGTGACTCCGGAGCCGGTCCGCCCTCGGCGGGCCGGCTCCAGGGGGCGTCCCCGCCGGACGGGGGTGGCCGGATTCCGGCGGGCTATACGAAGCAGAAGGCCGCCAACGCCCCTGAGCAGGGATTTTGGCGGCCATTCGACGTGATCGACCCATGGATTCCATGGGGGTGGTGGACGATACAGGGATTGAACCTGTGACCTCTTCCGTGTCAGGGAAGCGCTCTCCCGCTGAGCTAATCGTCCTCGGGTGAATCAGAGCGGAAGACGGGATTCGAACCCGCGACCCTCACCTTGGCAAGGTGATGCTCTACCACTGAGCCACTTCCGCGTATTCGCTTCGGGTTTCCCCTCGGCGCTCGCACCACTTTACCGGATCCCGGAGGGTCCGATGGTCGTGCGTTGAGGTGGAGACGGGATTTGAACCCGTGTAGACGGCTTTGCAGGCCGTTGCCTCGCCTCTCGGCCACTCCACCGGTCAGGCCCCTGGAGGCCCGCCGGAGCGGAAGACGGGATTCGAACCCGCGACCCTCACCTTGGCAAGGTGATGCTCTACCACTGAGCCACTTCCGCGTGATCCCCGGGAAACGGCTCCGGGGCACGTGAAAACTCTAGCGCCTCCGCAGGGCGGATGTGCGCAACGGGCCGGATCATCGGAGAGCCTCATCCGGTGACCGATCGGACGTCGGAGGCCCGGACGAACATGATCCGGTGCCCGAACTGGATCTGCCGGTAGCGGGCGTCGCCCGTGACGACGCGGTGTTCCGACGGGTCGAAGGAGGCCGCCCTGAGGTACGAGCCCCGTGTCGCCGGGCCGGAGCTGTAGGCCTGCCCGGCCGGTATCGAGTACTGCAGCGGGGTCAGGGCCTGCGCGGGAACGCCCCTCGGGTAGGCGGGTTTCATCGGATAGGCCCTGCCGTACACCTTGATCGGGGAACGGCCCGGCCTGGGCGTCACCAGGGGGCCGGACACGCGCACGGAGGTGGGGGCGGTGGCCGGGTCGTGGAACCACGCCTTCTGGCCGAGGTACCAGATCGCGGTCCAGTCGCCCCTGCGTTCGGCGAGCGCGTACCGCTGGCCGGTGGAGGCGCGGGCGGCGTGGTCGTAGACGCTGTACGTGGAGTCGCCGGTGGGGTGCTTGCCGATGTCCTTGACCAGCGGCGCGGTGGCGGAGGGGCGCGTGCGCAGCCAGACCGAGGCGGCGCCCAGGTCACGGCACCCCCCGCCGCAGCCGGTGAACCCCGGTCTGTTGGTGCCGTAGTCGGGCCTGATCAGCACCGAGCGCGCGGCGTCGCCGCCCGAGGCGCGCAGCGGCCTGCCGAGCAACTCGAAGTAGTGGGCCCAGTCCCAGTAGGGGCCGGGGTCCTCGTGCATGCCTGCCACGGTCTCCGGGGTGGTGGCCGGCACGTTGTCGTGTCCCAGGATGTGGGCCCGGTCGAGGGGGATGTCGTACTTGGCCGCGAGGTGGCGGACCAGCCTGGCCGAGGCGAGGTACATCGCCTCGGTGTACCAGGCGCCGCCCTTGGCCAGGTAGCCCTCGTGCTCCAGGCCGATGGAACGGGAGTTGACGTACCAGTTTCCCGCGTGCCAGCCGATGTCCCTGGCCCGCAGGTGCTGGGCGATGTGGCCGTCGGCGGAGCGGATGGTGAAGTGCCAGCTCAGGTAGGTGGGGTCTTTGGCCAGGCGGGTCATCGCGTCGTAGCTCGTCTCCCCGTCGTGGATCACGATGTAGTCGATCTCCCGAGGGCCGTCGGAGCGGTCGTGATTGCCGTACCCGCCGCCGGGGAGCCGTTCGTAGGCGGCGGGGAGCCACTCGCAGGAGACGCTCTTCGGGCAGTCGGGCCCCGGAGCGGGCATCATGGCGATCTTCTTGGCGGGGATGGGCGTCGGGGTGGCGGCCTGAGTGGGGGTGGGTGACGCGGAGGGCGGCACGGCGGGTGGTTCGGTGGGTGGCACGGCGGGTGGTTCGGTGGGCGAGGCGCGCCGTTCCAGGGAGAGCGGTGCTCGCGGATCGGACGGTCCCGAGGGCTTCGCCGGGGCGGGCCGAGCGAAGGCCGCGAGGAACGCGGGAGACGACGCGGGAGACGACGCGGGAGACACGGAAGGCGGCGTGGAGGGCGCGGGAGGCGCAGAAGGTGCAGGAGGCGCAGGGGGCGAGAGGGGCGCGGGCAGGTCGGGTGTGGCGGGGAGGACAACCCGCTCGCCGTCGTCGGTCACCCGGGCGGCACCGGCCCTGATCGTCGCGTAGACCTCGTCGGCGAAGGAGAACGCGGCATCCTCGTCCGCCGCGCCCCTCTCCCGGGTGCCGGGGTATCGGGCGACGGCCTCGTACCAGCCGGCCGGGTCGTCGCGAGGGTTCCCGCCGGCACGGCGCCGGTAGTCGGCGAGCAGCGCGGCGCCGCCCATGATGTTGGCGGAGGCGTCCTCGCGCAGCCGGTCGGGGGGCAGGCCGGTCAGTTCGGCGGCCCGCCGCAGGGTGTCTCGCGGCCGGTCCTTCGCGACGGAAGGAACGGCGATCAGGCGAGGCCGGGTCTCGTCGCCACGCGGGTCCTCCCCGGTGCCGTGGGGCCGTCCGGGTGCGGCCCGGCCGTCGACCAGGTGCATCGGGCCGTATCCCGCGGAGACGCTGGGCCGCCCGTCGTGGCCCTCCCAGCGGGATTCCAGGTAGGAGACCGCGAGCAGCACGCTCTCCGGCACCCCGTACGTCCGTGCGGCCCTGGTGAATGCGGCCTGCCTGCCGGACCGCGTCCTCGTTCCCGTCGTCGTCGTGCCGGGCGGTGTGGTGGTCGCGGAGAGGGCCGGGGACGTCCGGGGGTGCGCCGGCCGGTCCTCGGGACGTGCCGCCTGCGCGGGGGCGACCGAGGCGAGGACGGTGAGAGCGGTGACGACGGTGATCCCTGGCAGGCGGCGCATGGCGGTTCCTCCCCCTCTGGCAACTACTTAGAGTTATCAGAGATTACCGACTGTCGCGCATTGCGGTGGGGTTGTGATGTCGAAGAGATTCTCTGCCCGAAATCGGGCAGGAAACTTGGTGTGTTCCCCCCCGGATGCGTATGGTCCTGATCTGTGTCCACGGCACGGAATCCGCATGAGGATCTGATCACCCACCTGATCCGGACGAGCGCGCTCGGTCCCGGTGAGGCGGCGCGGGTCGTCGCGGACGTGCTGGCCTACTTCTCCGAGCCCGTCGACGAGTTCGTCCGGCGGCGCCACACGGAGCTCAGGGCCAGGGGGCTGGTCAACGACGAGATCTTCCCCAGGGTCGCCGCCGAGCTGGCGGTACGCCGTGTCGCGGCACCCGAGCTCTCCCTGCGACAGCTTCGCCGGATCGTCTATGGGTAGCAGGCGACGGCACCTCGATCGTTTAGCGATGTTCATGGATAAGGAGCGGTTACATGTGCGGAATCGTGGCCTATGTAGGGCCCAAGGACGCGGCGCCCATCCTGCTGGAGGGCCTGCAGCGTCTTGAGTACCGGGGCTACGACTCGGCCGGTGTGGTGATCTCCAACAAGGGCCTCAAGATGCGCAAGGTCAAGGGCCGGGTGGCCGACCTGGCGGCGGTCGTGCCCTCGCGGTTCAAGGGCGGCCTGGGCATCGGTCACACCCGCTGGGCCACCCACGGCGCGCCCAGCGACGTCAACGCCCACCCGCACCTGTCCACCGACGAGCGCATCGCCGTCGTGCACAACGGCATCATCGAGAACGCCGACGAGCTGCGCGCCAAGCTGGAGGCCGACGGCGCGATCTTCCTGTCGGAGACCGACACCGAGGTGCTGTCGCACCTGATCGCCCGCACGGTCAAGGAGGCCGACTCGCTGGAGGAGGCCGTGCGGACCGCGCTCAAGCGGGTCGTCGGCACGTACGGGATCGCGGTGATCGACTCCGAGCGTCCCGGCGAGGTGGTCGTGGCGCGCAACGGCAGCCCCATCGTGCTGGGCATCGGCGAGAAGGAGATGTTCGCCGCCTCCGACGTGGCCGCGCTGGTCCGCTACACGCGCCAGGTGGTGCACCTGGAGGACGGCGAGATCGCCGTGCTGCGGGCCGACGGGTTCAACACCTTCGCCAGCGACGCGCGGGAGACGGCGAAGGAGACGCTGACCGTCGACTGGGAGGCCGGGCACTACGACACCGGCGGCTACGAGCACTACCTGCTCAAGGAGATCTCCGAGCAGCCCGACACGGTGGCCAGGACGCTGCGCGGGCGGCTGGACGACCGCTTCCACATCGCCCACCTGGGCGGTCTCAACATGGACGCGCGGGAGAGCCGCTCGTTCCGCCGAGTGAAGATCATCGGCTGCGGTTCCGCGTACTACTCTGGCCAGATCGGCGCGCAGCTCATCGAGGAACTGGCGCGCATCCCCGCCGACGCGGAGCCGGCGAGCGAGTTCCGCTACCGCAGCCCGGTGGTGGAGGCCGACACCCTCTACGTGGCGATCAGCCAGTCCGGTGAGACCTACGACACCCTCGCCGCCGTGCAGGAGCTCAAGCGCAAGGGCGGCCGGGTGCTGGGCATCGTCAACACGGTGGGCAGCGCGATCGCCCGCGAGTGCGACGGCGGTGTCTACCTGCACGCGGGCCCCGAGGTCTCGGTGGCGAGCACCAAGGCGTTCACCTCGACCGCCGTGGCCTTCGCGCTGCTCGCGCTGCACCTGGGCCGGGTGCGCGACCTGTCTCCCGCCGACGGCCGCAGGATCTGTGACGGCCTGCGCAGGCTGCCGGACCAGATCAAGGAGATCCTGGCGCTGGAGTCGCAGATCAAGGAACTGGCGGGCAAGTACGCCGAGTCGCCGAGCATGATGTTCGTGGGCCGGGTGAGGGGTTATCCGGTGGCCCGCGAGGGCGCGCAGAAGCTCAAGGAGATCTCGTACGTGCACGCCGAGGCCTATCCGGCGAGCGAGCTGAAGCACGGGCCGCTGGCGCTGATCGGCCCGGACATGCCGACGGTGGCGATCGTTCCCGACGACGAGCTGCTGGACAAGAACCTCACCACGCTGGGTGAGATCCGCGCCCGGGGCGGCCGGGTGCTCATGGTGGGCCACCGCGACGCCGACCCCAAGCTCGCCGACGACTGCGTCGTGGTGCCCAAGAACGAGACAGAGCTGGACCCGATCCTGCTCTCGATCCCGCTGCAGCTCTTCGCCTACCACGCGGCGGTGGCCCTGGGCCGCGACGTCGACAAGCCCAGGAACCTGGCCAAGAGCGTCACGGTGGAGTGAGCCCCGCGCCCTTTCCCTCCCCCCCGTCTCGTCACAGATAGTGATGGAGTACTAACCTGTGGTATAGGGGGTTCTTGGGGGAAGGGGCGCTTATGCGCCGTAGGGGGTTTTTCGCGTTGGCGGCGGGGGTGCTGCTCGCCGCGGGGTGCGGCGCGAACGACGCCGGCTCGGTGGTGAAGCGCCTGCTCCTCCTCGAACCGACCGCCGACGGCCACGGCTGGGACAGGATCGCGGGCAGGCTGGCGACCGTCGCGGTCCAGGCGGGACTGGCGCGCACCGCGATGGCCGTCGAGCGGGGCGGCGCCCTGGGCTCCGCCCCTCGCGACGCGTTCGGCGCCTTCGGTGCCTTCGGCGGCCCCTTCGCGCGAGAGGGCAGGCTGCTCGTCACCGCGATGCCGATGGTGGCGGCCGCGGAGATCGCCAACACCGTCGCCGTGGTGAACGCCGCCACCCCCATCGCCCGCCTGGTCGGCGACTGGGCGGTCCTGGTCGTCCCCGCCGACTCCCGCCTGCTGACCTTCGAGGACTTCGCCGCGGGGTTGCGCCGGAACCCGGCGGGGCTCGCGGTCGGCGGCCGGTCGGAGGGGGGCTCCGAGCACGTGCTCTACGGCATGATCGGCAAGTGCCTCGGGGTGGACACCCGGCTGCTGGAGTATGCCGGATACCTTACCCCCGAGGACGCCGTGGAGGCGCTCCAGGCGGGCCAGGTGGCGGCCCTGCTGGGATCGGCGCGTGCTCTGCGCTCCGAGATCGCCGCGGGCCGTATGCGGCCCCTGGCGGTCTCCTCCGGCGACAGGATCGACGGGATCGACGCGCCGACGCTCAGAGAGGTCGACGTCCGGCTGGAGTACAGCGACTGGTGCGGCCTGCTGGGGCCCAAGGACATGAGCCCGGAGGACAGGGACGCCGCGATCGCCCTGTGCGACAGGCTCGACGCCGCGCCACGCTGGCGCTCCCTGTGCGCGGCCCACGGCTGGAGCCGGGTCTATCTCAGCGGCGACGACTTTCGCCAGTGGCTCGCCACCGAGACGGCCCGCACCCGCGGTGTGCTTCACGAGCTCGGGCTACTGAAGTCCTCCGACACAACCTGTTGGGGTAGTTGCGTCAGGCGCCCCTAGATGTAGGATCCTGCTCGTTGCTGGTTCGCCCCGCAGGGGGCGAGGCAAGAGGGAACCCGGTGAGATTCCGGGACTGCCCCGCAGCGGTGAACGGGAACGAAAGCCGTCATTGAGCACTGGGTGATCCATACCTGGGAAGCGACGGCCGGTAGGCATGCGCGTCGCGCCCGTGAGTCCGAAGACCTGCCGGTGACGTGAATGTCCAGGGCCTCGTGGGAGGGCCCGCGGAACGAGGCGATCCGGCGTGCCCGGGATCGCTCGCGGACGCGTGCCATCCGGCGGAGCCTGGGGCGAGTCCGATCGAGCGAGGGGCACCAGGTGACACAGGCATTGGCGGAGACCGCGACGGGGAGCACGGCGGCGACCGCGACGGGCGACAGCGGCGTCGAAGGCGCGGTGGTGACCGCGTCGGGCCATGGCGGCACGGGAAACACCGGGAACACCGGGAACGCGCGGAGCGCCGCGGTGGCCGCGACGGGCGACGACGGCGCCGGGAGCGTCGGGAGCGTCGGGAGCGCCACGGACGCCCGCAGGCTGGCCATCGACGAGGCCGCCGCCCGGGTGATCACCGATCCCGAGAACTCCAGGGTCGCCGCCGCGATGCTGGCCGAGCTGATCGCCGACGAGGCCGCCGAGCACGGCGTCCGCGCCTTCTCCGAGTCCGTCGCCGCGACCCACGAGGCGGGGCTGGTCGCCGACGGGCTCGCGAGGTTCGTGTCCGCCCACGCCGCGGTCCTGGACGCGCTGGTCGATCCGGAGGCGGACGCCAGGTTCGAGTACTTCGGGCTGCGCACCGTCTACGACCGCTACCTGCTGCGCCACCCGAGGACCCGCAAGGTCCTGGAGCGCCCGCAGCACTTCTTCCTGCGGGTGGCCTGCGGCCTGGCCGAGACCGTCGAGGAGGCCGCCGAGCTGTACGCGCTCATGGCCACTCTGTCCTACCTGCCCAGTTCGCCCACGCTGTTCAACTCGGGCTCGCGCAGGCCCCAGCTTTCCTCGTGCTTCCTGCTCGACTCGCCCCGCGACGAGCTGGAGTCCATCTACGAGCGCTACGGGCAGGTCGCGCGGCTGTCGAAGTACGCGGGGGGCATCGGGATCGCCTGGACCAGGGTCCGCTCGCGGGGCTCGCTGATCCGGGGCACCAACGGACACTCCAACGGCATCGTGCCCTGGCTGCGCACGCTCGACTCCAGCGTCGCCGCGGTGAACCAGGGAGGCCGCCGCAAGGGCGCGGCCTGCGTCTACCTGGAGCCCTGGCACGCCGACGTCGAGGAGTTCCTGGAACTGCGCGACAACACCGGCGAGGAGGCCCGCCGCACGCACAACCTGAACCTGGCCAACTGGATCCCCGACGAGTTCATGCGCCGGGTCGAGGCCGACGGCCTCTGGTCGCTGTTCGACCCCAAGGAGGTCCCGCACCTCACCGACCTGTACGGCGCCGCGTTCGACGACGCCTACCGGGTGGCCGAGGCCGAGGGCCGCTTCACCCGGCGGATCCCCGCCCGCACCCTGTACGGGCGGATGATGCGCACGCTCGCCCAGACCGGCAACGGCTGGATGACCTTCAAGGACGCGGCGAACCGTACCTCCAACCAGACGGCGAGGCCCGAGAACGTCATCCACCTGTCGAACCTCTGCACCGAGATCCTGGAGGTCACCGGCGACGCCGAGACCGCCGTCTGCAACCTCGGCTCGATCAACCTCGCCGCCCACCTGTCAGGGGACCTCGAGGACGGGATCGACTGGGCGCGGCTGCGCGCGACGGTCCGTACCGCGGTGCGGTTCCTCGACCGGACCATCGACCTGGGTTTCTACCCGACTCCCGAGGCGGAGGCGGCCAACCGGCGGTGGCGTCCGATCGGGCTCGGCCTGATGGGCCTGGCCGACGTGCTGTTCGCGCTGCGGCTGCCGTTCGACTCGCCGCGCGCGCTGGAGCTGTCCACCCGGATCTCCGAGGAGATCGCGCTCGCCGCCTACCGGACCTCCTCGGACCTGGCCGTCGAGCGTGGCCGCCATCCCTCGTACGAGGAGACCAGGGCCGCCGCCGGGGTGCTGCACCCCGACCACTACGGGGCCGCGACGTCGGCCGCGTGGACGGAGCTCAGGGGGCGGATCGCGGAGACCGGCCTGCGCAACTCGCTGATGATCGCGATCGCGCCGACGGCCACGATCGCCTCCATCGCCGGTTGCTACGAGTGCATCGAGCCGCAGGTCTCCAACGTCTTCAAGCGCGAGACCCTCTCGGGGGAGTTCCTCCAGGTCAACCGCTATCTCGTCCGCGACCTCCAGGCCCGCGGACTGTGGACGGCGCCGATCCGCGACGCGATCAAGCGCGCCGACGGCTCGGTCCAGGACATCCCCGAGATCCCCGCCGACCTGCGGCTGCTCTACCGGACCGCCTGGGAGCTGCCGCAGAAGGCGCTGATCGACCTGGCCGCCGCGCGCACCCCGTACATCGACCAGTCGCAGTCGCTGAACCTCTTCATGGCCACGCCGACCATCGGCAAGCTCTCCTCGATGTACGCCTACGCGTGGAAGTCGGGCCTGAAGACCACCTACTACCTGCGCTCGCGCCCGGCCACCCGGATCGCGCAGGCCACCGTGGCGGCCCCGGCGGAACGGGCCGCGGCCGAGCCCGGGGCGGTGTCCGGGGTCGTGTCCGAAGTCGTGTCCGAGGCCGTCGCCTGCTCCCTGGAGAACCCCGAGTACTGCGACGCCTGCCAGTAGCCGTCCGGTCCGTCGACAACCCTCAGCAGTCCTCAGCAGCCTTCAGAAAGGCGATTCTTCCGATGTTGCTCGACCCCGGCATGGATCTCACCCTGCGGCCGATGCGCTACCCGGAGTTCTACGAGCGCTACCGGGCCGCGATCCGCAACACCTGGACGGTCGAGGAGGTGGACCTCACCTCCGACCTGGCGGACCTGGCGAGGATGACGCCCGAGGAGCGTCACCTGATCAACCGTCTCGTGGCCTTCTTCGCCACCGGCGACTCGATCGTGGCCAACAACCTCGTCCTCAACCTCTACCAGCACCTCAACGCCCCCGAGGCGCGCCTGTATCTCAGCAGGCAGCTGTTCGAGGAGGCGGTGCACGTCCAGTTCTACCTCACCCTGCTGGACACCTACCTGCCCGATCCCGACGAGCGGGTCAAGGCGTTCGCCGCGGTCGAGCACATCCCCTCGATCCGCGACAAGGCGGAGTTCTGCTTCCGCTGGATCGACTCGCTCGGCGGGCTGACCCGGCTGGAGACGAGGGAGGACCGGCGGGCGTTCCTGCTCAACCTGATCTGCTTCGCGGCGTGCATCGAGGGGCTGTTCTTCTACGGGGCCTTCGCCTACGTCTACTGGTTCCGCTCCCGGGGCCTGCTCGGCGGCCTGGCCACCGGGACGAACTGGGTCTTCCGCGACGAGTCCATGCACATGGAGTTCGCCTTCGGCGTCGTGGAGACCGTACGGGCCGAGGAGCCCGACCTGTTCGACGACAAGCTCGTCGAACAGGTCACCCGGATGATCGAGGAGGCGGTCGCGGCGGAGCTGGCCTTCGCGGCCGACCTGTGCGGTGACGGCCTGCTCGGGATGAGCGTGGACCAGATGCGCCGCTATCTGGAGTACGTGGCCGACCAGCGCCTGGTCAGGCTCAGGATGCCCGTCAGGTACGGCACGGCCAACCCGTTCGCGTTCATGGAGTTGCAGGACGTGCAGGAGCTGGCCAACTTCTTCGAACGCCGGGTTTCCGCCTACCAGGTAGCCGTCGAAGGGAATGTCACGTTCGACGAATCCTTCTGATTAGCTGTTGGTCCGGAAAAGAGAACGACGAGGCAGAAAGACGTCGAGGGGGACGCCTCACGTGTCCAGCTGGATCATCATGATCGTTTCCATCGTCGCCGCCGTCGTGGCGGTGGAGGTGGTGCGACGGGTGTTGCGCTCGCGGCTGATCGGCGAGAAGTGGGTTCTCGCCGGTCCGCTCGTGCACCGCTGCGCCTGGCCGGGATTCGCCACGGCCGCCGTGGCGACGGCCCACACCATCTACGAACCTGAGATGGTGGAGGGCGCGCTCAGCCAGGTGATCGACCGCGCTCTCAGCCTGGCGATGATCGGGTGTGCCACCTGGCTGGTCATCCAGGCCGCCTACGCGGTCACCGACGTGGTGCTGGAACGTCTGATCGCCGTCGAGGGCGAGGCCAACCGCAGGGCCCGCCGCATCCGCACCCAGATCACCCTGGTCCGCAGGGTCGCCTCCGCGGTGATCATCGTGCTCGCTCTGGGCGCGATGCTCTTCACCTTCCCGCAGGTGCGGGCGCTGGGAGCCGGACTTCTCGCCTCGGCCGGTATCGCCGGGGTGGTCGTCGGCATCGCAGCCCAGTCGACCCTGGGAAACATGCTCGCCGGGCTCCAGCTGGCCTTCAGTGACGCGCTCCGCCTGGACGACGTCGTGGTGGTGAAGGGGGAGTGGGGGCGGATCGAGGAGCTCAGCCTGACCTACGTGGTGTTGCGGCTGTGGGACGAGCGACGGCTCGTCCTGCCGGTCTCCTACTTCACGGCGAACCCGTTCGAGAACTGGACCCGGCACAGCAGCCGGGTGATCGGTCACGTGATGATCCGGGTCGACTGGTCGGTGCCGGTGGACGAGCTGCGCGCCGAGCTCTACCGGGCCCTGCGCGAGCACCCGCTCTGGGACCAGAAGGACTGGACCCTGCAGGTCACCGACACCCTTCCCAACGGGCTGCTTGAGCTGCGCGCGCTGATGAGCGCCGCCGACTCCGCCAGCGCCTGGGATCTCAAGTGCGACATGCGCGAGCACATGGTGGCCTTCGTCCGCGACAGGTATCCCGAGGCGCTGCCCCGCTTCCGGGTCGAGACCCCACCCCCGTCCGCGACCGTTCCCGGGACGCTCACCGGCCTGATGGGCGCGGGGCTCATGTCCCGCGGCCTGGGCGGGGACACCGGCGAGCGGGACGGCTTCGCCCAGCGGGGCGGAGACCAGCCGGATCCGGTCTGAGACGACAGGGGGGCCGGGGCATCCGCTTCGTTCTGTTTCGGGAAGCTCCGCCGGAGCCTGCGGCGCAGCCGGCCCTCGCTACGGCGGCCGGCTCGCGGACGAAGGCCACGACGTGCGTCCGCACGTCGTCGGCGGCCTCGACGAGGCCGCCGACGTCCGGTGACGCGGGTCGTGCCGGTGTCCGGTGAAGAGGTCAGCGCTCGACGATCTCGTTCTTGCCGATGACGACGATGCCGCCGTTGGTCACCGCGAAGCGGCTGCGGTCGTACTCCAGGTCGAAGCCGATCCTGGCGCCGTCCGGGATGATCACGTTCTTGTCGATGATGGCCTTGCGGACGATGGCGCCGCGGCCCACCTTCACGTTGCCCATCAGGACCGAGTCCTCGACCTGGGAGTGGGAGTGCAGCACCACGCCGGGGGAGAGGATGGAACGCTCGGCGAGCCCGCCGGAGACGATCGCGCCCGCGGAGACGAGGGAGTCGATCGCCCTGCCCACCCGGTCGCCGTCGTTGTGCACGAACTTGGCCGGGGGGAGCGGATCGTGGCCGGTGTAGATGGGCCAGCGGCTGTTGTAGAGGTTGAAGACCGGATGCGCCGAGATGAGATCCATGTGGGCCTCGTAGTAGGCGTCGAGCGTTCCGACGTCCCTCCAGTAGCCCCGGTCGCGCTCGGTGGAGCCGGGCACGATGTTGTCGGCGAAGTCGTACACCTCCGCGCTGCCCGACTTCACCATCATCGGGATGATGTTGCCACCCAGGTCGTGCTTGCTGGTCGGGTCGAGCGCGTCCTCCCTCAGCGCGTCGATCATCGACTGGGTCTTGAAGACGTAGTTGCCCATCGAGGCGTAGACCTGGTCGGGCGCGTCGGGCAGGCCCACCGCGTCCTTCGGCTTCTCGCGGAAGGCCGTGATCTTGCGTCCGGCGGGGTCGGTCTCGATGACTCCGAACTGGTCGGCGAGCGAGAGCGGCTGCCGGATCGCGGCCACGGTCACCTCGGCTCCGCTCTCGATGTGCTGACGCACCATCTGCTGCGGGTCCATGCGATAGATGTGGTCGGCGCCGAACACGATGACGTGGTCGGGCATCTCGTCGTAGATGAGGTTCAGATTCTGGAACAGCGCGTCGGCGGAACCGGAGAACCAGTGCGGCCCGAGGCGCTGCTGGGCGGGGACCGGGGTGACGTAGTTGCCGAGCATCGCCGACAGGCGCCATGTCCGGGAGATGTGCCGGTCGAGACTGTGGTTCTTGTACTGCGTCAGCACAACGATCTGGAGATAGTGGCCGTTGGCGAGATTGGACAGTACGAAGTCGACGAGCCGGTATATCCCCCCGAAAGGCACCGCAGGCTTCGCTCGATCAGCTGTCAGAGGCATGAGCCTCTTACCTTCTCCACCGGCGAGCACGATCGCGAGGACTCTCATAGGTGGACCTTAACCTGATGAACAGGGATGAAACACTAGGCTGATCGCATGCGAGTGGATCTGCTGACCCGTGAATACCCCCCCGACGTCTACGGAGGGGCGGGAGTTCACGTCGAATACCTCGCCCGGGAGTTGCGCAGGCTCGCCGACACCCGGGTCCGCTGCTTCGGAGCGTCACGACCGGAGGAGGGCGTCGCGGCCTACCGGGTGCCGGGCGGGCTGGAGACGGCCAACGCCGCGCTGCAGGTGCTCGGCGTCGACCTGGAGATGGCCGCCGGGTGTGAGGGCGCCGACCTGGTACACAGCCACACCTGGTACGCCAACTTCGCCGGCCACGTCGCCAAGATGCTGTACGGGACACCCCACGTGGTGACCACGCACAGCCTGGAGCCGCTGCGGCCGTGGAAGGCCGAGCAGCTGGGCGGCGGTTACACGCTGTCGTCGTGGGCCGAGCGCGGCGCGCTGGCGAGCGCCGACGCGATCATCGCGGTCTCCGAGGGGATGCGCCGCGACGTGCTGGCGAGCTATCCGGAGATTACGCCGGAGAGGGTCACCGTGATCCACAACGGGATCGACACCGGCGAGTACGCCCCCGACCGGGACACCGACGTCCTGGAGCGGCACGGCATCGACCCGAGCAGGCCCTACGTCGTCTTCGTGGGGCGCATCACCCGGCAGAAGGGTCTCGTGCACCTGCTCCACGCGGCACGCGACTTCCACCCCGACGCCCAGCTGGTGCTCTGCGCGGGAGCCCCCGACACTCCCGAGATCGCCGCCGAGGTGACCGCGCTCGTGCGCGGACTCGACCGCGAGGGCGTCGTGTGGATCTCGGAGATGCTTCCCCGCCCCGAGGTGATCCAGATCCTCACCCATGCCACCGTGTTCGTCTGCCCCTCCGTCTACGAGCCGATGGGCATCGTCAACCTGGAGGCGATGGCCTGCGAGACCGCCGTCGTGGCCACCGCCACCGGCGGCATCCCCGAGGTCGTGGCCGACGGCTCGACCGGTCTGCTGGTCCCGATCGACCAGGCCGCCGACGGCACCCCGCACGACCCCGACGCCTTCGCCGCCGACCTCGCCGAGCGGGTCAACCGGCTGCTCGCCGACCCCGCCCTCGCCACCAGGATGGGCGAGGCGGGCAGGATCCGCGCGGTGGAGCACTTCTCCTGGGAGCGCATCGCCGAGCGGACGATGGAGCTCTACCGGCAGGTCGCCCGCCGGTAGGCGCGGGCCTGCGCCGGGTGACGGTCCCTCGCGGGGCGGAGTCTACGGCGGTGGTCTCCCCCGGTGGTTCCCCGGTGGTCTCCGGCGGTGACGAGGTGGGGTCCTAGGCGGTGATGAAGTGCAGGATCACGTTGTGCACGTGATGCGCCTTGTTGTCGCCCCGGAACTCCACCTCGTAGGTGTGGGTGCCCACGTGGATCGCGATGGCCCCCGAGGAGAAGAACGAGCCCGCGATCGACTTGTTGCTCACCACGCTCACCGCGGAGACCTTGTCGTAGGGGATGCTCGTGATGGCGATCTTCTTGCCGACGAACGACTTGTCCTGCACGATCACCCGCTTGTCGGTGAGCCCCAGGAAACCGGTGCCCGTACCGATGGCGTCGTAGACGGCGATGATCTGCTCGCCGGGCATGAGGCCGCTCTCGATCTGCTGGTACTGCTCCTTGCGGTCGTACACAACCTGAGCCATGACGTTCGCAATCTGTAGGGGGATCTGTGTCTCTGTGAAACGAACGTCCCGGGGGTCAGGTTCCTGGGCGGGTAAGGTCGGCCCGTGAACTTTCAGATGAGGATCACCGATCGTCACGGTGGTGTCAGCACCGATCCGTACCGCAGTCGCAATCTCGGAGGCATGTGCGGCGACGAGCCGGACGCGGTCGCGGAGAACAGGGCGCGGACGGCCGCCGAGTTCGGCCTGGAGCGGGTCGTGTTCATGCGGCAGGTCCACAGCGCCGATGTCCAATATGTCAGGGAACCCTTCGGCGACGACCCGCCGCCGCTGGACGGGGTCTGTACCGACGTTCCCGGCCTCGGCCTGGCCGCGCTCTGCGCCGACTGCGCGCCCGTCCTGCTGGCCGAGCCGGAGGCCGGACTGGTCGGCGCCGCGCACTCGGGCCGGGTCGGCACCATGTCCGGCGTCGTCACGGCCCTGGTCGAGGAGATGGCCGAACGCGGAGCGGACCCGGCGAGGATGACCGCGCTGATCGGCCCGATGGCCTGCGGCACCTGCTACGAGGTCCCCGCGGACATGCGTGATGAGGTCGCGGTGATGCTTCCCGAGGCGTGGTCGATCACCCGCCAGGACACCCCGGCCCTCGACCTGCGGGCCGCGATCACCTCGCAACTGGGCAAGGCGGGTGTCGGGGAGATCACCCACGACACCCGCTGCACCATCGAGAGCCCCGACCTGTTCTCCCATCGTGGGGAGGGGACGACCGGCAGGTTCGCGGGCTACGTCTGGCTGGAGGTCTGACCCGCCCTCACCCCGGTCCCGGCCCGCGTACGGAGGGAAGGCCGGTCCAGGTCGCCCACGGGACCCGCCCGGCCCTTCCCGGTCACGCGGTGCCCGTCAGGCCGCGGCACGCTCCAGCACGACCACCGGGATCTCCCTCTCGGTCTTCGTCTGGTACTCGTCGTAGGCGGGCCAGGCCGCGGCCATGATCGACCACATCTCCGGTTTCTCCTCCGGAGTGGCGGTGCGTGCCCTGGCCTTGAACCGGTCGCCCAGCACCTGGACCTCGACCTCGGGATCCGCCTGGAGGTTGAGGTACCACAGCGGCGGATCGTCGGCGCCCCCCTTGGAGGCGACCACGAGGAGGTCGTCGCCGTGACGCTGGTAGATGAGCGGGGTGGAGCGCCGCTCGCCGGACTTGCGGCCGACGGTGGTGAGGATCAGGGTCGTGGTGCCCTGCCACTCGTGTCCCTCGGCGCCGTCGGTCGCCTGATATCTCGCCACATGCTCTTTTCCGAACAGCATGATCTATCCCCTCTGACGATTGCGCGGGTCGATGCCCGACAGTGTGATCTATTCCCTCTGACGATTACGCGGGTCAATAATCGACAGAGGGAATCCATCACACCGGGTCGATCAATCCGCCGACAGGATGCTCCCGTAGGCGCGGGCGGCCAGGTCCGCGATCAGATCGTGCGCGCCGAGAACCTCGGCGCACTCGGCTCCGACCTCCTCCGCGGCCGCGTTCGCGAGCCCTGGAGGCGCCTCAGGGCCCAGCAGGCAGGGTGAGACGGCGATGCGCTGGGCGCCGATGCCGCGAAGCCGCCCGGCCGCGTCCGCCACGGTGGGCGCGCTGTCGAGGGAGGCGACCAGGACGGGCAGGGTGAGCCGCGAGGCCAGCAGCACCGCCGTCGGCTGTGCCTCCGCCGCCGCGATCTCGCCGCCGACGGTGGCGAGGATGACCGCGTCGACCGGGCTGGAGACGTTGAGCAGCCGCATCCGGTCGGCCCGCGCCAGGCTTCGCTCCGACAGGCGGATGTGCAGGGCCTCGGCGAGCAGCGGGTGCGGCCCCAGGGGGTCGGTGACCGTCACCGGGACCTTGCCGGCGGCGACCGCCGCGGAGATCAGCTGGTCGGCGACCGGATGCGGGCCGGTCAGCAGCGGAACCACGATGGCGGCCGTCGCGTCCTCGGGACGCTCCCTCGCCGCCGCCTCCAGTTCGGAGGTCAGTCCTTTGCCGTCCTCGCCGAGCGCGGCCAACCGGACCTGGATCTGTGGATTGTCCCCTCGGATGAGGGCCGCGAGTTCCGCGGCGGTACCGGAGGCGTCGCCGAGCGCGGCCAGCACGAGCGCCGGCGCCTCGGGCGGGAGCTGGGAGGGCACGGGCCTGCGGTGCCTTCCGGAGGGCCGTACCGGGCGCCCTCGTACGGGGAGGATGGGACTCTCGCTCACATGCGCGGACTCTAGGGGCATTTGACACTTCCCGTGACCGGAAACGGCAGCATTTCCGTCACAACATTTGTGGAAAGGGGTGGGGAACCCGCCCCCGGGCGGGTCGGTGACCGGGCGTGCGCCCAGCTCACAGCCGGTATGCGACCGGCTCGCGGCCGGTACGGGGTGAGCTCATGTCCGGCGTGCGACCGGGTCACGACCGGCGCGCCGGCGGGTGACCGGTTCATGGTGGGTGGGCGGGCGGTGCGCGGCCGGGAAACCCGTCAGGTCAGACGTCACGGTGCCCCTCCCACTCGTCCTCCAGCGCCGAGTGCACGATGGAGTCGCGCCAGACCCCGCGGGCCCGCACGTGGTGCCTGATCCTGCCCTCCTCGACCATCCCGGCGACCAGCATCGCGAGTTGGGCGGCGGTGTTGGCGGGGGAGCGGGCGCCCCAGATGCGGTGCAGGCGCAGATCGCGGAAGCCGAACGTCAGGATCAGCCGGATCAGGTCGGTGCCGATGCCCCGGCCCCAGTGGTCGGGACGGAGCCCGAGGCCGATCTCCGCGCTGTGCGGGTGGTCGGCCTCGATGTGCAGCCGGGCGACGCCGAAGGCCTCGCTGTTGTCGAGGTCGGTCACCGCCAGCACGTAGAGACGCCGAGGTTCGACCTCCGCGGCCTTGATCGCCTCGATGATCGTTTCCTCGACCTCCTCGCGCGTGCGGGGGTCGAACGGCAGGTGCTCGGTGGCCGTCGGGTCACCGTATACGGCGTGCAGGGCGTCCACGTCATCGATGGTGATTTCCCTGAGCCGGAGTCTCTTGCCCGAGATCTCAACGTGGCGCATGCGCAGACGCTAACGTCTCGGAGCGCCTACGGCTAGAGATCTTTCCGGTAAGCGGACATACCATCATTTTAGTGATCTTATACGCATGGCTCCGTATGTGCCCAGGGCCAGGATTCCTGTGCCATGACTCAGGCGACACGGTCTCGCCCGTGTCCGGAATCGGACACGGGCCGGCTCCCGTGCGGTCGGCCTCGCGTGGGGGTCCGCTTCACTTCGCGGGGAGCGACGCCGTCTTCGACGGACATGTCGATCCTCCTTTTTCGCGGGGAGGGCACCGGAGGGCGGTGGCCGGGGATGGCCGTCCCCTGCCACCGGCCCGCCCGGCTTCCCCTCGTGGCGGGCTCTGGTGGTTCTGACGTACTCCGATAGGCCTGTATGGGGTTACAACGAGCCGGCGGGTCGGCGAGTTCGGTGAATCGCGGCGAATTCACCGGGTGGTTCTCCTGCTTCGGAGAAGGTCGCGGCCACCGCGGAGGGGCGGTGGCCGCGAGAGGGCTCAGGCGTCCCGGGAAGCGGTCCCCGTGCGCGTTCCCGGAACGCCGTCGCCGGTGGCGCCGGAATCCCCGCCCTGGGCTCCGCCGAGGTCGGGGGTTCCGGGGAGGTCGGTGTGGGTCCCGGGCGCGATGGCGAGGCCCACGGCGGTGACGGCGAGCGCGGCGACCACGTAGAGCGAGATGGCGAGGGTGCCGCCGAACCGGTCGAAAAGCGACAACGCGATGATCGGGGCGAGGGCGCCCCCGAAGATCCCGGCGACCTGGTAACCCATGGACGCGCCGCTGTAGCGCAGGCGGGTGCTGAACAGCTCGGCGATGAAGGCCGCCTGCGGCCCGTACATCGCCGCGTGGCAGGCGAGGGCGACGACGGAGGCCAGCACGATCAGCGGGAAGGACCTGGTGTCGAGCAGGGGGAAGAAGGCGAACACCCAGATCGCGGCCCCGATCACGCCCGCCAGGTAGACCGGGCGGCGGCCGACCCGATCGGAGAGCGCGCCGAACAGCGGGATCAGGAAGAGCTGGAAGGCGGAGCCGATCAGCACCGCGTTCAGCGCGACCCCGCGTTCGAGTGCGAGGGGACCGGTGACGTATGCCAGGACATAGGTCACGAAGATGTAGAAGGCGACGTCCACGCCGATGCGCGCGAGGCCCGCGGAGATCAGCGCGCGCGGGTGCGTGCGCAGCACCTCGAGCAGCGGCATCCGTGCCTTCGCGCCCGCCCGCTCGACCTGGGCGAACAGCGGGGACTCCACGATCCGCAGGCGGATCCACAGGCCCACGACGACGAGCGCGCCCGACAGCAGGAACGGCACCCGCCATCCCCACGACAGGAACGCCTCCTCGGGAAGCGCCGCGGACATCACCCCGAGCACGCCCGCCGCCAGCAGGTTTCCCGCGGGTACGCCGACCTGCGGCCAGCTCGCGTTGAACCCGCGACGGCGGGAGTCGCCGTGCTCGATGGACATCAGGACGGCTCCGCCCCACTCGCCGCCCAGGCCGAGCCCCTGCAGGAAGCGCAGGGTGACGAGCAGCAGCGGGGCGGCCACGCCGATGGTGGCGTAGCCGGGCAGCAGGCCGATCAGGAAGGTGGCGACGCCCATCAGCAGCAGGGTGACCACCAGTACGTTCTTGCGGCCGGCCCGGTCGCCGAAGTGGCCGAACACGATGCCGCCGAGCGGCCGCGCGACGAACCCGATCGCGTAGGTGAGGAACGCGAGCAGCGTGCCGGTGAGCGGCTCGAAGGTGGGGAAGAAGAGCCTGTTGAAGACCAAAGCCGCGGCCGAACCGTAGAGGAAGAAGTCGTACCACTCCAGGGAGGTGCCGACCAGCCCGGCCACGATGACCCGTCTGGTCTGGGAGCTTGCCATCGCATGTGCTCCTTAGCTTCTCGTCGGGGGAGGTCCCGTGAGTTCGCTTCGTGTTGCGGTCCCCATCAACATAAGAATCGTTCAACAATTCGACAATAGGTTTGTTTGATGATTTCTTGGGGGCGTGGAAAACGTCACCGCAGCGCTACAACGCGATCGCGGTCGTCTCGGGCGCAGCAGTGCGGCGGAGGTGGTCGCCGACATCCTCCGTGACCGGATCGCCGAAGGACTCTTCGTCCCAGGTCAGCGCCTGTCCGAGGAGAGCATCGGCGCGGCGCTCGAAGTCTCGCGCAACACCCTGCGCGAGGCGTTCCGGCTGCTCGGTCACGAGCGCCTGCTGGAGCATCGGCTCAACCGGGGTGTGTTCGTGCGCGTGCTGTCGGCGGAGGACGTCGCCGACCTCTACCGGATGCGCAGGGTGATCGAGGGCGCCGCCGTGCGAAACAGCGCGCACGCCACCCGGGAGACTCTCGCCGTCATCAGGGAGGCCGTCGCCGAGGCGTCCCGTGCCGCCGGCGAGGGGCGCTGGCAGGACGTCGGGACGGCCAACATCCGCTTCCACCAGAACCTCGCCGCCCTGAACGGCAGCCCGCGCCTGGACGAGGTGATGCGTCAGCTGCTGGCCGAGCTCCGCCTGGTCTTCCACGTCATGAAGAACCCCCGCGCCTTCCACGAGCCTTTCGTGGTCCGCAACATGGAGCTGGTGGAGCTCATGGAGGCCGGACGGGTGGCCGAGGCCGAGCAGGCACTGGAGGCCTACCTGGACGACGCCGAGAAACTACTGATAAAGGCATATATCCCCTAGCCGTAAATGGGGTGTAATGCGGCACAATGGGCGGATGCTTCCTCCGAATCCGCGTGTGATCGTGCTCATCGGCCCCGGTGTGGTCGCGGACCTCCGCCTGCTCACCGAGGTGGCCGATCGGGAGTTCGCGGCGCTCGGTGTCGGCGGTACGGTGTCGGCGACCCCGGACGTGCCCGGCTTCCGGGCGGCGCTGGAGTCGCGGGACGTCCTGGTGGTCCTGCCGGGCCCGGATCCGGAGGCCCGCCGCCTGGCTTCCGAGCGTCCCGACGCGGTCTGGCTCGACCTGACGATGAGGCCCCACCCGGCGAAGGCCGACGCGCCCCTTCCGGCGGCCGAGGCGGGCACCGGGACCGCGGACGGCGCGGTCCCCACGGGCGGCACGGGGGCCACCGGTGGCGCGGGCGCCACCGGAGCCACCCGGGCCGTGTCGGGCACCCACATGCACGGGCGGGGGATCTGGGGACTGACCTGGGCGATCAGGCACGCCGTCCATCGCCTGCGCCGGCCCGCGCGCAGGATCGCCTACGGCGACCACCCCGACCAGTGGTCGGAGGTGCGCTCCCCGTACGGAGGCGACGGGCAGGCCCTCGCGGCGCCGGGGGAGAGCGGCGAACAGGTGCCTACCGCGGTGCTGCTGCACGGTGGTTTCTGGCGTTCGGTCTGGGGTGCGGACCTGATGGACGCGCTCGCCGTCGACCTCGCCGAGCGCGGGTTCGTCGCCTGGAACCTCGAATACCGCCGCCCCGACCTGCACGGCTGGGACGCGACCACCGAGGACGTCGCCCGGGGCGTCGCCCTCGCGGCGGAGAACGCGAACGGCCCGCTCGTGGTGATCGGCCACTCGGCGGGCGGACAGCTCGCGCTGCGCGCCGCCGCCGACGACCACCGGATCACCCTGGCCGTCTCCCTGGCGGGGGTGCTCGACCTGGCCGAGGGGGATCGCAGGCACACGGGCACCGGCGCGGTCGCCGCCGCGCTCGGCGGATCCCTCGCCGAGGTGCCCGACGTCTATCGGAGTTCTGGGCCGCTGGAACGGCTTCCGGTGGGAGTGCCCCAGCTCATCGTGCAGGGCGGCGGGGACGACCTGGACCTGGTGGACTTCAGCCGCCGCTACGCGCGAGCCGCCCAGGCGGCGGGCGATCAAGTGACATATCTCGAAATGTCGGGCGATCATTTTGACGTCATCGACCCCGCCTCACCGATCTGGCGGGCCACCGCCGGGGCGGTCGCCGAGCACAGCACCCCCTCCTGACGCGCCTTCGCCGGTCGAAGGACTCCTGAAAGGTCCCCCCGGCAGCCCGGCAGGAAGCCCGGCAGCCCGGCAGGAAGAAGGTCGGCGCCGACCGGCGAAGGTCCACCGAGCCGAGTCGCCCGACCAGGCGGAACCACCCGCTGTCCATCCCGCCAGAGGCCCCCCAGGGGCCCGTCGGCGGCCCGTCAGAGCGAGGAGAGCGGGCGCCAGGGGACCGGGCTGGACAGCACCATCATGCTCGACGGGTGGCCGTAGGGGGCGAGCCGGTCGATCATCTCCTCGAAGGCCGTCATCGAGGAGGCGGCCACCCGCAGCAGGCAGCAGGCGTCACCGGTCACCCGGTGCACCTCCAGGATCTCCGGCCAGGCGAGCGCCTGATCGTCGCGGAGCACGCAGCGGGGCCCGTAGCACGACATCCTGATCAGCGCGGCCACCCCGCGCCCGGCCAGCGCCGCGTCCACCCGGGCGTGGTAGCCGGTGATCACCCCGGTCTCCTCCAGCCGCCGCACCCGCTCCGCCACCGCCGGAGCGGACAGGTGCACCCGGCGCGAGAGCTCGCTGTACGACAGGCGCGCGTCGTCCTGCAACTCGGCCAGCAGCGCCCAATCCATCGCGTCCACGGTCACGCTCCGTCACGTCGTAACTTGATCTGCCCGATGCCTTACGTTCCGAAGGCTCAGTCCAATAATCACCTTTCTTCCATTATTTCCGTACAGACCGATACAGACCACCATGGAGGTATCAGGCGGAGGAGGAGTGATGACCGGCATCAAGCAGCTCACAGAGCAGGACCGTAAGGCGCGCGCCGAGGCCAACGAAGGGCTGCCGACGCTGGGCTTCGAAGAGGGCACGCCCTACGACGACTACGTGGGCACCGCCGCCCTGCGCGGTATCCAGCGCACCCTCACCGACGTTCCGGAGGAACTGCCGTTCCTGGTCACCACCCAGGTGATGGAACTCTATTTCGGACTGCTCCGCACCGAGTGGCACCTCGCCCAGCGGCAGCTCGACGAGGACGACGCCGACGCCGCGATCTCGACGATCAAACGCACCGTACGGCACTTCGAGGCGCTCAACGCCGCCTGGGCCGCGCTGAGCTGGCTGACCCCCGCGCAGTTCAACTCCTTCCGCGACGCGCTCGGCGAGGGGTCCGGCTTCCAGTCGGCCCTCTACCGCCACGTGGAGTTCCTGCTCGGCAACAAGTCCGAGGCGCTCATCCGGCCGCACCGCCGCAACCCCGAGGCGTACGAGGAGCTCGTGGAGGCCCTGCACCGGCCGAGCCTCTACGACTCGGTCCTCGCCTTCCTCGCCCGTGCGGGCCACGCCGTCCCCCGTGCGGTGCTCGATCGCGACCTCGCCACCGAGCACGAGCCCGTCCCCGAGGTCGAGGCGGTCTGGGTCGAGGTGTACGGCGGTCCGCTCGCCCCGCTGGCCGAGGCGCTGACCGACCTGGCCGAGCAGTTCTCCGAGTGGCGCTACCGGCACCTGATGGCGGTGCGCCGCTCGATGGGCGCCAAGCCGGGCTCCGGCGGGTCGAGCGGCCTGAGCTGGCTGGAGCGGAGCATGCGACGGGAGATCTTCCCCGAACTCTGGACGGCCAGAACCCTGATGTGAGGCGCTTCCCGGCGCCTCACCCCGGGATCCTCCGGGATCCTCCGGATTCTCCGACGCCCGCGCTCGTCAGCGGCCCGCGCGGCGCACCTCCCCACCGAGGAGGAGGTCAGCCGACCTGGCAGGCAGGGCACCAGAAGAGGTTGCGCCCGGCGAGCACCCTCGTGCGGACCTCGGTGCCGCACAGGAAGCAGGGCATGCCGGAGCGCCGGTAGACGTAGACCTCGCCGCCGTGGCCGTCGACGCGGGGCGGGCGGCCCATCGCCTGCGGCGTGTGCTCGGGCCTGACCGTGTCGATGTGGCCCACCCGGACGCCGTCGGCCATCAGAAGCACCAGATCCGCCCAGATCGCCTCCCACCGGTCGTGGGTGAGGTCGCGGCCGGGCCGCGACGGGTCGACCCCCTGGCGGAACAGCGCCTCGGCGCGGTAGATGTTGCCCACCCCCGCGACGACCGACTGGTCCATCAGCAGGACCCCGACGGAGACGCGGCTGCGGCTGATCCGCCGCCAGGCGATCTCCGGGTCGGCGTCCGCGCGCAGCGGGTCCGGCCCGAGCCTGGCGTGCAGCGCGGCCTTTCCCTCGGGGTCGAGCAGCTCGCAGGTGTTGGGGCCGCGCAGGTCGGCGTACTCGCCCGTGTTGCTCAGGCGCAGGCGCACCATCCCCGTCGGGGCGGGCACGGGGACCGGGCCGAAGGCGTACTTGCCGTAGATGCCCAGGTGGACGTGGAGCCACCGCTCGTCGTCGAAACCCAGCAGCAGGTGCTTGCCGTGGGCGTCGGCCTCGGTGAGCACCCGCCCGTCGATCCGCAGGGCTCCGGCGGCGAACCGTCCCTGAGGGCTCTCCGCGTGCACGGCCCGCCCGCCGAACGCCCGCCGGTGCTCTCGGGCGAGGCGATGAATGGTGTGTCCTTCAGGCATGATTGTGAGAATCATACGATCCGCGCGGCGATGCTCAGGGCACCGCGGACGCCCGCTCCCGCCGACGCCGGGAACGGCGCCGGGCCAGGGCGTGGGCCGACGCGGCGAGCAGGGCACCGGCCGCGTACGCCACGAGGTCGGCCGCGCCGAACGTGCTGCCGAGCACCAGCCTGGCCACGACGCTCACCTCGGAGAGCGCGGCGGGAACGGGCGTCAGCTGGGCCAGCTCGACCGCCCAGCTGAACGCCAGCGCGCCGATCGCGGCCCGCACCGGCGTGATCCGGGGCCACACCAGCACCACCAGCGCGTGGACGAGCACGGTGTAGAGGGCGTCGCCCGCGTACTTGCCGAACCAGCCGCCGGTGACCGCGCGGACGGTGAGCCCGGCGGCGACGGTCGCCACGGCGGCGAACGCGGCGAGCAGGCGCGTGCGGGAGGAGGGATCTTCCATCAGGGCCATCGAGTCGTCCGATGCGTGAAGGTTCAGGGGAGGGCGGGCAGGGGGCGGCCGTGCAGCCAGCCGGCGAACAGGTCGTCCAGCGGCCGCGTCGCGCGGCGCGCGGCGAGCGCGGTGAAGGCGTCGGTGGTGACGGTCCCGTGGCGGTGCCCGGCCGTCCACTCCCTGAGCAGCGCGAAGAAGGAGTCGTCGCCGACGGTGCGCCGGAGCGCGTGCAGGGTGAGGGCGCCGCGTTTGTAGACGCGGTCGTCGAACAGCCGCCGGGGACCCGGGTCGGCCAGCGTGAAGTCCTGCGGGAGCGCGGAGAGGCGGCGGTGCCAGCGTTGCGCGTGGTCGTCGGACGACAGGCCGCCGGAACTCTCCGACCAGATCCACTCCGCGTACGAGGCGAACCCCTCGTGCAGCCAGATGCCGCTCCAGTCGGCCACCGTGAGGCTGTTGCCGAACCACTGGTGGGCCAGCTCGTGCGCCACCAGCCGCTCCTCGCTTCGTCTGCCGTCCACGTGGTTCACCCCGAAGATCGACATGCCCTGCGCCTCGACCGGGATCTCCAGTTCGTCGTCCACGACCACCACGGTGTAGGAGCCGAACGGGTAGGGGCCGAACCGCTCGCCGAAGACCTCCATCATCCGCTCCTGGCGCCCGAAGTCGTGGCGCACCCGCGTGGCGTATCCGGCGGGGAAGACCAGCCGCGTCCCCGGACCGGCCTCGGCCTGCTGGTAGCGGCCGATCTGCACGCTCGCCAGGTAGGAGGACATCGGCTCGGCCTGCTCGTACACCCACGTGGTCGTCGAGGCCGCCCGGCGTTTGGAGACGAGCTCGCCGTTGGCGACCACCTGGTACACCGAGGCGGTGGTGACCGAGATCCGGTAGGTGGCCTTGTCGTCCGGCCGGTCGTTGCACGGGAACCACGAGGGCGCCCCGATCGGCTGGCCGGCCACGATGACGCCGTCGGTGAGCTGCTCCCAGCCGAGCCCGCCCCAGTGGCTGCTCACAGGGCGGGGGGTGCCCGCGTAGCGGATCTCGACGGTGAACCGGCCGGGGCGCAGCCCGGGGGGCGACAGGTGGAGCTTGCCGCCGCGGTGGGTGAAACGCACCGGCGCGCCGTCGACCAGCACACCGCTCACCCGCAGGGCGCCGAGGTCGAAGGCGACCCGGGTGAGCGGCCGCAGCGCCACCGCGGAGATCCTGGCCACCCCGCCCAGGCGGTTGGGGCCCACCCGGTAGTCGAGGGTGAGGTCGTAGTGCTCCACCCGGTAGCCGTCGTCGCCGTGCGTGGGGAAGTACAGCTGGAGGGTGGAGGTCGTGCTCAAAGCCACACCGGCTTCCTCTGTTCGCGCGCTATCCTCGCCGGGCCCAGGCCGCGATCGGGTTGCCGAACCAGCGGGTCCCGGCGGGCACGGACTCGCCGCGCATCACCAGGGACGCCGGTCCGACCGTGGTGTTCTCCCCGATCGTCGCCGCGGGCAGGACCACCCCGTGGGGGCCGAGTGTGGATCCGTCCCGCATGACGACAGTATCGATGCTCATCACGCGGTCGTGGAACAGGTGTGTCTGCAACACGCATCCCCGGTTCACCGACACCCCGTCACCCAGGCTGACCAGGTCGACCTCCGGCAGCCAGTAGGTCTCGCACCACACGCCCCTGCCCACCCGCGCCCCCAGGGAGCGCAGCCACAGGTTCAGCGGCGCCGTCCCCAGCCAGTGCCGGGCGAACCAGGGTGCGGCGAGCACCTCCACGAAGGTGTCGGCCAGCTCGTTGCGCCACACGAACGAGCTCCACAGCGGCCGGTCGCCCACCGCGATCCTGCCCACCAGGACCCACTTGGCCACGGTCGCCGTCGCCGCGGCGAGCACCCCGCCGCCCAGCACCGCCACGCCCGACAGGGCCGCCGCCGCCGCGAAGCCGTACGCCCCGGCCAGCCACTCCACGGCCGCCGCGACGAGCACGGCCACGGCGACCGTGCACATCAGCGGCACCACGCGGCACACCTCGACCGCGGCGCGGGCGAACCTCAGCCTCGGCGGCGGGTCGTAGGTGCGGCTCCGGTCGCCCTCCTCGGCCGCCCTGCGCAGCTCCACCGGAGGCATCCCCAGGTACGACGAGCCCGCCTTGGCCTTCTTCGGCGCCGCGGACAGCACCGCGACCAGCCCGTCCTTGGGCACCTTGCGCCCCGGCGCGGTCATCCCCGAGTTGCCGAGGAACGCGCGCTTGCCGATCCGCACGTGGCCGACCCGCAGCCGCCCGCCCTCCAGCTCGTACGGCGCGACCATCGTGTCGTCGGCGAGGAAGGCGCCGTCGCCGACCGAGGTCATCGACGGCAGCGCCAGCACCGTCGACAGCTCCACGTCACGGCCGACCCTCATCCCCAGGGCGCGCAGCCAGGCGGGGGTGACCATGCTCGCGTACAGCGGGAACAGCCAGACCCGCGCCATCGACATGAGCAGGCCCGTCGCCCACGCCTGCCAGGCCTGGCGGCTGTGCACCGGGTGCTGCCCGGCGTGCAGGCCGACCGAGAGCAGCCGCACCGAGGCCACGGTGAGCAGGGCGAGGGTGGCCGCCGAGGCGAGGGTGGCGAGCGGCACCCCGTACAGGACGGAGGCGAGGGAGGGTGCGCCGTCGCGCAGCAGGACGGCGAGGCCCGGCAGCGCGGCGATCACCGGGAAGAGGCTCAGGACCAGCGCGGACAGCCCGTACGCCGTCGCCCAGGGCCATGAGCGCGGGGGGCGGTCGACGGCCGCGGGACGGGCCTTGCCCGTCCGGCTCGCGGGCACGCCCGCCCAGCGCTCCCCGGAGGGCACCGAGCCCGCCACCGCCGAACCGGGCGCCACCTGGGCGTTCTTGCCGATCTTCGTGCCGGGGAACAGGGTGGTGCGGGCACCGACCGTGGCGGAGGCGCCGATCTTGATCTCGCCGACGCGCACCTGGTCGCCGTCGATCCAGTAGCCGTTCAGGTCGACCTCGGGCTCGACGGCCGCGTACCTGCCCAGTTTGAGCATTCCGGTGATCGGCGGCATCGAGTGCAGGTCCACGTCGTCGCCGACCTGGGCGCCGAGCGCCCGCGCGTAGTGGGTGAGCCACGGGGCGGTGGAGACCTCGCCCACGCCGAGCCGCTCGGAGAGCCGCTCGGCGAACCACAGCCGCAGGTGCGTGCCGCCGCCCCTGGGGTATGTGCCGGGCTCAAGACCGCGCAGCAGCAGCCTGGCGCCGCCCGCGGCGAGCGCGATCCGCCCGGCGGGGCTGACGAACAGCAGCACGCCGGCGAGCACCCACCACCACGAGACGGCGGGAGCCCAGGGAGATCCGGCCAGGTTGTTCAGCGCGGCGAGCGCCACCACCCAGCGCAGCGCGCCGACGCTGAGCAGCGGCACGGTGAGCGCCGCCTGCGCGATCGCGGCGCGGCGCGGCATCGGCGTGACGATCCGGTCGGTGGTCACGATCTCCGGCGCGTCGAGCGCCGACAGGTGCCTGCCGAGCCCGGCCAGCGTCGGGTGGTCGTAGACGTCGCCGACGGTGACCGCCGGGTAGCGGGTCCGCAGTGCCGAGACCAGCCGCGCCGCCGCGAGGCTGGTGCCGCCCTCGGCGAAGAAGTCGCCCTCGACGCCGCCCAGGATGTCCGTCCAGCACTCGGTCACCCACGGGTCGACGTCCGGCACCCCGGCGTCCGGTGTCTCCGGCGTTCCCGGTCTGCCGGGCAGCGGCCAGGGCAGCGCGTCCCTGTCGATCTTCCCGGAGGTGCGGGTCGGGAGCTCGTCCACGAGGGCGATCCTGGGGACGAGCGCGGCGGGCAGGGAGTGGCGGAGGCGGTCTCTGGCGTCTTGCTGGTCGAACTCCTCACCGGGCACGACGTAGCCGACGAGCAACTGGTGTCCGCCGCCGGTCGTGCGGACCGCCGAGGCCGCCCCGGCGACCCCGGGCAGCGCCTGCAGCGCCGCGTCCACCTCGCCCAGCTCGATCCTGCGCCCGCCGAGCTTGATCTGCTCGTCGGCCCGCCCGACGAAGACGAGCCCTTCCGGCTCCGCCCTCACCAGGTCGCCGCTGCGATAGGCGCGCTCCCAGCCGAGCGAGGTGAGCGGCGCGTACTTCTCCGCGTCCTTGACCGGATCCAGGTATCTGGCGAGCCCGACCCCGCCGATGACCAGCTCTCCGGTCTCTCCCATCGCCACCGGCTCGCCGTCCTTGCCGACGACGGCGAGGTCCCAGCCCGTCAGCGGCAACCCGATCCGCACCGGGCCCTCGCCGGTGAGCGGCGCCGCGCACGCCACCACCGTCGCCTCGGTCGGGCCGTAGGTGTTCCACACCTCGCGGCCCGGCACGGCCAGCCGCTCGGCCAGCTCCGGGGGACACGCCTCGCCGCCGAAGATCAGCAGCCGTACGTCGTCGAGCGTCTCGACGGGCCAGAGCGCCGCCAGCGTCGGTACGGTCGACACCACCGTGATGCCCATGTCCAGCAGCCACGGCCCCAGGTCCATGCCGGTGCGCACCAGCGCGCGCGGCGCCGCCACCAGGCAGCCGCCGTGACGCCAGGCGAGCCACATCTCCTCGCAGGAGGCGTCGAACGCCACCGACAGCCCCGCCAGCACCCGGTCACCGGGGCCGATCGGCTCTTTCGCGAGGAACAGCCGCGCCTCGGCGTCCACGAACGCCGCGGCGCTGCGGTGGGTCACCGCCACCCCCTTGGGCCTGCCGGTGGAGCCGGAGGTGAAGATGATCCACGCGTCGTCCTCGGGGCCGGGGCGCTCGCCGACCCGCCTTCGCTCCTCGCCCGCTCTCCCGCCCGTCGCGTCCGCGCCGCGCCCGCGGTACGGGCCCCCGCCGTGCAACTCGGCCGCGTAGTCGAGTTCGGAGCCGCCGGTGCGCCGGGGCTCGGGCGTGAGGTGTTCGGGGCCGTGAGGGTGGTGAATCTCACATTCGACACCCTGCTCGGCGGAGGGTTCACCGGGGTGCCCGTCGCGGCCGGCCGGGTGCGCCGCGCCGTCACCGGAGGAGGGGGCGCCCAGGTGCTCGTACGGGTCGCCGTAGGGGGAGATCTTCCCGCCGTCGCCGATGACGGCGCGGACATTCGCCTCGCCGAAGACCAGGTCAGCCCGCTCGTCGGGGTCGTCGGCGTCCACCGGCACATAGGCGGCCCCGGCGGTGAGCACGGCGACGATCGCGACGTACAGGCCGACGGTGCCCGAGGGGATCCGCACCCCGACCCGGTCCCCGCGCCCGATCCCGGCCGCCCGCAGCTCCAGGGCCATCCGGTTCGCCTCGGCCCGCAGCCCGGTGTAGTCGAGACGGGTCTTGCCGTCGTCCAGGGCGAGCGCGTGGGGGTGCCGTCGCGTGGTCTGGTCGAGGATGTCCAGCAACGTCCTGACCTGCGGCGCGATCCCTCCGGGCAGGAGCGCTCGCGACGGCACACCGGTGCCGGCCGGTAACGGAATCACTGTCTTCCCCCATGTGTACGCCCCCTGTGGGCCCGGGACAGCCTACGTGCACGGGGTTAACGCATTTCCTCCGTGAGGCCGTACCCCACACGAACCTTCCCTTTCGGGCATATTTCACCCAGAGGGCAGTGGGGGCCTACCGGGCGTTGACGTCCCTTCCGGTGCGATCTTAAACTCAACGCGTAGTGAATTAGCTGCCGTACGGCGAGGCCGGGACCTCTGCGGCGGCCACGGCAAGGGAGCGTGACGCCATGCGCAGGACATCCGCCGCGGTCGGGACCACGATCTTCTTCGCCTTGGCGCCGGGAACCGTCGCGGGGTTCCTGCCCTGGTGGATCACCCGCTGGGAGGAGGGGGACCTCCTGCGCGCGGCGCCGCTCCGGGGCGCGGTGCCGCTGCGCCTGGCGGGCGCGGCACTCGTTCTCGCCGGGACCGCGGTGCTGGTCAGGGCGTTCGTCCGGTTCGTCGTGGAAGGTCTCGGCACCCCCGCCCCGATCGCGCCCACCGAGCACCTGGTCGTCGGCGGGCTGTACGCCCACGTCCGCAATCCGATGTACGTGTCGGTCCTCGCGGTCATCTGCGGGCAGGCGCTGCTCCTGGGCCGCCCCGTCCTGCTGCTGTACGCCGTCGCCGTGGCCGTGCCGGTCGTCGCGTTCGTCCGCTGGTACGAGGAGCCGACCCTGCGCCGCGCGTTCGGCGCCGACTACGAGAGATACCGTGCGGCGGTGCCGGGCTGGTGGCCCCGCTCGCGTGCCTACGAACCCTGATCGATCGCCGTACGGCCGGCCCGCGCCGTCACGGGCAGGACGGCAGCCATCCCTTGGCCGCCGCGAGGCACCCGGCCTGGAACCGGCTGCGAGCCCCGAGCCGTTCCATCAGTTCGGCGGTGACGCGCCGCAGGGTGCGCACCGAGACGTCGAGCCTGCGGGCCACCGCCTCGTCGGTCAGCCCCGTCGAGAGCAGGCGGAGCACCTCGCGCTCCTGGTCGCTGAGGCCCTTCTCGTCGCGCCTGCGCTCCTCGCCCAGCGGGCCGGCGGTCCCCCAGGTCTGCTCGAACAGGGCGACCAGGGCGGCGACCACGCCCGCCCCGCGCAGCAGAACCGCTCCGACGCTGCTGTCCGCCGGGTCCGTCGGCAGCAGGGCCGTCCGGCGGTCGAAGATGAGCATGCGAAGCGGGAGCCCGGGGGTGGTGCGGACCTGGCCGCCGTTACCGGTGAGCCAGGTCGCGTATCCGGTGGTCGCCTGGTCGTTGCGGACACTGTCGGGGTAGATGATGCGGATCGCCACACCACGGTCGAGCAGAGCCTCGTCCAGCGGGCGGCTCGCCAGGATGTTCTCCGGGGTCTGGGCGCTCTTGGGCTCGAATCCGAGCAGTTCCTGCCGGCACCCGCCGACCAGCTCCTCGATCCTGCCGCGGATCGTGTCGATGCCGACGAGCGCCTCGGAGTCGCCGTCCGAGCGCGCCGGGTGGTGGTCGCCGTAGGCGGCGATCATCTGGGCGACGGCCGTCCGGCTCCGCTCGATCTCCTGCTGCTTGGCCAGCAGCGCGGCCTCCTCCCTGGCCAGCAGCGCGGAGAGTCCCACCTCCGGGCGGACCAGGCGCAGCACGTCCGGCTCCTCCCAAGATGGGCGCAGGAGTGACAACTTGGCCAGTTCGTCCAGGGTGGCGCGGATCCGGTGGACCGGCCATCCCAGCTCCAGGCTCAGCTCGGTCACCCCGAAGGAGGGGTTCTCCAGAATGGTGCGGTAGACGGTTTCCTCGGCGGACCCGATGCCAAGCAGCATGAGCACGACTCCTCCACGGTTCGAGCATGACCGAGACACGATCCGGTGGGCGGGACCCACGACGATCACAGCCTGAAAAGTAGCCGGGCGCAGTGATGACCGGGTTACGCGATCGCCCCGCCCCCGCCGGGGCGTGCCGGTCCGCCGGGATCGCCCTTCGGGCGCGGGGTGTGGCGGGGCGTCCTCCGAGGGGCCTGCCGGGGCGGTGCGCGGGGTCCGCGGGGACGCCGTGCGGGGACGCCGGCGCCGGGCCGCGGGAGCGGGGCGCGCTGGCATGATGCTGCCACGCCATGGACCTGACAGGGGAAACACCTGGTGGATTCGCCACGCGCGAACCACGGTCGATTCATGTATCTCATCAACGCGCGCCTGCGTGCCCCCCAGATCGAAGGCCACCTGGCCCCGGACGGCGGGTGGATGCCCGCGCGTGAACTCCGCCACCTTCTTCTGGTGCTGGCGGAGCCCGCCGACGGGATAGAGCACATCTACAGCGAGCAGCATCCCGCCGGAATCCATCTCGGTCTCTTCATCCGCAGGCCCACCCTCGACGAGGCCGAGAGCGCCGCGGCCCGGCTGTGCCTGCGTGCCCTGCACGGCGTTCCCGAACTCTCCGGGTGGTCGCTGGTGGCCTGCGGCACCGACCTCGACCTCGCGCTCGGGCGTCTTGAGTCCTTCGACGAGGAGGCCTGTCAGCGTCCTGCCATTGCAGCGCGCTGACAGGCTCCAGGGCTTCCGCAACCAACCGCGATCGCCCAAGAATCGAAGTGTCAGAACGAAGCGGGAAATATCCGGAAATGAAATTCGGAGATCGCCCGCGAAACAGAAAAAGGGCGCCGAGAATCGCCGGTCGAAAGGAAAGAAGAACAATGAGCACCACGGTCCGTCGCATAGCCCCCGCACTCGGCGCCCACTCTCTCACCGCCCTTCTCGTCGCCGCGGCCGTGCCCGGGATGAGGGCCGGCCTCGCGGCCACCTCGGCCCACACCGCGGCCCGCACCCCGGCGGGCGGCGCCGGCTGGCAGTGAGCCGACCAGGAGAAACCCAGAAAACCATTCGTCACGGGCACCGAGCCCGAGAAGTCGTCCGGGAGGCGACCATCGTGAAGCACCAGGAAGTCGAGTTACTCGCTCTCGGCGCAGGGCCGTCCAACCTCGCCCTCGCCGTGGCCCTCGAAGAGCTCGCTCCGGAACTGGCCACAAGAACGCTGATCATAGAACAGCACGAGAACGTGGTCTGGCATCGGGGAATGCTGCTGCCCTGGGCCCAGAGCCAGGTCTCCTTTCTCAAGGACCTGGTCACGTTGAGAAACCCGCAGAGCAGATTCTCCTTCGTGAACCACCTGCACTCCGTGGGAAGGCTCAGTGAATTCGTCAATCTGGGCAGTTTCACCCCGTACAGGACGGAGATCTCGAACTACCTGCTCTGGGTGGCGGAGTCGCTCGCCCAGGTGCGCATCGAGTACGGCCGGCGCTGCGTGGCGGTCGAGCCGGTCATGGCCGAGGACGGCGGCGTCGAACGGTGGATCGTCCGGCTCGCCGACGGATCGACCATCGGCTGCCGCACCCTGGTGGTCGGCGCGGGCCGTGACGCCCACATCCCCGAGGTGTTCGACGAGCTCCCCCGCGAGCGGATCATCCACAGCACCGAGTACAGCCAGGTGATCACCGAGATCGACCACGACGCCCCGCACCGGGTCGCGGTCATCGGCGGCGCGCAGAGCGCGGCCGAGATGCTGTGGGCCACCCACCAGAGCATGCCCAACGCCCAGTGCACGATGATCATGCGCTCCATCGGCCTCACCGGCTACGAGAGCAGCAAGTTCACCAACGAGCTCTTCTACGCCTCCTTCGTCGACGAGTTCCACCGGTCGCGTCCCGAGGCACGACGCCAGCTCCTCGGCGAGATGCACCGCACCAACTACGCCGGGCTGTCGCCGGGCCTGCTCGAAAACCTCTACCGGCAGATCTACCTGGAGCGCCTCGCCGGACAGGAGAGGATCCGGATGATCACGATGGCCGAGATCTCCCGGGCCAGGATCGAGGGCGACGAGATCGTCCTCACCCTCCGGGACAGGAAGAGCGGCGACCACGACGAGCTGACCTGCGACGTCCTGCTGCTCGGCACCGGCTTCGACCGCCGGATGCCCACGCTGATCCGCGACCTCGCCACCAAGGCCGGCCTCGGCGAGATCGGCGTCGATCGCTTCTACAAGCTGTCCCTGCCCACCGGCTCGGGCGCCGCCTGCTACCTGCAGGGCGTGAACGAGGACACGCACGGCATCGCCGACTCCCTGCTCAGCACGCTGGCCAACCGGGCGGAGGAGATCGTCTACGACATCCAGGGCAACAACGCCGCCGCCGAGCTCCTCACGCCGTTCGCCCTCCCGATCGCCTCCTGACCCCTGCCGAGCCTCTCGGAAACCTTCGAGGAGAACCCCCGTGGACCTCCGTACCTTTGACCCCGCCCACCTGCGCCAGGACAACGGGCTGCTCGCCAAGCGGCTGCTGCCCTGGGAGACGCTGAACGCCCCCTTCGAAGGCGCCTGGTGCGTCATCGAACCGGGAACCGCCTCGACCCGGCACGCCCACCACGAATACGAGATCTTCATCGCCGTCTCCGGCGAGGCCGTTCTGGAGAGCGAGGGCGAGAGCAGCCCCTTCTCCGCCGGAGACGTCGTCTACTTCCCGCCCGGCACCGACCACCGGGTCGTCAACGACGGCACCGCCAGCTTCGAGATGTACGGCATCTGGTGGGACCACGACATGACCCGCACGTTCGAGAACCGCCACCAGGAGGAGAGATGACGGAGACGATCGTCATCGCCGCGACGCCGACGCCGAACGGTGACCTGCACGTCGGTCACATGGCGGGTCCCTACGTCGCCGGAGACGTCTACGCCCGCTACCTGCGGGCCGAAGGCCGCGGGGTCAACTACAACACCTGCACCGACGACAGCCAGTCGTACATGATCTCGACCGCTCACAAGCACGGCACCACGCCCGCCGAGCTGTGCGCGACGTCCACCGCCCGCATCCAGCGGTCGGTCGAGGCGATGGGCATCTCGCTCGCCCCGATGCCGCCCATCGACGACGTCTACCGGCGTACCGTGCTCGACTTCGTCACCGCCCTGCACGAGCAGGGCCGGTTCGAGACGCGGACCGTGCGCATGCCGTACGCGGAGAACGCGGGCACCTACCTGTTCGACGGGCTGGTCAAGGGCGAGTGCCCGGCCTGCCTGACCGAGAGCTGCGGCGGGTCGTGCGAGGGCTGCGGCCACCCCAACCACTTCGACGACCTGGGCGACCCGCGCTCGGTCCTCGACCCCGCCGACCCGGTGACCTCGCGCGAGGTCACCGTCCTGGTCCTGCCCATCGAGAACTACCGGGAGGAGCTCACCGCCTACTACGCCGCCCGCGAGAGCACCTGGAGGGGACACAGCAAGCAGCTCATCCGCGAGATCCTGGCCAGGCCGCTCCCCGAGATCCCGATCACGGTGCCCTCGCCGGGCTGGGGGATCGACGCCCCCTTCGCCGAGACGCCCGGCCAGATCCTCTACCCGTGGGTCGAGGCGATGCCCGCCTCGATCTACAGCACCTGGAAGGCGGCCGGCGAGCCGGCGGGCCCCGTCGACCAGGCATGGCTCGCCGAGAGCGGCAACAGCCTCGTCTACTTCCACGGATTCGACAACGTCTACTTCTGGGGCATGGTCGACCTGGTCATGCTGCTCGCCCACGGCGACCGCTACATCACCCCCGACACCAACATCTGCAACGAGTTCTATGAGCTGGAGAACGAGAAGTTCTCCACCAGCCGCAACCACCTCATCCGCGGCGCCGACCTGGTCGCCGAGGTGCCGCGCGACCTCGTCCGGTTCTACCTCGCCCTGACCTGCCCCGAGGACCAGCGGGCCAACTTCACCAGGGAGGGGCTCGACAAGGTCACCTCCCGCAGGTTGCGCGAGCCGTGGAACGCGCTCGCCGACCGCCTCGACGCCCTCGTCACCGACCCGGGGGAGGAGCTGAAGGTCACCGACGCCGGACGCCGCCGGGCCGCGGTGGTCGTCGAGAGGTTCCGGCTCTGCTACGACCTCACCTCGTTCAGCCTCACCCGGGCGGCGGACAACATCGTCACCCAGCTCGCGAGGCTGCTGACCGCCGAGCGCGACGAGCCCGGCGACCTCCTGATGGAGGTGCGCGCCTTCCTCTCCTGCGCCGCCCCCGTCCTCATCGACGTCGCGGCCGAGGCCGAGGCGGCCGGTGTCGAGCTCACCCTCGACACCTCCGCGGAGACGATCGACGCCTTCACGCTACCGCGACTGCCCGGGAGCCCCCGATGAAACTCCTCGCCATGGAAGCACGCCAGAACGCCACCTACTACCACTCCCGCTACCAGCAGGTTCAGGACTACGGCGCCGAACTCTACGTCCTCAACGGCATCGGCACCCCGGACTTCTGGCCGGAGGACCGCTACCGCGTCGTGGGCTCCCAGAACATCGACGACCTCATCACCGAGGCCAAGGAGTGGCACGAGCAGGAGCGCTTCGACGGGATCATCACCTTCTCGGAGTCGGCCGTGACCACGGTCGCGGCCGTCGCCGAGGCGCTCGGACTGCCGGGCGTGGGCGTCGAGGCGGCCAGGACCAGCCGCAACAAGCTGCTGATGCGCGAGGCGCACCGCAAATACGACGCTCCGCACCCCGGTTTCCGCTTCGTCACCGACCTGGAGGCCGCGCTCGGCGCGGCCGGCGACTTCGGCTACCCGGTCATCCTCAAGCCCACCCTGGGTGCCGCGAGCAACTTCGTGTTCAAGGTCGACGACGCCGAGGAGATGGCGGAGCTGTTCCCGCAGGCGCTGGAGGGCATCGAGGGGATGTCGTGGTTCGAGATGGAGGCGCACGGCCTCGATCTCGGCCCGCACGGCCTGCTCGTCGAGGCGTTCCTCGACGGCGACGAGTTCCTCATCGAGGCGGTGGCCTGGGACGGCGAGGTCTACCTCGGCTCCATCGTGGACCGCATCACCGTCGAGGGAGGCACCTTCGACGACGACGTGCACCACGGGCCGACCGCCCTCACCCCCGAGCAGGTGAACGCGGTCCACCGCGTGGTCAGGGCCGGCGCTCACTCCCAGGGGCTGCGCCGCAGCGTGCTGCACGCCGAGGTGCGCTTCCACCAGGGCGAGCCGTACCTGCTGGAGATCGCGATCAGGCCCGGTGGCGGCGGGCTGGACCTCATCGCCGGGATCACCGCCGCGCACAACCCGATCCGCGCCGTGATGGACGTGGCCCGCGGCGCGGCGCCGAGGGTGCGCCACTACCGGCCGACCGGTGTCCACATCACCGCGATGTGCCTGATGTGCGACGCCGGCAAGATCGCCGCGATCGACGTGCCGGAGGAGGTCTCCGAGTCCGAGCGGGTCTTCTTCCTCAAGATCACCGCCAAGCCCGGGGACGTCGTCCGGCGCCCGCCGGAGGGCAACAGCATCCTCGGCTTCCTGGGCACCACCGGCACCTCCCTGGAGGACGCCAGGGAGACGATGCTCGACTACGCCTCCAAGATCAACGTCACGTTCGTCCAGGACGGAGAAGCGTCATGACACAGCTGGCCGAGGAGGCGCCGCAGCGGACCCTGAGGGTCGCCCGCACCCGCCGCTACCTGATGTGCCCTCCCACCCACTTCGACGTCGTCTACTCCATCAACCCCTGGATGAACCCTGGCAAACCGGTCGACGGCGCGCTGGCGAGGCTCCAGTGGGACGGCCTGCTGCGCGCCTTCCGCGCCCTGGGACACCAGGTGGAGTTCATCGAACCGCTGCCCGGCAACCCCGACATGGTCTTCGCCGCCAACGGCGCGACGGTCATCGACGGCAAGGTGCTGTCGGCCAGGTTCCGTCACGAGGAGCGGGCCGCCGAAGGCCCCGCCTACCTGGAGTGGTTCCGCGCCCGCGGCTACCAGACCCGCGAGGCCGTCTTCGTCAACGAGGGCGAGGGCGACTACCTGCACGCGGGACGGTACCTGCTGGCCGGCACCGGCTTTCGCACCGACATCCGCTCGCACCGCGAGGCGGAGAGGTTCTTCGGGATGCCCGTGGCGGGGCTGAGACTGGTCGACCCGCGCTTCTACCACCTCGACACCGCGCTCGCGGTGCTCGACCGCGACCAGATCATGTACTACCCGGGGGCCTTCTCCAGGGAGAGCCAGGGCGTGCTGCGCGTCCTGTACCCCGACGCGATCATCGCCAACGAGGCCGACGCCGAGGTGTTCGGGCTGAACGCCGTCTCCGACGGCCGCCACGTCCTGCTGCCGCCCGCGGCCACCCACCTGATGGGCGAACTGCGCGAGCGCGGCTACGAGCCCATCGGCGTCGAGCTCTCCGAGCTGCTGAAGTCCGGCGGCAGCGCCAAGTGCTGCACCCTCGAACTCCGGGCGGCCCGCTCATGATCGACTACAACGGACGCCGCTTCACCACCGGCGGCGTCCCGGCGGGGGAGGAGCACCCGATCGCCCTGTACCGCCAGGACGGCGACCTGCTGTGGGGCGAGTTCTCCGGCGGCCACGCCCGCCGGGGGACCCTCACCGGGCTCTGCGCCCCCGACGGCACCCTCGACTTCGCCTACACCATGGTCCTCGACACCGGCGCCGTCGTGTCGGGCCACTGCCGCAGCACCCCCGAACTCCTCCCGGACGGCCGCGTCCTGCTCCACGAGACGTGGGAGCGCTACGGAGCCCACGCGAGCAGCGGTGTGTCGCTGCTCGAAGAGATCGACCCCGAGACCTTCGCCCTGCCCCACCAGAGGACTGAGAGCTGATCATGACCCTGAACACCATCGCCCGTCCGAACGTGGAGCGGCCCGTCAAGGGCGGCACGGTGACCTGGGCCTGCGCCCCCGGATTCCCCCCCTCGATCATCTTCCCCTTCACCCCGCCCGAGCGCTTCGGCACCCGCAACCTGCTCGAGTTCCAGATCCTGATGTACCGGCCGCTCTACTTCTTCGGCACCCACGGCACCCCCGAGGTCGACTACGACCTCAGCATCGGCGAGCCCCCGCAGTGGAGCGAGGACGGTCTCACCGTCACCGTCACCGTCAAGCCCTGGAAATGGTCCAACGGCGAGACGATCTGCGCGGACAACGTGCTGTTCTGGGTGAACATGATGGCGGTCAAGGGCGAGCGCTACGGCGAGTACGTGCCGGGCTGCTTCCCCGACAACCTCGTCTCCTACGGCAAGCTCGCCGAGGACAAGGTCTACTTCACCTTCGACAAGGTCTACTCCAAGCGCTGGGTGCTGATGAACCAGCTCAGCACCATCACCCCGATGCCCAAGGCCTGGGACCGCACCGCCGAGGGGCCCTCCGACGCCTCGTACAGCCTGGAGAACGTCGCCGCGGTCTACGACTTCCTGATGGGCGAGAACGGCGGCGTCATCGAGGAGGACAACTCCGACCGGGTGCACTGGGCGACGAGCCCGGTGTGGAGCGTGGTCAGCGGCCCGTGGCGGCTGAAGAGCTACACCATGGAGGGCGTCGTCACCTTCGTCCCCAACGAGCACTACTCCGGGCCGAACAAGCCGCACCTGGACGAGTTCCGGCAGATCCCCTTCATGTCCGACGGGGAGGAGTACCAGAAACTGCTGGAGGGACCGGACGGACCCGACGGCATCCAGGTCGGCTACCTCCCGCTGAGCTTCAGCACCGAGCCGACCGACGACCCCACCAAGGGCGGCCCCAACCCACTGGGTGAGAACTACACGCTGGTCCCGCAGGCGGCCTTCTGTATCCGCTACATCCCGCTCAACTACAACAACCCGACCGTCGCGGGGAAGATGCTCGCCCAGACCTACATCAGGCAGGCGATGCAGCACGCGCTCGACCAGGACCGGGCGGCCCGCGACATCTACCACGGCTACGCCTACCGGCAGGACGGGCCGGTGCCCCGCTACCCGGTGAGCGACCTGGTCTCGCCCACCCTGCAGGGCGCGCCGATCCTGCCCTTCGACGCCGAGCGGGCCCGCGAGCTGCTGGAGGCGAACGGCTGGGACACCAGCACGACGCCGGCCGTCTGCGTCAACCCCGGCACCGGCCCCGGCCAGGCCGGGGAGGGCATCCCCGGCGGAACCAAGCTCAGCTTCTCGCTGAGGTACGCCGAGGGCCGTCCCGCGCTCACCCGGCTGATGGAGCAGTTCCGTGACGACGCGGTCAAGGCCGGCATCGAGCTGCGGCTGCAGGAGGTCTACGGCTCGGTCCTGGTCGCCGAGGACGCCCCCTGCGTCGTCGGACCCGACAGTCCCTGCCTGTGGGAGCTGAGCACCTGGGGCGGCGGCTGGGTCTACCACTACCCGAGCGGCGAGATCCTCTTCCGGACCGACGCCGGCGGCAACTTCGGCCACTACACCGACCCGAAGGCCGACGAGCTCATCGACCGCACCCTGACCAGCGACGACCCCGCCGCGCTCTACGAGTACCAGGACTACATCGCCGAGCAGGTCCCCGTCATCTTCATCCCCAACTTCTCGCTGCGGCTGTTCGAGGTCGCCAACAACCTCCGCGGCTTCGAGCCGATCAACCCCTTCGGGATGATCAGCCCGGAGAACTGGTACTACGTCGAGAACGGTGACTGATCCCCATGCCGATCCCCGCGCCGATCGCCGCGCCGATCGCCATGGCTCCCGTCGCCGTCATCCCCGCCGAGAACCTCATGATCCTCCTGCTGCAGCTCGGGCTGCTCCTGGGGCTGGCCACCGTCCTGGGGCGTCTCTCCGTCCGGCTGGGCCTGCCCGCCCTGCTCGGTGAGCTCAGCGCGGGAATCCTGGTCGGGCCCTCGCTGCTCGCCAACGTCGCCCCCGAGTTCTCCGCCTGGCTGCTGCCCACCGACCCGGCCAGATTCCACATGATCGACGCGGTCGGCCAGGTCGGCGTCCTGCTGCTGGTGGGCCTGACGGGCATGCACCTCGACCTGGGCTTCATCCGCCGGCAGGGGAAGACCGCCGCCGTGATCAGCGGTGCGGGACTGACCGTCCCGCTCGTCCTCGGCGTCGGGATCGGGTTCCTCGCCCCCTCCGAGATGATCGCCGAAGGCGTCGACCACACCGTCTTCGCCCTCTTCCTCGGCGTCGCGCTCTGCGTCAGCGCCATCCCCGTCATCGCCAAGGTGCTGATGGAGATGCGCCTGCTGCACCGCGACATCGGCCAGCTCATCCTGAGCAGCGCCGTCATCGACGACGTGGTCGGCTGGTTCCTGCTCTCGGTGGTCTCCGCGCTCGCCACCGCCGGGGCGCGCACCGGGCAGGCCGCGCTCACCGCGATCGCGCTGCTCGTCGGGCTCGTGGTCGTGTCGGTCCTGCTCGGCCGCAGGGTGGTCGCCAAGGTGCTGCGCCTCGCGGACAGGGGCGGGAGCGTCACCACGATCGCCGCGGTGACGATCATGATCCTGCTCTCGGCCGCCGCCACCCAGGCGATGGGCTTCGAGGCCATCCTCGGCGCCTTCGTCTGCGGCGCGCTCGTCGGCTCCTCTCCTGATCTGAAGGTCGCCAGGCTGGCGCCCCTGCAGACGCTCGTCGCCGCGGTGCTCGCACCCATCTTCTTCGCGACGGCGGGCCTGCGGATGGACCTGACGGAACTGGCCAACCCGGTCGTGCTGGTGGCCGGGATCGTGGTGCTCGCCGTCGCCATCGCCGCCAAGTTCGGCGGCGCCTACCTCGGGGCGCGCATCGCCCGCAGAACCCGCTGGGAGGCCCTCGCGCTCGGCGCGGGCCTCAACTCCCGCGGCGTGATCGAAGTGATCATCGCGATGGTGGGCCTCCGCCTGGGCGTGCTCACCACGGCGTCCTACACGGTCATCGTCCTGGTCGCGGTCGTGACCTCGATGATGGCGCCGCCCCTGCTGCGCTTCGCGGCGGCCAGGATCGCCCCCACCGAGGGCGAGGCCGTCCGCGAGGAGTTCTTCGACACCCTGCAGGGCACCGACGGCGCCGACGGCGCCGACAGACAGCTCGTGACCACCGCCAAGGAGGCGTGACATGATCACCGACACCAGGCCGCTGCTCCTCGTGGTCGCGACGGGAATGCGGCACTACCGCGAATACCTGCTGCGCTCCATCGCCACCGAGTACCGCGTCCACCTCATGGTGACCGCGGAGCCCGGTTGGGAGCGGGAGTACGTCACCGGCTGGACCGTCGTCGCCGACCTGGCCGACGGCCCCGCGCTGGCGGCCGCCGCGCTGGAGCTCGCCGCCCGCGAGCCCGTGCACGGGGTGCTCTGCTGGGACGAGGCGACGATCCTGGCCGCCTCGCACGTCTCGGAGGCCCTCGGCCTGCCGGGCGGCGACCCCGAGATGGTGCGCCGCTGCCGCGACAAGCACCTCACCCGCGTCGCGCTCGACGCGCTCGGCGTCCCGCAGCCCAGGTCGCTCGCGGTCTCCACGCTCGACGAGGCCCTGCGCGCCGCCGAGACGGTCGGCTACCCGGCCATCCTCAAGCCGCGCGGCCTCGGCGGCAGCCTGGGCGTCATCAAGGTCGAGGACCCGGAGGAACTGGCGGAGCGGTTCGCCTTCGTCCACGACCTGAGGGTCCCCGGTGGCGCGACGTTCGAGATCCCCGTCCTGGTCGAGGAGTTCGCGGACGGCCCCGAGGTCAGCGTCGACGCCGTCGTCCAGAACGGTGTGGTGACCCCGCTCTTCCTCGGCAGGAAGGTCCTCGGCTACGAGCCCTACTGCGAGGAGGTGGGCCACTTCGTCGACGCCCAGGACGAGCTGCTGCAGGACCCCGAGTTCTGCCGCGTCCTGCAGGACACGCACACCGCGCTCGGGTTCACCGACGGCTTCACCCACACCGAGGTCAAGCTCTCCTCCAGGGGACTGCGCGTCATCGAGGTGAACGCGCGCCTCGGCGGGGACATGATCCCCTACCTCGGGATGATCACGACCGGGATCGACCCCGGCCTCGCCGCCGCGGCGGTGGCCTGTGGCCGCACCCCCGACATCGCCCCCGAGCGCAAGCTCGTCGGCGGCGTGCGCTTCTTCTACGTCGCCGAGGACGACACCACGATCGAGTCGATCGAGTTCGACGAGACCGGCCTGCCCGCGGAGATCGACCGGGCGATCCCGGTGGTCGCCGCGGGCGCGACCGTCTCACCACCGCCCAAGGGCACCCTGTGGGGGCGTATCGCCTACGCCACCGCGCTATCCCCGACCGTCGACGAGTGCCGGGCCGCGCTGGACGCCGCCGAGGCACACCTGAAGGTGAAGGCAGCCGCATGACCGCCGTTATCGAGAACGAGAACGAACTGTCCGGGACACCCCCGCGCAAGCAGGACGACGGGGTGTTCGTCACCCTGCGAGAGGCCCCGCGCGCCGTCAAGGCACTCCTTTTCGGCGGCTTCATCAGCAGGCTGGCCGCGTTCATCCAGATCTACCTGGTGCTGTTCCTGACCGACCGGGGCTTCTCCGCCACCCAGGCGGGGCTCGCGCTGGGCGTGTACGGTGCCGGCGCGGTGGTGGGCTCGCTGGCCGGAGGCTCGCTCTCCGACCGGCTCGGCGCCCGGGCGGTCACCCTGATCAGCATGGGCGGCTCGGCCCTGCTGATCGTGTCCATCCTCTACGCCCCGACCTACGCCCTGCTGCTGGCCGCCGTCTTCATGGTCAGCACGGTCGGCCAGTTCTACCGGCCCGCGGCCCAGACGATGCTCACCGAGCTCACCCCGAGACACCGGGTCGTGATGATCACGGCGATGTACCGGCTCGGCCTGAACCTCGGCATGACCGCCGCCCCGCTCATCGGCGCCGCGCTGCTCGCCGTCTCCTACAACGCGCTCTTCTGGGGAGAGGCCGCCGCGGCACTGATCTTCGGCGGCATCGTGATGTTCGCGCTGCCCCGGCGCGCGCCGAAGGCCGTGCGCGTCGCGGCCAGGCAGGCCGAGGCGGCGAAGGCGGCGGAGGCGGGGGCGATGGAGGGCCGTTCCGGCTACCTCGCGGTCTTCGCCGACTGGCGCTACAGCGTCTACCTGCTCGCGATGCTGCTCACCTCCATCGTCTACTGCCAGTACACGGCCACCCTCCCGCTGGACATCTCCGCGGCCGGCCTCAGCCTGTGGTGGTACGGCGCGGCCGTCTCGCTGAACGGCCTGATCGTCATCACCTGCGAGCTGGCGATGACGAAGGTCGTGCAGAAGTGGCCGATCCGGCTGACCGCGCTGCTCGGCCTCGGTCTCGTCTCGGTCGGCTACGCCATCTACGCGATCTCCCCGCTCCCGATCTGGTTCATGCTCGGCACCCTGGTCTGGACGCTCTCGGAGATCATCGGCGGACCCACCACGTTCGCCTACCCCGCCCTGGCCGGCCCCGAGCGGCTCCGCGGACGCTACATCGGCGCCATGCAGAGCGTCTTCGGGCTCGGTACCGCGATCGGGCCGGTGATCGGCACCCTGGTGTGGTTCCAGGTGGGGCGCTCGGTGTGGCTGTGGGCCGCCCTGCTCTCCGCGATCGCGACCGTGGCGGGCCTGATCGGCATGCGGGACCCGAACAAGGCCGACGAGTCGCGCACCGCGACCGCCTCGGCGACATGAACGGAGGAGTTACATGATCAGAATCGCCGTCGTGGGCGGTGGGATCGCCGGGGCGATGCTCGCCTGGCGCCTGTGCGAGGTCGTCAGGGGCAGCTCCGTCCACCTCTACACCGGAGAACCGCACAGGAGGGCCGACGCCAGCGCCGCCTCCGGGGGCCTGACCAGGGCCTTCGAGCCCGACCCCGCCCTGTGCCTGGAGGCCGCCGACAGCCTGGCCGAGCTCCACTCGAACCGGGAGCTGCGGGAATGGGCCTCCTACCGGGAGACCGGCTCGGTGTACCTGCTGCCCGGCCTCGGGCCGGGCACCGAGGGCCTGGTCGAGCTGGTACGCAGCCGCCTGCCCGGCTCGATCTCCCTGGTCAGCGGTGAGGAGCTCAGCAGCCGCGGCACGTTCCGCGAACTACCGGAGGGGAGCGTGGCCGTCGTCGAGAAGCGCGCCGGATACCTCTCCCCGAACGCCTTCCGCGACCGGCTCCTGGTGGAGCTCGCCAGGTCGGGCGCCTTCGTCACCGACGGGCAGGTGGAGGGCATCACCGCCGAGGCCGAGGTCCGCCCCGCCGAGGGCAGCCCGGCCAGGTTCGACGCCGTCGTGGTGGCCGCCGGGGCGTGGACCCAGAGCCTTCTCGCCCGTACGGGCCTGTCGGACGCGGGGCTGCGCACCAAGGTGATCCAGTACGTGCTCGGCCCCACCTCGGGCAGGGGACCCAACGCGTTCGTCGACGAGACGTCCGGGTTGTACGGCAGGTCCTACGCCGAGGGGCGGGTCCTGCTCGGGCTGCCGACCGACAGATGGGACATCACCCCTGGAACCGTACCGACCGACCCCGTGCTCACCAGCAGGATCCTCGACGTCGCCGAGGCCAGGATCGGATACCGGCCGGCCGACGGGTCGGTCAAGGCCGTCACCGCGGTCGAGTGCTACCACCCCACGGGAGGGTTGTCACTGCGTCCCCTGGCCAAGGGCGTCTACACCTTCACCGGAGGGAGCGGCGGCGCGGGCAAGACCGTGCTCGCCGCGAGCCGCACGGCCGCGCGAAGCCTGGTCAGGTCGCTGCGTTGAGCGCGGGGACGCGGCCCGTGCGGGTCGCGTCCCCGCCGCTCCGAAGACGGGATCCGGCGGGATCGCCGGTCGTGAGCGCCGCGGTGAGGGGGAGCCCGGTGGGGGCGCCTGTCTCGGCGGCCATCCGGCGGGGTCGCCGGTCGTGAGCGCCGCGGTGCAGAGGAGCCCGGTGGGGTCGCTCGTCTCCGCGGCCGTGTGGCGGGTTCGCCGGTCGCGGCGAGGACTGTCAGGTCGCCGCGGTGAACGCGAGATAGCAGTAGTCGTCCAGCATCTTCGCGAGCGGACGCCCGGGGCGGCCCAGCTCCACCGCCAGCTCCCGCTCGCCGAGACCCGCCTCCTCGAGCAGACGCCGTGCCCAGTCCCGGCCCATCCGCAGGTGCGCACGGTAGGCGTCCGCCGTACGCGCCCCGTGCAGGGCCTCGGCGATGGCCGCGTCCCAGGGCATCAGCGCCCCCGGGCGCAGGGCGTGCAGCATCTTGGTCGCGGCGGTCGGCCCCAGGGAACGGGGTCTGGCCCCCGGAGTCGCCCGCATCGCCGACAGATCCGCGTAACACCCGCCCAGCACGTCGATCTCCGGGTCGCCCAGCGTCGCGAGCGTGGCGTCCTGGCCGGGCAGGTGCTCCCTCCAGCGCTCCCACCAGGCCGCGGTCTCCGCGCCGAAGACATCGGGCTCGCCGTCACGCGGATAGCGCAGCCGGCACCCCCACGCGTTCAACCAGGCGAGCAGTGCCCGGCGATGGGCCGCGAGCGCGGGGTCGACCCGCGGCCCGGTCGCCAGCAGCAGCCGTTCCCATGACCTGTCGGCCGCGTCGTAGCGGGCGAACTCGCCGACCGCCGCGCGCAGGCGTTCCAGATCGGGCCCCCGGTCAAGGGAGGTCGCGGGCATCTTCACCGGTGCTGACCTGTCAGGGGCGGCCGGCTCCGGCCGCGCATGAGCGTGGCCAGCAGCCGCTCGGTGCGCTCGCTCGGCTCCACGTCGAGGTCGGTGCGCAACCGGTGGCGGCACACCTCGTACCAGCTCAGGACGCGGCCGAGCTCGCCGAGCTCGCCGTGCATCATCATCAGGGTCTGGTAGGTGGTCTCGTGGTGGGGATCGACGTCGAGGGCCCTGCGGCACCAGTGCATCGCGGCCGGCCAGTCCTCGCGCTCCAGAGCCTCGGTGCGCAGCGAGGTCAGGGCACGCAGGGCGGTCGCGCGCATCCACTGCCGCTGCTCGTTGATCCAGCCGCCGGTCTCGCCGGAGAGGAAGTCCCCGACGTACAGGTCGGCGGTCCGCTGGAACCACGCGATCGCGGTGTCGTAGTCCTTGGCCACCCACGCGCTCCGGCCTCGGTCGAAGGCACGCTGGAACTCCTCGATGTCCACCCACGCGCTGTTCGTCCGCAGCACGTACCCGTGGTCCTGGTGGAGCAGGGAGAAGCCGTCCCTCCCCTCGAACTCGTTGAGCACCCGTCGCACGCCGTGCACGGCGACCTTGAGCGAGCTGGAGGGGTGGCCCTCCCGCTCCGGCCACAGCACCTCGCGCAACCGGTCCCTGTGGACGAACCGCTCACGGTTGACCAGCATGTACTGAAACAGGGCCCGCGACTTGCCGGCCCGCCAGTGTGAGACGGCCTGCCCGTCGACCTCCAGGCGGAAGTTGCTCAGGCATCGGGCGATGACCGAGGGGGTGCCCTCGTCCTGCCCGGGGTTGTGGGGGCCGGCTTTCGCCAATTGTTGAACGGGCATGTTCGCTTCCCTTGGGAGGACGGACTCCGCCGCTCGCGGACTCACCCGCGGACGCCGAAGCACGTCGAGTACGAGTGTGGAGCCAGCACGACCTGGACCTGATAAGGCATGCGATCGTCGTGCATTCTGAACATGACCGTTATCTCCGGGTAGGAGGTGGTCATGCCGAGCCCGGCGAAATAGTGGTCGGTGGCGAGGATGAGACGATAGAGCCCGCGCTCCATGAATTCGTCCACCCATTCTTTAACATTTCCGTCGATGTCGGTCTCGCCCTCGGATACCGGCTCCCAGCCGTTACCCGAGGCGCGCTCCAGGCGAGCTCGGACACCGGCCGCGGATCGGCCGTAGACGCCGTCAAGTGCCTGCGTGGCGATGCTCATGGTGAGGATACCCATCTTCTGGTTCGGGGCCGCGTGACCCGTATCGCGCGACCTCGGCCCTATCAGGCTCCATGGGAGTGCTATCCGTCCGCTTTCGGCCCGCTATCCATCGGCTACCCGAGCCTATCTTTGCGCCGGATATCGGATCAGAAGAGATCGGATAAGGCGTGGATAGGGGGGCTGTTTACGTTTTGAAGCAGACAGGCGGACAGCAGTGAACGGCCTGCGAGACACGAAGAAGAGGTACAGGAAATGCGGGAATTCGCGAGCATCAACACCCTCCGGATCATCGTCTCCGCCATCGCGGTTCTCGGATGCCTCGGTCTCGCCGCCGTCGTCCCCTCGGTCGCCGACGGGGCCGCGAAGACCACCGTGCTCGCCAGCAACACCCCCTGGGGCTGAAGCACACCCCCACCCGGCGGGGTCGCCGGCGGTGGGAGTTCACCGGAGCGGTCGGAGCCTTCCAGGGCCCGGCCGCTTGTTCATGTCACAAACCCGCACGTTAGTCGCAAGTTGGGCCAGACCTTCACAAACCCCACTGGTTCTCCCATCAGTGACGTTGTATGATCCCGGACAGAACACGTTTCATGCATATAAAATTGCTCGCCGTGATCGCCGGGTTATATGTCCGAAGATCGCGGAGAGGTGGGGGTTGAGTCTATTGTTGCCTGCTTTAAGGCAGCGGTTAGATCCCTGATGTCTCCCTTACGCCAACCGTGCGGAGAATTCCTGGTCAGGCCGCGATTCTGCAAGGAGATTCGGTGGAGTATCGAATCCTCGGCCCCCTGGAGGTCCTCGCCGACGCGCGCCGCCTGGATCTGGGCGCGCCTCGGCAACAGGTCGTCCTCTCCTGCCTCCTGCTGGAGGCCAACCGAATGGTCACCATTGGACGGCTGACGGACGCGATCTACGGTGAGGATCTTCCCAGCACGTCCCGCGCGCAGGTGCAGATCTGTATCTCCTCGCTGCGGCGGCTTTTCGCCGCCAATGGCGGAGCCGACGTCATCGCGACCCACTCCCAGGGATACACGCTGCGAGTCGCCGAGGGAGAACTCGACTCCCAGAACTTCGAGGGCCTGCTGAACCAGGCCCGCCAGGCTCGCGACGACCGCCGGCTGGAGGACGCCGTCAGGCACTATCGGACCGCGCTCGCCCTCTGGCGAGGGCCCGCCCTCGACGGCCAGGAGAGCCGGCTCGTGCAGGCCGCGGTCGGCAGGCTGAGCGAGCGCCGGATCACGGTGAACGAGGACTGCGTCGAGATCGAACTGGAACTGGGCAGGCACCACGAGCTGGTGGGCGAACTCAGCGAGCTCGTCGAGGAACACCCGCTCAGGGAGCGGCTGCGCGGCCTGCTGATGCTCGCGCTCTATCGCTCGGGACGCCAGGCCGAGGCGCTCACGGTCTATCGTCGTGCCCGCCAGACGATGATCGACGAGCTGGGCATCGAACCCAACGAGAGCCTCCAGCAGCTCGAGTACTCCATCCTCACCTCCGACGAGAGCATCGACGCGCCGGGGCGGCAGCAACAGCAGCAACAACAGCAACAGCAACAGCAAACCTCCCAGCGCCACCCGGAGACGCAGGAGGCGCCGGCCGCCCGCCGGACGGTTCCCCGTCTGCTTCCCACCGACATCGCCGACTTCACCGGCCGGATCAAGCTGGTCGAGGCCATCCGCCGCCAGCTCACGTTCGCCGCGGAGGACCGCCAGCGGCTCGCCGTCCCCGTCATCGCCGTCGTCGGCAAACCGGGCATCGGCAAGTCCACGATCGCGGTGCACGTCTCGCACAGCGTCGCCGGACGCTACGAGGACGGCCAGCTCTTCGCCGACCTGCACGGAGGGGAGTCCCATCCGATCGGTTCCGGGCAGGTGCTCGAACGCTTCCTCCGCGCGCTGGGCGTGCCGGGCAACGCGATCCCGGACGGGGTGGACGAACGGGCGGAGATGTACCGCGCGCTGCTCGCCGGGCGCAAGATGTTGATCGTCCTGGACGACGCCAGAAGCGAGAGCCAGGTGCTGCCCCTGCTGCCCGGCAACCCCGAGGCCGCAGTGATCATCACCAGCCGCAGCCGGCTCGCGGGCCTGCCGGGCGCGGCCCACCTCGACGTCGGGCTCTTCGACTCCAGGCAGTCGGTGGACATGCTCTCCAGAATCGCGGGCATCGAGCGGGTGCAGGCGGAGCGGGAGTCGGCGGCCGAGCTGGCGGACCTCTGCGGCCACCTGCCGCTGGCGCTGCGCATCGCGGGCGCGCGGCTCGCCGCCCGGCCGCACTGGACGATCGACCAGCTCGTGGGACGACTGGAGGACGAGACCCGCAGGCTCGACGAGCTCAAACACGGCGACCTGGGCATCAGGGCGAGCATCTCGCTGACGTACGAGAGCGTGAGCGAGGACGCACGCCGCCTGTTCAGGCGCCTCGCCATCCTGGAGTCCCGGCACTTCTCCGGCTGGGTCGCCGCCGCGCTGCTCGACTGCCATCCCTCCGACGCGCAGGACCTGCTCGACGACCTGGCCGACGCCCAGCTGGTCGAGACGACCGACGCCGGGTACGGCGTGCAGAGCCAGTACCGCTTCCACGACCTGATCCACGTGTTCGCCCGCGAGCGTCTCGCCGGCGAGGAGGCGATCGCCGACCGCAACGCCGCGCTGCAGAGAGTGCTCGGTGGCCTGCTCTTCCTGACCGGTGAGGCGCACCGCCGAGAGTACGGCGGAGACTACGTGCAGGTCCACAGCGACGCACCACGCTGGCCGCTGCCGGGACGGCTGGTCGAGAAGCTGGTCATGGCCCCGCTGCCCTGGTACGAGCGCGAGCGGCTGACGCTGGTCTCGGGCATCCGCCAGGCGGCGCAGGCCGGGTTCGTCGAGCTGTGCTGGGACCTCGCGATCAGCGCGGTCACCCTGTTCGAGTCGAGAATCTACTTCGACGACTGGCGGGAGACCCACCAGATAGCGCTGGCGGCCACCCGGCAGGCCGGGGACCGCCGAGGGCAGGCGGCGATGCTCTACTCAATAGGGTCGCTCTACATCGCCGAGCAGCGCTTCGGGGACGCGCGGCGCGACTTCGAGTCGGCGGCCAAGCTGTTCGAGGAGGCCGGGGACGACCTGGGGGTTGCCCTCGTCATCCGCAACATCGCCTTCCTGGACCGGATGAGCGGCCAGCTCGACGACGCGGTGGAACGCTACGATCGCGCGCTGGGCATCTTCCGCGGCACCGGCGACCAGGTCGCCTCCGCCTACGTGCTGCACAGCATGGCCCAGATCAGGCTCGACTGCGACGAACTCGAAGAGGCCAGACGTCTGCTGGGCGAGGCGCTGGAACTCAGCAGGATCGGTGGCAGCCGCAGGGTGGAGGCACAGGTCCTGCACCGGCTGGGCGAGACCTACCTCAGGCTGGAGGAGTTCGCGTCGGCGGCGGAGGTCTTCGAGCAGGCGCTCACGACCGTGCGCAACATCGGCGACCCGACCGGCGAGGCGTACGCCCTGCACGGCCTGGGCATCACGAAGCTGCGCCAGGGGGACCTCCAGGAGGCCGAGACCACTCTCCAGAACGCCCTGGAGGTGGCGGGCACCGCGGGGGAGAGACTCGCCGAGGCGAGGGTCGTGCTCGGGCTCGGTGAGCTGGCGCTCGCGGGCGACCAGACCGAACAGGCGATCGGCCGCTTCCACCAGGCCCTCGGCCTGTTCCACAAGATCGACGCGCCGCTCCACCAGGTGCGCGTCCTGGTCATGCTCACCGCGGCGTACCTCGCCGTCGACGAGGAGGAGGCGGCGCGGAGCGTCTCCGAGGAGGCGCTCGAACTGGCGGACACGATGCCCCCCGCGATCGCCGCCAGGGTGCGCGCCCAGCTGGAGAACCTTCCTTCGCCCGGTCATGCACGCCTGCCCGGCCGGGCACGGAGGGTACCGGCGTCCTGAGCCCCGTACGGTCGAGGGCTCCGAGTTCCTGGGCGCCCCGGGGCGAGGGCATCGTTGTCCTGAACCCGACCGGGGCGAAATGTCCTGAACTCGACCGGGTCGAAAGCGAAGGGATGTCGGTGCCCTGAGCCGAGCGGTCCGTCGCACTCCGAAGACGTGAGCGACGAACCGCCGGAGAGGTCCGGAAGGGACCTCTCCGGGCGGTCGTGACCGGTCGTGCCGGCCGGTCACGAGACCATCGGCGCCGGATCGCCGGTGCTCAGCAGATGCGGCGCAGAGCCTCCGCGAGACTGGACAGGCCGACAGGTCCCAGCTCCAGCGCGGCGGTGTGCCAGGCACGCAGGTCGAAGGCGTCGCCCAGGCGCAGCTTGGCCTCCTCGCGGGCCTGCACCCACGCTCGTTCGCCCAGCTTGTAGGAGATGGCCTGGGAAGGCCAGCCGAAGTAGCGCACCACCTCCGCCTCGACCCGATGCGGCTCGCAGCGGCCCTGCTCACGCAGCACCTCGCAGGCCTTCTCGAAGGTCCACGACGAACCGTCGGGCAGCGGAAGGTCGAGGTGGACGCCCAGGTCGATGACGACCCGGGCGGCACGCAGCGCCGACCAGTTGAGCATGCCCAGCCGGGTACCGGGGTCGGTGAACCAGCCGAGCTCGTCGGCCAGCCGCTCGGCGTACAGGCCCCACCCCTCGCCGTGGCCGTCCACCCAGGAGACCTTGGAGAACCTGGACAGGGTGTCGCCGGCCATGCGCATCGCGCCGAACTGCAGATGGTGGCCGGGCACGCCCTCGTGGAAGATCGTGGTCAGCTCGCTCCAGGTGGCGAAGCGGGTCCGGCCCCCGACCGGCCACAGGGTGCGACCCGGCCGCGACAGGTCCTCGCTGGGCGCGTTGTAGGAGGCCGCACCGGAGGTGGAGCTCACGTCGACCTCGGCCACGATGCGCCGCAGCGGCTCGGGGATGTCGAAGTGCGTGCCGTTCAACTGCTCGATCGCCCGGTCGTGGCGCTCCTGCAGCCACGCCTGGTACTCCTCGAGCGAGTCGACGGCCTGGGTCTCGTTGAGGATCGCGGTCGCCTCCTCGATGGTCGCCCCGGGCTTGATCCGCTCGACCTCGGCAGCCGTCTCGGCTCCGATGCGCTCCAGCTCGGCCCAGCCCCACTCGTAGGCCTCGCGCAGGTCGATGTCGGCGCCCAGGCTGATCCTGGCGACGACCGCGTAGCGCTCGGGGCCCACCCCGTCGGCCTCGTCCGCCCTCGGGGCGTACTCCTCGCGCAGGTAGCGCCCGGCGTCGGCGTACGCGGCGTGGGCCGCCGCCGCGGCGCTGAGCAGCTCCTCCTTGACCGGGCCCTCACCGTAGGTGGCGACGAAGGCGTCGTGGGCCGGGGGAGTCCCGCCGGCGCCGGAGAACTGGTCGGCCTGGTCCGCCATGGCCAGCGCCTGCCTGCGGGCGCCCCGCAGCCCCATTGCCAGACCGGTCTCCAGGCTCTCCCGCCACCCGGCGAGCATCCCCGGGATCGCCGCGAGGCGGGCGGCGACATCACGCCATTCGTCGTCGTTGCCGTGCGGGAGAAGGACGACGCTGGAGCGCACCCGGTAGGGCAGCCCGTACGGCGCCGCCACCCAGCGCAGCGGCTCGCCCGTGTCGTGCCAGGCGAGCTCGGCCTCCAGCCGCTCCCGCAGGTGGGTGGCCGCCCTGACGTCCGGCTCACCGGTCGGGACCAGCTCGTCGAGGCGCTTCAGGGTCGAACGGATCATCTCGGCCCGGGCGGCGCTCCCGGCGGGGCTGTGGTCGGTGGCGGCTACGAAGTCGGACACGATGCCCTCGGCACCTGTCGCGATCGGGTCCAGTGCCGCCCAGCGGGTGACGTACTCATCGCAAAGCGCGAAGATCGGAGTGCTCATGTCCGAAACGTAGGAAAGCCTGGCATCGGCCCCCTATTCCTTCGCTATCCGACCCCCAGGACCTCGGAAAACCCGCGACGGGGGCACGCCCGCACCTTGGAGCGGTCGTCCGCGGCGGAGCGGGAGGAGAGAGGCGAGGCCGGATCGGAGAGCGGATGTCGAGGCCCCTTTCCTGTCGGTTCCGAACGGGCAGACCCCACGGGGCGGGACGCGCGGATCGGTTCCGAACGGGCGACCGCATACGCGGGGCGCACGCGGGCCGGTTCCGAACGGACGGACCACGCACGCCGGGGCGCACGTCGGCCTCTTTTCTCGAAACGCGTTCGACCTGAAACACAGCGTAGTCGCGCATGAGGTTTCGGCCTCAACCGTCCACCGAAATCCGCCCGGAAGAAACCCCTGAGATCCCTTGATTTTCTTCGAAACTTTTTCGATCATGTGAACGCGGGTGGGAGTGATCGCCGATACGGGGTCGGCCGTTTTTTGCTCCCCTGTTCACCCGATTCATCGTCACGGGACGGAGTTGATTCAATGAGGCTGTCAAAAGTATTTCTGAAAAAGGTGAGGCCACGGGCCGGGCAGATCCTGGCGATCGGTCTCACCGGAACACTCTGCGTGGTCGCCGGCGCCACCCCGGCCGCCGCGCACTACTACAACGTGGGCATGGCGGCACCCAACTTCACGGTCCGCCCGTACAGCTACAACAGTTCCTGGCAGGGCCCCATGGACCGGGCGCTGAGCAACTGGAACGCGACCGCCACCCCCGCCTACATCGGGAAGTCCTCCGGATCCTCGTCGACGATCGTCGCGGCGTCCTACAGCAACACCTGGTACGGGCTCTACACGTCCTACGGTAGTTACTTCAAAATCCAGCTCAACTCGCGCACGATCAGCGCCGACGCCTCGAACTTCTCGAACTTCGTGACGAGCGTCTTCGTTCACGAGCTGGGCCACGCCCTTTCTCTCGCGCACAACGACCTCACATCCATAATGAACCACGGCCGCCCTAGGAACACTATGACCACACCCCAGTCGCATGACGTCAGCGACGTTAACGCCTACTACTAGGAAACGTGGGGAGTGAGACGGATGAAGACGCTTCCAAGAAAACTCGTCGCGGCCGCGTTCGCCGCCGTTCTTCTCACCGCCTGCTCCGCCGAGCAGCCCACGGTGAGTTATCACGTCGACTATCCCGCCTACCAGAGCGCCGCCGAGCTCTACAAGAAGGCACTTCTCGTCGTGGAGGTCCGCCTCGGCGACACGGCGCGCACCGTCCTGGAGAAGGGAATCCCCGACAGCCAGAACACCGACCCGCTTTCCAACCCCAACGCCGACGCGCCGAAGGCGGGGACGGAGGCCGCCCCGCAGGAGGAGCCTCTGGTCACCACGGTCTATCCGGCCCAGGTGGTGAAGGTCTTCAAGGGGGAGGCGAAGCCCGGGGAGACCATCGAGGTCAAAGAACTCGGGGGCACCCTCAACGGCACGAAGTACGAGGAGGCGGGCGCCTCGTCACTTCAGAGGAGCCGGACCTACGTCCTGTTCCTGGAGACCTACCCGAACTCACCGGCCGCCCTGCTCAACTCGGAACAGGGAAAGTATCCGATCGACGCGGCGGGCAACCTGGAATCCCTCCGGGAAAACACGATCAAGCTCACCCGATCGGACCTGGAAAAACTGTCCACCGGCAACTGAGGACTCTCGCAGCGTCCTCGGCGGCATATGAGACACACCGATGAGAAGCCCCCCGGCCGGCCAGGCCGGGGGGCTTCCCTCATGTTGATCCGTCGGCGCCGCCGGACGATCGGATCGACCCGGCGCCGCCTCGATCCCGGTCGGCTACGGCGCGACGACTTCCTCGTGGGAGCCGGCCGCCCCGCGCCGAATCCCCCGGGCGACACCGGCGACGGCGAGTGCCAGGGCCACCAGCAGCGCACTGACCCACAGCGGCGAGCGATAACCGAGTCCCGCGCCGATCGAGATCCCGCCGAACCAGGGACCGAGCGCGGCGCCCACGTTGAGCGCCGCCGTGGCGAACCCACCGGCCAGGGCCGGTGCCTCGGCCGCCGCGTAGAGTGCCTGCGAGATCAACGTCGACCCGACGGCGAACGATAGGGTTCCCTGGACGAAGACGAGCACCGTCGTCGCCACCGGACTCCCGGCGGCCACCGCGAACACCGTCCAGCCGACGAGCAGGGCCACCCCGCCGCTCACCAGGAGCGCGACGGGTCGTACGTCGGCCATCCGGCCACCGACGGTGACCCCGAGAAACGACCCCAGCCCGAAGAGGGCCAGCATGGCGGGCACCCATGCGGATTCGATTCCGGTGACGGTGGTGACCAGCGGCGCGAGGTAGGTGAACGAGCAGAACGTCGCGCCGTTCACGAGGCATCCCAGCAGCAGGATCACCACAAGCCGCCGATCGCGCAGCGAGCGCAGTTCGTCACGCGCGCTCGTGCGGTCGGATTCGGGGCCGTCGGCCGGCACCGACCGCAGGATCGCGACGATGGCCGGCACCGACAGGATTGCCACCGCCCAGAACGCCGAGCGCCACCCCCACAGCTGCCCCAGCAACGCGCCGCCGGGAACGCCCACGACACAGGCGACGGTGACCCCACCGAGCAGGACGGAGGTGGCGCGTCCTTTGGCGTTCGGCGCGACCAGGCTCATCGCGGTCGCCAGGGCCACCGCGAGGAACCCGGCGCACGCCAGCGCCCCGACGACCCGGGATACCAGCAGTACCCCGTAGCTGGTGGTGACCGCGCCCAGGACATGGACGAGCAGGAAGGTGACGAGGAAGGTGAGGAGCGAGCGACGTCGCGACCGGCGCAGGCTCAGGATCGCCATCAGCGGCGCGCCGACGACCATCCCCACCGCGAACGCCGAGGTCAGAAATCCCGCGGCGGGGATGGACACGTGCAGGTCCCGTGCGATGCCCGGCACGAGGCCGGACAGCATGAACTCGGACGTGGCCTGGGCGAAGACCGCCAGTCCGAGCAGGTGAACAACGAATGGCATGACAAAACTCCGCGACCACACTGTGGATCGATAAGGAGGCGATGGGCCGCGCCGGCGTCGGAGAGAGGAACCGTCCGATCGGGGTGCGGCCATCGCGCGGGAGACCCTGCCGACGTCACGGAGGTGACGCTCGGTCCAGGTCGAGCACAGCCTGCGCTATGGCGATCCAGTGGCAGTGGTCGCGGACGGCAGTGAGCGCGGCCTCATTGGCCGCGAAGCCTCAACGCGACGACGGTGGCCGGCCACCGGATGACCGGTGGCTAGCGTCTGGATGCCTCGGGGCTGGACATAGGCGCAAGTTAGCAACGCCGGACGCGTCATGTCCAGCCGTTCGGCCGAGAGCTCCTTGAGAACGATCTTTTTCGCCGCGGTCCGGTTCTGAGGGCACCCTGATGGGCGGCCGGGCTGTCAGCCGGTGATGGTGCCGAGGGCCGCGACGAGGTAGAGGCCTCCGGCGGAGGAGACCGCGAGGCCGGCGGCGGCCGGAGCCCAGGCCATCGCCGTGGAGGCGAGTGACCACCGGTGGGTTCCGTGGGTCAGCAGGGTGAGGCCGCGGATCGTCACGATGCCCACGCCGGTCAGGGTGAGGGCCATCCCCACGCCGAAGGCGGCGACGAGGGTGACGGCGTCGAAGGCCCGGCCGGTGAGCAGCCCGCTCATCAGGACGACGAACGCCGACGGCGAGGGCAGCAGCCCACCGGAGAGGGCGAGGGCGACGAGGCCACGCCGCGACCAGGGATCCGGCCCGTCCTCGAACTGATGCCCGTGCCCGTGGCCGTGCCCGTGCCCGTGCCCGTGGCCGTGCCCGTGGCCGTGCTGGGCCTGCGCCCGAAGCCGACGCCCTCGCAGGTGGCGGTAGGTCAGGTGGATACCGACGCAGATCGTGATCACGCCGGCCAGCACCTGCATCCAGGCGGTGACGCTCTTCGTGCCGAAACTCGCGGCGCTGCTCAGCCCCACCCAGGCGAACGCCAGCACCAGCACCGAGAAGGTGTGCATCAGGGCGACGATGACTCCCAGGCGCAGCGCGTCACGGTAGGTGCCCCGGGTGCCGACCAGGTAGGCCGCGGTGACGCTCTTGCCGTGCCCGGGGGCGACCGCGTGCATCGCTCCGGCGACGAGGGCGACGGCGAGGACCGCCCAGAAGACGCCCCTGTTGTCGAAGAGCGAGATGAACCGGCTCTCGAAGCCGCTGAGCTCCGTCATGGTCGCCTACCTGCCGTACTCGTCGTGCCCGTCCTGCGCCGGGTCCGCAGCATGGTGAACGCGCCCGATCCGGCCAGCAGCACCGCGGCGCCGACGGCGACGCCCGTCGTCTGCCAGGACGTGCCGGCCGCCGCCGTGCCGGAGAAGATCAGGCGCTGGGTGCCGGCCGCCTCGGTGAAGAGGATCCGTTCGGGGGTGGCGGGTGTGTCCGCGATGAGCACCGTCCGGTACGCCGTGTTGAGATCGGTGAGGGCGGCGACGGTCACCTCCACCTCGGTCACCGGACTCCGGCACTCGAAGACGAACCGGGCGCCGTCGACGAGCAGCGCCCGCAGTTCCTCCAGCCGGCTCCGGCACGGCCGGCCTGCCTGGGCGACGGTGATCTTCTCCAGCAGGTAGTCGCGGAGGGCCGTTGAGCGCTCCAGTTTCTGCTCACCGGTCAGTTCCGTCGAGACCGTGCCGGTGGAGGGGTCCTCGAACGCGCCGAGCGACTGGCCGAGCGCGACCCAGTCATCCTCGGCGGGGAGCCACGAGATGGTCACCTGCGAGCCGTCGGCCCCGATCCGTGCGGTGGACGGCGGTCCGAAGGGATGGGCGGAGGCTGGGGTGGCCCAGCCGACCAGGGCGCCGACGAGCAGCGCGCCCGCCAGCGTACGGGCGTGGATTTTCAATGCGTTTCCTGTCCGACGGGGCTCCGGTACGTCCGAGGGACGGGGCCGCCGCGGCGGCGTCCCCGTCCCCGGGAAGGGCTACTTCTTGTTGACCGTGACGGCCGGGCTGGTGATCTCCTGGTTCGCGCTGTCCAGGTGGACCACGTAGGACTCGCCCTTCTTCAGGCTGCTCGGCACCTTGAAGGTGTAGGTGAGACGACCCAGCTCATCGGCCTCCCGCGTGCCGACGGGGACGGTGTCGTGCCCCTTTCCGCGCTTGTCGTCGCCCGCCTTCCTCATGACGACGGACACCCGCTCGGCGGGGTCGTAGCCGTACGCGGAGATCGTGAGCTCGCCGCGGTGCTCGACGGCGGTCTTGTCGACGGCGACCTGCTCGCCGACGGTGTTCTCCGCGGTGCGGACCTCGTTGACGGTGCGCTCGCCCTTGGCGTTCTTCCGGACGACGAAGCCGTCGTGGTGCTCGCCGTTGGCGTAACGGGCCTCGAACGTGATCTTGTCGGCCTCGATGTCGATCAGCTGGTAGAGCTGGGTGTTCTGGCTCTTGCTGACGACCTCGGCGCCGTTGCCGGTCCAGTTCTCGCCGTTGTTGAGCGCGTACATCTTGCCGCCGGAGACGGACACGACGTAGGCGACACCGTTGTTGACGGTGACGGACTTGCGGGCGGTCGCCACGTTGCCTCGGCCGTAGGAGTGGTCGTGGCCCTGGAGGACCAGGTCCACGCCGTACTTCTCGAACAGCGGGCCCCACTGGCCGCGTACGGCGGGGTTGTTGCGGGTGCCGGTGGTGGAGTAGACGGGGTGGTGGAAGGTCACCACGGTCCACTTGTTCGGGTTGTCCTTGAGCAGACCCTCCAGCCAGGTGGTCTGCGCGGCCATCAGCGTGGCGTTGCTCTGCACGTTGGTGTCCAGGCCGATGAAGCGCACGCCCTGGTAGTCGACGGTGTAGGCGGTCTGCTTCAGCTCAGGGTTACCCGGTCCGTTGTCCGGATAGGGGAACTGCGGACGCCAGAAGGTGGACAGGCCGCCGCTGTACTCGTGGTTTCCGGGGATCGAGATGTTGTTGACCTGGCTGTCGATGAAGCCGGCGGCCTTGTACCACTGGCCCCACTGCTCCTCGTTGTTCGCGTTGTCGATGAGGTCACCGGCGTTGACGATCACCTTCGCCTGCGGGCGGTCGGCGAACGCCTGGCGGAAGACGCGCGGCACCGCGGAGTCGATGTAGTTCTGCGCGTCGCCGTAGTAGATGAACGAGAACGGCTGGAGGTCGGCCGCCGCGGTGGTGAAGTCGCTCCACTCGTTCCAGTTGGTGCCGTCGCCGACCCGGTAGCTGTAGCGGGTGTTCGGCTTCAGGCCGGTGAACTCGACGGTGTGGTAGACGGAGGCGTACCCCAGCGTGGTGTTGACCGGGGTGGTGCTGAGCGCCTTGACGGTGGCGACCGCGCCCGCGGACGGCGCGACGTCGCCGAGCGCGCGCGGGGCCTCGAGGATCTGGGCCTGAGCCGACTCGGCGTCGGTCACGGCCCGCCAGGTGACCTTCTGGCTGGCCGCCGGCGTGGTGGTCGGGGTGAGGATGACCCGGTCGGGCATGGGGGAGGGCTTGTGGATATCGGCGGCGGGGTACTTCGGCGGCGCGGCCGCGCCGAACGCCACCGGGCTGAACGCGAGGCCGCCGGCGATCAGCACGCCCGCGCTCACCGCCGTCAGCCTGGTACGCCGGGATCCGGCGGATCGGGGCAGTTTGGCTTCGCCCATCATGAGCTCTTCTCCAGGGAGGGATCGCATTCCACCGAGGGAGTGCGGTGGACGTCGGTATTGATCCAAAAAAGAAGGACAAAAGCTCATATAGGGGGTTACATCAGGATGAACACCTCCTCTTATGTATCTCTAGCCCCAAAAGCCCCATTGATGTCGCCAGAAGGTCATGCGCTCGACGCCTTCCGTTGCCCTCGCGTTCGCTGGAACACCCCTAACCTCGGGCGAGCGGGCTCGGCTGAGGCGGAACGCGTGCGCCCGCTTCACGACCCGCGTCACACGGCAGGTGGCCTCGCCCGGGTTTCGACGGGTCCGGTACGCGGCGTCGTGCCCCGTTTCCCCGGAGCGGGCGAGACCGACGTTCCCGAACGAGAGGTGCTCGATGATCGGCCCCCGGCAGGCGGGTGACCGGCGGTCAGCCCGCCGGACATTGCTCCCCGGCCTCGTGGTGCTCGGCGCGCTCTTCCTGCCGTCGTCCACGGCGGGTTCGACGGGACCGACGATCAAGGACGAGACCTTCGTCACCGCGGAGACCGGCGGGCTTCTGCACATCGAGGCGGGGGAGTGTTTCACCGACCCGGCCTACTCCCCGGAGGCGGGCGAGGTCGTCGTCCTCTACACGCCCTGCAAGGAGCGGGCGGCCAACCAGTCGTACGGCTTCGTGCACGCCCCCGACGGTGAATGGGATCCGGCCGCGCTGGCCGTGTTCGCCAGGGAGAGTTGCCGGCGGGGGTTCGACGGCAACTGGAGCGGCGCGTCGGCCTCGGGTCTGGACTTCTACCCGGTCATGCCGACCAGGAAGACCTGGGCAGGCGGCGACCGCGACGTCATGTGCGTGGTCTACAGCCCGCAGGGGCCGATGGACGGCTCGGCGCTCCCCATGGCGAGTTGGTGACCGAGGGATCGTCCGTGAGCTCCCCGGCGCACCGCGAACTTCCTGGCCTCGCCGCGCCGCCGGATAAAGCCGCACCGCCGGATAAAGGCCGGTAAATCAGCCCACCGATGTGCGGGACAACTCGATATCTGTGGAAATCCTTAGCGCCGGTGTACCCAGTATCAAGGCTGTCGCCCTGTCGTACCTGAAGCATGAGCACACCCAGGAGGTCCCCCATGACCACCCCGCAGCGGATCTCACTCTGGCATGACGTGCTCGCCGTTAGCCGAAGCATCAGGCTCAGCATGGCGTCGCCGGAGACCCGTGCCAAACGTGCCTACGAGATCTTTCCGCCGAGCACCTGGACCGCGCTGAACGAGCACAGTTCGTACCTCAATTTCGGCTACTGGCGTGATGGGCCCGACACGCTCGACGACGCGTGCGAGGCGCTGGCGGAGAAGCTGGGGGACGCCGCGGGCTTTCGGGAGGGCGATCGCATTCTCGATGCCGGGTTCGGATACGGCGACCAGGACTTCATGTGGTTGGAGCGGCACGATCCAGCGAAGATCGTCGGATTGAACGTGACGCCGACGCATGTGCGGATCGCTCAGGAGAAGGCCCGCGCCCGCGGTCTGGATGATCGGCTGATCTTCCAGGAGGGGTCGGCGACCGCGATGACGTTCGAGCCCGGTAGCTTCGACCGGGTGGTCGCCCTGGAGTCGGCCCTGCATTTCCGGACCAGGGACGAATTCTTCCGCCAGGCTCACCACGTCCTTCGACCGGGCGGGGTGCTCGCGACGGCGGATGTCGTGCCGTTGAACGTCGACAACGGCGGCCGCCGAGAGCTTTTCTCCACTTCGGTCCCCGAAGAAAACCTGTACGACGGCAACGAGTATGTCGCCCGCCTCCGGGCCGCCGGATTCGCCCATGTCCAGTTGACCTCCATCCGTGACCACGTTTACGAACCGTGGTGCAAATGGGCGGAACGGAAGCTGGACGACCAGGCATTTCAGCAGAAGGTCACCTGGGTCTACCGCCGCTGGTTGCATCGCGAGCTGGCCGACGACACGCGTATGCGGCAGAAGTTCGCCGGCTTGGACTACGTCATCGTCGTCGCCGAGAAGTCGATGTGAGGGCCGGAACACCGAATGTCGGCCCGAGAAGCCGGAAGGCCGCCAAGGCTCCCGAGCTGGGACTTTGGCGGCCGTTTGCCGTGATCGGCCCATAGATGTCATGGGCGGTGGTGGACGATACAGGGATTGAACCTGTGACCTCTTCCGTGTCAGGGAAGCGCTCTCCCGCTGAGCTAATCGTCCGCATGGAAAGGACCAGAGGTGGAGACGGGATTTGAACCCGTGTAGACGGCTTTGCAGGCCGTTGCCTCGCCTCTCGGCCACTCCACCGGAGTGAGAGCCCGAAGACCCTTCGAGCGGAAGACGGGATTCGAACCCGCGACCCTCACCTTGGCAAGGTGATGCTCTACCACTGAGCCACTTCCGCGTGTTTCCTCCGGGTTTCGTACCCGGTGGCGACGAGAGAACTCTAGCGGGTTTTCCCGGCGGTTGTGTAACCGCGCGTTCAGCCGCCGGCCCCGTGGCCGTCGCGCGAATCCGCCGACCGGCACCCGGGCGGCGGCACCCGTCCGCGGACTCCCACACGGTGCGGGTCCAGGCGGGCATCCGGCCAGGTGGGCGTTCAGCCCTCTCGTTCAGCCGTCCTGCTCAGCCGTCCTGCTCGGCCGGGCGGCGCAGCTGGCGCGTGACCACGCGCTCCACGGCGGGCAGGGTGAGGAAGATCTCCAGGATGCGGGTGAGACGGTGCACCTCGATGCGGTGGAAGGCGGGACCGTCGGCGCGGGCCAGCAGGAAGGTGAGGGCGAGCGGGGGCAGCGGGGCGGCGATCACATGCAGGCCGGAGTCGAGGGTGAAGGCCCTCGGACGGGCGGGGGTCTCGTCGGGGAAGGGCACCTGCTCGGGGGCGCGCCAGCTGGAGTGGACGACCGTGCGCGGGCTCTTCTCGGTCGCCGCGGCCGCCCAGTCGGCGCTGAACAGCACGGGCATGGAGTCGATCAGGGTGGCGAGGGCGCGGTCGCCCGCGGTGGTGATGTATTTGAGGATCTCCAGCTCCGGATAGGTCCCCGGCGCCTCGCGCGTGCCCCAGATGCCCTCGATCCTCACTCCCGGAACGCTCTCCAGCCCTTCGACCAGGCTTTCCCTGGGGGCTGAGTCGGGCCAGTAGACGGTGATGTCGTCCAGGGCCTGGCCCTCGCCCCGGTCGAGGACGACCACCTGGGTGATGTCGGCGCCCGCGACACCGAGGACGCGGGTCACCTTCCCCAGCGAGCCCGGCTGGTCGGGCAGCGCGATCCGCAGTCGCAGCAGCATCCGCGGCCTCCCATGTCACGTTGATCCACGCAGGGACACAATACCCAGCGACGATTCGTCCCGCTCGTCGCGGTGCGGTAGAAAAGCCAGGTGGAGTCGTTGAAGCTGGGATCACTGGAGGTGTGGCCGCCGGTCGTCCTCGCCCCGATGGCAGGGATCACCAACGCGCCCTTCCGTACCCTCTGCCGGGAGCAGGGCGGCGGATTGTTCGTCTGCGAGATGATCACGACGCGGGCGCTGGTGGAACGCAACCCCAAGACCTTGAAGATGATCCGGTTCGAGCCCGAGGAGAGCCCTCGCAGCCTCCAGCTGTACGGGATCGACCCGGTGACCGTCGGCAGGGCCGTCCGCATGATCGTGCAGGAGGACCTCGCCGATCACGTCGACCTCAACTTCGGCTGCCCGGTGCCCAAGGTGACCCGCAAGGGCGGCGGCTCCGCGCTGCCGTACAAGCGGAACCTGTTCCGGTCGATTCTGCGCGAGGCCGTGGGCAACGCGGGGACGCTGCCGGTGACCGTGAAGATGCGCAAGGGCATCGACGACGACCATCTGACCTACCTGGACGCCGGGCGGATCGCCGTCGAGGAGGGCGTCTCCGCGATCGCGCTGCACGGCCGCACCGCGATCCAGCACTACGGCGGCACCGCCGACTGGGAGGCGATCGCGCGGCTCAAGGAGAGCGTGACGGAGATCCCCGTGCTCGGAAACGGCGACATCTGGAGCGCCGCCGACGCGCGCCGCATGATGGACGAGACCGGCTGTGACGGCGTCGTCGTGGGCCGGGGCTGCCTGGGCCGCCCGTGGCTGTTCGCGGACCTGGCGACCATGTGCGAGGGCGGGGAGGAGCGGCGCAGGCCCCTGCTGGGCGAGGTCGCCGCGACGATGGACCGGCACGCGACCCTGATGGTCGACTGCTTCGAGAGCGAGCGGCACGCGGTGGTCGACTTCCGCAAGCACGTCGGCTGGTATCTCAAGGGCTTCACCGTCGGTGCCGCCCTCCGCCGCCGCCTGGCCACCTCGGAGAGCCTGTCGGACCTGCGCGAGGGGCTCGCCGAACTCGACGCCGCCCAGCCGTGGCCCGACGGCGTGGACACCCCCCGGGGCAAGACCAACCCGCGCGACCGCGTCCAGCTGCCCGCCGGGTGGCTGGACGACCCCTATGATCTCGCGGTTCCCAGCGCCGACGCCGAGAGCGACACCTCGGGCGGCTGACGCCGACGGCGAGCCGGGTCTCCGACGGAGTCATCTGCGGTCCTCTGCGGTCCTGCGCGGTCCTCGGTGGCCCTCGGTGCTCCTCGGTGTCGGCTCGGCCCGTCACACCGGGGGCCGGGGCGGAACTCCGGTCGTCACGGGGCCGTGCTCGGGGGCGTCGGAACGGCGGGGCGGCGCTCGGACGGCATCGGGAGATCCATGGTCTCCTTCCGCTTGGGCCGCGAGCCGTGTCACGCCCTCGTTCCCGGGTACTCCGAGTCGTGTGAACGTGTGGGGCAAAAGAGATGACATGGTGGTCCACGGCAGCGAGCCGTACAACGCCGAGGCTCCGCCGGGCGCCCTCGCCGATCACATCCTCACCCCGCTCGACACCTTCTACAGCCGCAACCACGGCCCCGTCCCCGACCTGGATCCGACCTCCTGGCGCCTCACCGTGGACGGTCTGGTCGAGCGCCCGCTGACGCTGTCACTGGAGGAGCTGCGTTCCGAGTTCTCCGAGGTCACGCTGGTGGCGACCCTGCAGTGCGCGGGCAACCGCCGTGCCGGTCTGGTCGAGGTCCGCGACATTCCCGGTGAGGATCCGTGGGGGCCCGGAGCCACCTCGACCGCGCGCTGGAGCGGTGTCGGCCTGGCCGAGGTCCTCGCCCGCGCCGGGCTGCTTCCCAGGGCCGCGCACATCGCCTTCGCCGCCCCCGACGTCTCCGAACTCGCCGATCCCGCCCAGCCCTACGGCGCCTCCATCCCGGTGGCCAAGGCCGTCGGCGGAGACGTCCTGCTGGCCTGGGCGATGAACGACCGGCCGCTGCCCAGGGCCCACGGCGCCCCGCTCCGCGTCGTGGTCCCGGGCTGGATCGGCGCCCGCAGCGTCAAGTGGCTCCAGCGTGTCACCGCGCGGGAGGAGCCCTCCGACAACTACTTCCAGGCCGTCGCCTATCGCCTGCTGCCCTCCGGGGCCGATCCCGCGAAGGCGGGGCCCGGTGACGGTATCTCCCTGGGGCCCGTCGTCCTCAACACCGCGATCCTGAGCCCCGGCGACGGCGACCGCCTCGGGTCGGGTCTCACCCGGATCACCGGCTACGCCTACGCGGGGGACGGCCGTACCGTCGCCCGCGTCGACGTCTCCCTCGACGAGGGCGAGACCTGGATCCAGGCGGACCTCGGCGAGCAGGTGGGGCCCTGGGCGTGGCGGCACTGGCACACCGTCGCCGAACTGGGGGAGGGCGAGACCGTGATCGTCGCCCGCGCGTGGGACAGCGCCGGTGCCACCCAGCCGGAATCGCCCCGGCACGTGTGGAATCCCAAGGGGTACGCCAACACCTCCTGGTCCCGCGTCCGCGTCACCTGCGCTCCCTGAGGGGACGCGCGGGGACGCGCGGGGATGTGTCGGGCCGCACGCGCCGCGTCGCCGCGGGCGAACGCGGCCGATGATCGGCCCCGGGCGATCGGGCGGCGTGTGTCAAGGGCGGGCCAGGTCGCGGCGGAGGTGTTCGGCGGTGAAGGAGCCGGGCTCGTCGAGGAGACGGGACGGCGTGCCCTCGAAGATCACGGTGCCGCCCTGGTCGCCGCCGTCGGGGCCGAGGTCGACGACCCAGTCCGCCTGCTTGATCACGTCGAGGTTGTGCTCGATGACGATGACCGTGTTGCCGCCGTCCACCAGGCTGTCCATGATTTTGATCAGGTGCTCGACGTCCGACATGTGCAGCCCGGTCGTCGGCTCGTCCATCACGTACACGCTGCCCTTCTTGTGGAGTTCCCCCGCCAGCTTGATCCGCTGGCACTCGCCCCCCGACAGGCTGCTGAGCGGCTGACCGAGCCTGAGGTAGCCCAGGCCCACCTCGTTCAGCGTTTCCAGGACGCGCAGTGGTCTCGGCTCGGTGAAGAACTCCGCGGCCTCGCCGATCGTCATCTCCAGCACGTCGGAGACGGACCTGCCGCGCAGCGTGTGCCTCAGGATCTCGGGCCGGAACCGTCGTCCCCGGCACACCTCGCACACGGACGTGATCGCGTCCATGAACGCCAGGTCGGTGTGGATGACCCCGAGCCCCTGGCATTCGGGGCAGGCGCCCTTGGAGTTGAAGCTGAACAGCGCGGGGCTGACTCCGCCCGCGGCGGCGAAGAGCCCGCGGATCTCGTCCATCAGCCCGGTGTAGGTGGCCGGGTTGGAGCGGATCGAGGTGCCGACCGCGGCCTGGTCGATCACCACCGCCTTCGGATGCTCGCCGAGGAACACCTCGTTGACCAGGGTGCTCTTGCCCGATCCCGCGACCCCGGTGACCACGGTGAGCACCCCGGTGGGAAAGGACACCGTGACGTCTTTGAGGTTGCGCGCGGTGGCCCCGGTGACGGTGAGCGCGCCGGTCGGCTCCCTGAACGAGGCCTTGAGCGGCGGATTGCGGCGCAGATGCCGCCCGGTGAGGGTGCGGGCCCGCCGCAGGCCCTCGACGCCGCCCTGGTAGACGATCTCACCGCCGTGCGTCCCGGCGCGTGGCCCGACGTCCACCACGTGGTCGGCGACCTCGATCACGTCGCGGTCGTGCTCGACGACGAGCACGGTGTTGCCCTTGTCCCGCAGCTCGCGCAGCAACTCGTTCATGCGCGTCACGTCGCGCGGGTGCAGTCCGATGGTCGGCTCGTCGAAGATGTACGTCATGTCGGTCAGGCTGCTGCCCAGGTGCCTGACCATCTTGATCCGTTGCGACTCCCCGCCGGAGAGGGTGGGCGTCGGCCGGTCCAGGCTGAGGTAGCCCAGGCCGATGGTGACCAGGTGCCGCAGCCGCTTCAGGATCGCCGGGACCATCGTCGCCGCGACCGGGGCGTCGATCTCCGCGATCACGCCGACCAGGTGCCGGACCTCCATAGCGGCCAGTTCGGCGATGTTGCGCCCGCCGATCCTGCAGGCGAGCGCGGCCTGGTTGAGCCTGGCTCCCGCGCACAGCGGGCAGGGGCGCACCGAGGTGAACGCCGCCATCGCGTCCCGGCTCGCTGTGCCCTCGACGTCGCGCCTGACGTGGAGCCGGTCGAACCTCTCGACCACGCCCTCGTATCTCTGCGGGGCCGTACCGCCCCGCTCCTCGAAGGTGACGTCGGCCTCGCTCCCGTGCAGCAGCGTGTCCCACTCGCCCTCGGTGTAGTCCGCCAGCGGCCTGTCGTTGTCGAACAGCCCCGAGTGGGCGTAGATCTTCCACTGCCAGTTGCCGGCCCGGAAGCCCGGCAGCAGGATCGCTCCCTCGTTGAGCGACTTCGTCCGGTCGAAGGCGAGGTCCACGTCCAGGGCGATCTTCCGGCCCACGCCTTCGCACTCCGGGCACATCCCGGCCGGGTCGTTGAAGGAGAACGCGTTGGAGTAACCGGTGAACGGCGTGCCGGCGCGCGAGTAGAGCAGCCTCAGCAGCGGGTGGATGTCGGTGACGGTGCCGACGGTGGAGCGGGAGTTGCCGCCCAGTCGCCGCTGGCCGACGACGACGGCGGCCGAGAGGTTGCCGATGGCGTCGGCGTCCGGTTGGCCGTGGTGGGGCAGGCGGTTGCGGGCGAAGGAGGTGAAGGTCTCGTTGAGCTGGCGCTGCGACTCAGCGGCGATCGTGTCGAAGACGATGGAGGACTTGCCCGACCCCGACACACCGGTGAAGACCGTGATCCGCTTCTTGGGGATCTTCAAGGAGACGTTCTTGAGGTTGTTCTCCCGGGCTCCGGTTATCTCGATGTGGCTCATTTCCGGCACGCTATCCACGGTTTAGGTCAGATCCTGGCCGCGATCGGTGGCATCGTGAACGACATGGCGGACACCACGGGACGGGTGCTGAGACTGCTCTCGCTGCTGCAGGCGCACCGGGAGTGGCCGGGCCCCGAACTGGCCGAGCGGCTGGAGGTCAGCCCGCGCACGCTCAGACGCGACATCGACCGCCTGCGCGAGCTGGGCTATCCGGTGCACGCGACCACCGGTCCCGCGGGGGGATACCGGCTGGAGGCGGGCACCGCCATGCCGCCGCTGCTTCTCGACGACGAGGAGGCCGTCGCGATCGCGGTGGGCCTGCGTACGGCGGCGAGCGGCACGGTCGCCGGGATCGGGGAGACCTCGGCCCGCGCCCTGGCCAAGCTGGAACAGGTCCTGCCCTCCCGGCTGCGCCTGCGCGTGCACACGCTGCAGACGCAGACGCATCCGGTCGCGCCGATCTGGGCGGTGCCCACGGTGGAGGCGGAGACCCTCGCGCTGCTGGCCAGGACCTGCCGGGACCGGGAGCGGATCCGCTTCGGCTACCGCCGCCGCGACGGGCAGCAGGGCGGCCGGATCGCCGACCCGTACCGGCTCGCCTCCACCGGGCGGCGCTGGTATCTCGTGGCGTGGGACATCGGCAGACAGGACTGGCGGACCTACCGGGTGGACCGGCTCACCTCACCGCTGGGCACCGGCGTGCGCTTCCCGCCGCGCGAGCCGCCCCCCGGCTATGTCGAGGAGTCGATCGTCGCCCCCATCAGCCGCCACCGGGCGGTGGTCGTCGTGCACGCACCGGCGGCCGTGGTCGCCGAGCGCTTCTCCGGGCCCGGCTGGGTGCTGGAGGAACTGGACGAGCACAGCTGCCTGCTGCGCACCGGCGGCGACTCGCTGGAGTGGCTGGCGCTCACCGTCGGGCAGCTCGGCCTGGACTTCACCGTACGGGAGCCGCCGGAGCTGATCGACCACATCCGGACGCTGGCCGCCCGCCTTCAGGCCTCGACGGAGCCGCCGCTGCGCCAGTAGACGTTGCTCTCCCTGCTGAGCATGCCCTCGTCGACCAGGTAGCGGCGCAGGGCCGCGTAGTCGTCGTGGAAGGCGCGCAGCGCGACGTTGACCTCCTTCTCCGGGTAGCGGACGCCCGGCTCGAAGACCTGGACCACGTAGTCGAGCACGACCAGTTGCTTGTCGCGCTTGGTGGGGATCGCCCGCAGTCGTCCCTCGACGAGGAAGGACTGCAGGACCCTCTCCTCCGGGGAGGCCGGGGTGGCGGGTCTCGCCGTGGCGTGCAGCAGCTCACGGAAGCGCTCGCGCCGTACCTCCCACTCGCCGTCCTCTCCCCGTACGGCCAGCCCGCCGCGTTCCAGGCGGTCCAGCGCGCGCCTGACCGCCTCCCTGTCGAGTCCGGACTCCTCCTCCGGCTTGCCGCCCAGCGCCAGGGCGGCCAGCACCTTCAACGTGTCTTCCTGGTACAGCAGGCCCAGCACCTGCCTGATCGCTTCGTCGCTCATCCGGTCATTCTTCTCGGTCCCGCCTGATATTTCTGCGCGCACGGACGGTCTTCCTCCGCCGAGCGCCCCTGCCTGCGCCGGCAGGGACGTGGCGAGGGACGGTTCAGAGGCGGTTCAGGCCGATGACGTGGACCACCGCGCGGCCCTCCTCGTCGGAGGCGGCGAGGTCCACCTGCGCGTCGATGCCCCAGTCGCCGTCGCCCGCGGGGTCGGAGACGACCTGGCGGACACGCCAGAACTCCTTCTCCTCCTCGATGCGGAGCAGGCCGGGGCCGCGGGCGTCCGGGCCGGTGCCGATCTCCTCGTGGTCGTCGTAGTAGGCGTCGAGCGCGGCGCCCCAGTCGACGTCGGGTGCCAGCCGCTCCAGCTCCTCCTCGTTCTCCAGGGAGGCGAGCTCGATGAGGCGGAACATCGCGTTGCGGACCAGCACGCGGAACGCGCGGGTGTTGGCGGTGACGGGCTTGGTGCTCTCCTCCAGCGAGGGCGCCTCCACCTCCCCGGTCGGGTTCTGCAACTGCTCCCACTCGTCCAGGAGGCTGGAGTCGACCTGGCGGACCAGCTCGCCGAGCCACTCGATGAGGTCGACCAGGTCCTCGGTCTTGAGGTGCTCGGGGATGGTCCGCGACAGGGTGCGGTAGGCGTCGGCGAGATAGCGAAGCACGGTGCCCTCCGAGCGCGTCAGCTCGTAGAACTGCACGTAGTCGGCGAAGGTCATCGCCCGCTCGTACATGTCGCGGACGACGCCCTTGGGGCTCACCGTGTAGTCGCCCACCCAGGGGTGGCCGCGCCGGTAGGTCTCGTACGCGCCGAGCAGCAGGTCGGCGAGCGGCATCGGATAGGTGACCTCGGCCAGGCGCTCCATCCGCTCCTCGTACTCGATGCCGTCGGCCTTCATCAGCGCCACCGCCTCGCCGCGCGCCTTGTTGAGCTGCGCGGACAGGATCTGGCGGGGGTCGTCGAGGATGGACTCGATGATCGAGACCATGTCCAGGGCGTAGTTCGGCGACTCCATGTCGAGGAGTTCGAGGGTGGCGAGCGCGAAGGTGGACAGCGCCTGGTTCAGCGCGAAGTCCTCCTGCAGGTCGACGGTGAGACGGGCCATCCGGCCGTGCTCGTCGGGCTCGCTCAGCTGCTCCACCACGCCTCCGGCCAGCAGCGACCGGTAGATCGCGATGGCCTGGCTGATGTGCCGCCGCTGCCACTTGCGGTCCTCGTGGTTGTCGGTGAGCAGGTGGCGCATGGCCGCGTAGCAGTCGCCCGGCCGGTTGATCACCGCGAGGAGCATGGCGTTGCTGACCTTGAACCGGGAGTTCAGCGGCTCGGGCTCGGCGGCCTGCAGCTTCTCGAAGGTCTCCTCGCTCCAGCCGACGAAGCCCTCCGGCGGCTTCTTGCGGGCGAAACCGCGCCGCCGTTTGGGATCGTCGCCGATCTTGGCCAGGGCCTTCTCGTTCTCCACGACGTGGTCGGGGGCCTGGCAGACGACGTAGCCGATGGTGTCGAATCCGGCGCGCCCGGCCCGCCCGGCGATCTGGTGGAACTCGCGGGCGCGCAGTCGCCGCACCTTGGTGCCGTCGTACTTCGACAGCGCGGTGAACAGCACGGTCCTGATCGGGACGTTGACGCCGACGCCGAGCGTGTCGGTGCCGCAGATGACCTTGAGCAGGCCCGCCTGGGCGAGGCGTTCCACCAGGCGGCGGTACTTCGGGAGCATCCCGGCGTGGTGCACGCCGATGCCGTGCCGCACCAGCCGGGAGAGCGCCTTGCCGAACCGGGTGGTGAACCGGAAGTGGCCGATCATGGAGGCGATCGCCTCCTTCTCGGCCTTGGTCGACATGTTGATGCTCATCAGCGCCTGCGCCCGCTCCATGGCCGCGGCCTGGGTGAAGTGGACGACGTAGACGGGATATTGGTTGGTGGTGAGCATCTCCTCCAGCGTCTCGTGGAGGGGGGTGAGCCGGTAGGAGTAGACGAGCGGGACCGGGCGCTCGGCGTTCTTCACCACCGCGGTGGGCCTGCCGGTGCGCCGGGTCAGGTCCTCCTCGAACCTGGTGACGTCTCCGAGGGTCGCCGACATCAGAATGAACTGGACGTTCGGCAACTCCAGGAGCGGCACCTGCCAGGCCCAGCCGCGGTCCGGCTCGGAGTAGAAGTGGAACTCGTCCATCACCACCTGGCCGATGTCGGCCGCGGCGCCGTCGCGCAGCGCGACGTTGGCGAGGATCTCCGCGGTGCAGCAGATGATCGGCGCCCCGGGGTTCACGCTCGCGTCGCCGGTCATCATCCCGACGTTCTCGGTGCCGAACACCGCGCACAGGTCGAAGAACTTCTCCGACACCAGCGCCTTGATCGGCGCGGTGTAGAAGGTGCGCACGTCCCTGGTGAGCGCGGTGAAATGGGCTCCGGCGGCGACCAGGCTCTTGCCCGAGCCGGTCGGGGTGGCCAGGATCAGGTTGTTTCCCGACACCACCTCGATAAGAGCCTCCTCCTGCGCCGGGTAGAGGGTCAGCCCTCGCTCGGAGTTCCATTCGACGAAGGCGTCGAAGATGGTGTCGGGGTCGGCGTCGATCTCTTCTGGCAGGCGGTCTACAAGGCTCACGGTTCAATACTGCCGAAGAACTTGAGGTGGTCGGACCGGAGGCGGTCGCGGATCACCTTACATTCCAGGTAAAGTGCGTAACTTTGTGTAGTTATGGCTGCTTTTTTCGGCATGGATGCTGATCAAATTAGATGACCACGCCGTCGGCTCGTCGGCCCGGCACACTCGGTACGCCCCGGCGCCCACGAGAGGGGAGGGCGCGGCGGGAGGAGCCGGTGAGCGCCAGACCCGCCACGATCGCGCCCGCCCCGAGCAGGGACGCCGTCCCCGGCACGAAACCGTTCACCGTGAACGTGAGCAGGCCCAGTCCCACCAGCGCGGTGGCCAGCAGGATCCTGACCGTCCCGCCGGTGTACGGCCCCGTCGCGGGAGGCGTCTCGAACCTGGCGAACCCCCGGAGCAGCGGCCACATCGCCAGGGCCAGCATGAGCAGCCAGTGGGGCCAGCCGGACAGCCAGGCCGACGTCCCCGGCTCGGGAGTGGAGATGCCCAGACCCACCACGACCACCGAGACGATGACGAACAGCGCGCTCATGTGCCACAGGTAGAGGGTCATCATCCGGCAGCCGGCCCAGTCCAGAGCCCGCGAGACCCCCGGCCACTCCGCGAAGGAGACGATCCACCGGCGCAGCGCCAACGCGAGCCCGATCTGGCCCACCCCGACCGAGAGCAGCGCGACCGTGGGGGGCGCCATGTTGGAGACGGAGGCCCCCGGCATCCCGATCATGCTGAGCGGGTAGGGGCCGAAGGCCGTGAGCACCGCGCCCAGACCGTACCCGGCCAGGGCCAGGACCCAGGGACGGCGCAGCCGGCCGTCGACATAGAGGAAGCCGAGCTGGTGCACCGCCAGCCAGACCAGCACGATGTTGGGGAGACCGGCGATGTCCAGGCCGCCGGTGAAGCGCAGGACGTCCACCGCCACGGCCCCCGCCGCCAGCGCGACCGGCACCCGCCAGCCGTACACCATGTTGAGCCTGAGCATCGGCGTCGTCGCCGCCACCGCGACGAGATAGATCGCGAGGAACCAGAGCAGCTGCCCGGCCAGCCGTGAGGCCGTCATGACCGGCTGCTCGGGAACGCCGAGCGCGAGGAGCAGGTGAGGCAACGGCAGCCAGACCGCCGCCAGCGGGATCACCGGCCAGGCCAGGCGGCGCAGGCGTCCCGCCAGCCACGCGGGGGTCGCCTCGCCGCGCCTCGCCGCGCTCCGCCGGCTGATCGCGTTGGCCGCGCCCCCCGCGAAGAACACCAGCGGCATCACCTGGCTGAACCACGTGATCATCCATCCGTTCCCCACGGCCAGCGCGTTACCGGTGGAGATCCGGCCGTCGGCGAAGGAGAGCAGCGGCATGCTCCAGTGCTGGAGCACCACCAGGACCATGCCGAACACGCGGAGCACGTCGATGAACGGGTCACGCGCGGCGCGCGCGGAGGCCGGGCGAGGCGCCGTACGGGGGAGCGGGACGGCTGTCACGGGCGCGGTCGCCACCGAGTTCGCGGGAGCCGACGCCGCGGTCGCCGCCGCGGTCACGGGTCGCGGCGCCGTCGGAGACACCGACGTAGGCGCTGCGGGAGGCGCTGCCGAACCAGGGATCACGGCGGTCAAGGGGGTCTCGATTCTCAGGGAGGAAGATCTCCGAAAGGAGGATCTCGGGGAGGGAGGGCGAAAATCGCGGGTGTGACGAGCGGGTGTGACGAGCGGGTGTGACGATGGGAAAAGCCTCCCGCCAGGAGCCCGGCGGCACAGTGACGCGCGCAGCAGTCTTCTCGCCCGATCTCCCCACCGTCCCGGGTAGTGCTGGCCCCACCCCGGTACGCGGGCACACAGGGTCGATCGACGGGGCCGGCCCTCGTAGCGTTGGCGCCATGAGAACCCTTCTCGGCCGCATCGGCACCGACACCCGCTACCTGATCGTGGGTTTCCCGCTCTCCGTCATCTGGTTCGTCCTGATGGTGGCCGGCTTCGCCGCGGGGATCGGCACGACCGTCGTGTTCGTGGGGTTGCCCATCCTCGCGACGACCCTCCTGGTGGCCAGGGGGTTCGCCGACGTCGAGCGGCGCTGGCTGCCCGAGGTGCTCGGCCGTCCCGTGGCCCGGCCGAGATATCTGCCCGCGCCGGAGAGCGCCGGATGGTTCCGCAGGATGATCAACCCGCTCACCAACGGCCAGTCGTGGCTCGACCTGCTCTACGGCGTCGTGGTCTTCCCGATCTCCATCGTCACCTTCGTGCTGGCGACGGTCTGGTGGGCAGGGACGATCGCCGGTCTCGCCTACCCGCTCTACGGGTGGATCATCTACGCCATCCCCGGCAACGACGGGGGACTGGGCAGGCTCCTCGGGCTGGGTGACAGCCTGTGGGTCGATGTGATCATCAACACCACCATCGGCGTGCTCTTCGCCCTCACCCTCCCGGCGATCGTGCGGGGCGCCGCGCTCGTCCAGGCCGGGCTCGGCAGGGCGATGCTGACCGGGGTGGCCGAGCTGCACGAGCGCATCGACGACCTGGCCGAGGGCCGGGCCGCCGCGGTGTCGGCCGAGGCCAACGCGCTGCGCCGGCTGGAGCGCGACATCCACGACGGGCCGCAGCAGCGCCTGGTCTCCCTGGCGATGGACCTGTCGCGGGCCCAGCGCCAGCTCAGGCGCGACCCGGGGGCCGTCGAACGGATGCTCGGCGAGGCCATCACCTCCACCCGCGACACCCTGGACGAGCTACGCGCCCTGTCGCGCGGCATCGCCCCGCCGATCCTCAGCGACCGCGGCCTGGCCCCGGCGCTCGCCGCGCTCGCCGGCCGGTGCACCGTCCCCGTCGAGCTGGACGTCCAGGTCGTGGGGCGCTTCCCCGCGGCCGTGGAGAACACCGTCTACTTCGTCGTCGCCGAGTCCCTCACCAACGTCGCCAAGCACAGCCAGGCCACGATCTGTACCGTGACGCTGAGCAGGACGGGGGACTTCCTCATGCTGACAATCGGGGATGATGGGGTCGGCGGCGCCCATGTCGCCAAGGGACATGGCCTGTCGGGGCTCGGGGACCGCCTGAAGGCGGTGGACGGCGAACTGGCGGTCGACTCACCCGTCGGAGGGCCGACGGTCATAGTGGCGGAGGTTCCGTGCGGGTAGTTGTGGCCGATGACGCGGTGCTCATCAGGGAAGGCCTGATCAGGCTCCTGGAGGAGTTCGGCTGCCAGGTGGTCGCGGCGGTGGGCGACGGCGACCGCCTGGTGGAGGCCGTCGCGGAGCACCGGCCGGACGTCTCGGTGGTGGACGTACGAATGCCGCCCGGCTTCACCGACGAGGGGCTGCGGGCGGCGGTGGAGGCGCGCCGGAGGGTTCCCGGCGCGCCGGTGCTGATCCTGTCCCAGTACGTGGAGGTGTCCTATGCCGACGATCTGCTCGCCGACGCCAGGGGCGCGGTGGGATACCTGCTCAAGGACCGCGTCGTGGACGTGGACGACTTCATGGGAGGGCTGCGCACGGTCGCGGCCGGAGGTACGGTCTTCGACCCCCAGGTGGTGGCACAGCTGATGGTGCGACGCCGCCGCGACGATCCTCTCGCCCAGCTCACCCCGCGAGAGCGCGAGGTGCTCGGCCTGATGGCCGAGGGCAGGTCCAACCCGGCCATCGGCCGTCAGCTGGTGGTCAGCGACGGGGCCGTGGAGAAGCACATCCGCAGCATCTTCGCGAAGCTCGGTCTGTACGCCGAGGACGGTGACCAGCACCGCCGTGTCCTCGCGGTCCTGGCCTACCTGCGTTCCTGACACACGTTCCCGCACCCGTGCTCCCGACCGCGAGGAGGAACAGTGATCTCGGTCTTCGGCAGTGCCAACATGGATCTCGTGGCCTACGTCGACGTCGCCCCCGCGCTCGGCGAGACCGTGACCGGCCGTGCCTTCCGCACGGTGCCCGGTGGCAAGGGCGCCAACCAGGCCGTCGCCGCCGCGCGGGCGGGAGCCGCGGTCGCCTTTCTCGGCGCGGTGGGCGACGACGCCTTCGGGACCGAGATGCGGCGTACGCTCACCGAGGCGGGGGTCGACGCGACCCACCTGCGCACGGTCCCCGGCCCCTCCGGCATCGCCCAGATCGTGGTGGACGGCGACGGCGGTAACTCGATCATCGTGGTCCCCGGCGCCAACGGGACCGTGACCGCTCCCTCGGAGGCCGAGATCGAGGTCATCTCCCGCTCCGACATGCTGCTTCTGCAGCTGGAGCTCCCCATCGAGGCCGTCACCGCGGCCGCCAGAGCCGCCCGCGCGGCCGGGACCACCGTCGTCCTCACCCCCGCGCCCGTCCAGCCGCTCCCCGCGGAGCTGCTGGAGGCCGTGGACATCCTGGTGGCGAACGAGCACGAGGCCTCGGCGATCACCGGCCTGGCCGGCCACGAGGCAGCCCTGGAGAAACTGAGGGGCGAGGTCGGATGGGTGATCATCACCCTGGGGGCGCGCGGCGCGCTCACCGCCTCGGGCGACGGGCCCGCGGTGCGCGTCGAGGCCCCCACGGTGGCCGTGGTGGACACCACGGCCGCGGGCGACACCTTCGTGGGAGCCCTCGCCGCGGCTCGCGTCGAGCGGCAGCCCGTCGAGCGGGCCGTCCGCTTCGCCACCGCGGCCGCGGGCCTGTCCGTCCAGCGCGCGGGTGCCAGCACCTCGATGCCCACCCGCGCCGAGATCGACGGGAGCCTAGCCGCTGATGAGGGAGGTCTCTGACAGCGTGAGCAGGAACGCCCCCGCGGCGAGCAGCGCGATCGGCCAGGAGCGGCTGATGGCGGACCAGATCGTGGCGGCCAGGAAACAGACCAGGGCGAGCAGCACGAGAACGTCCACGAGAATCCTCCAAAGGGTCATCCCAGACGATCATCGTCCGGGGCAAGCCCTCACTGCCCCGCGGTCGGCGGAGGTAACACACCGCGCTTCTGTTTCACCGGAATGACGATTTCCGCCGCCCCTTTTTTTGTTCATATATCCGTTTATGCGCTTTCCCAGAGGGCTGCGGCGGTCTCGGCGCAGACGATGTCCTGGGCAACGGTGCCGCCACTCACGCCGACCGCGCCCACCACCCGGCTCGCCCGGCCCGCCCCGTACCCGTCGCCTGACCCTCCGAGCGGCACACCCCCGCCGAAGCACACGTACCGATCACCCGCCAGACCGTACAACTCGCCTCCCGGCAGGACCAGCGGCGCGAGGTCGGCGGTCGGCATGCGGTGGGCGAGAGCGGTGTACGCCTTGCCGGGGGCGAGGACGGATCCGGTGATCCGCGCGCCGTCCATCCGCTGGAACGCGACCAGGTCCCCGCCCGCGTCCACCACGGCGACCGAGACGAGCGCCCCCTCCCGCGCGGCCTGCCGCACCGCGGCCTCACACATGCGCAGTGCGAGTTCCAGGTTCACCGGTCTCCCCACCGTCTCCAAACCGTCTCGAAGGTCGTCGGCGTGGACGGCCGGGTGCGCGTGCGCCGCCGTTCTGGTGATGTGAGGTGTCATAACGATGCGACGCCCGCGAGGGCCTTTCGGAGGACCGGAGCGGGCCGGGACCGTCGTCCCGTAAGGGAAACGGCACCGCGGGGCGACACCGGAATCTCGGATAGGATCTGGCGTCTCGCGCGCCCGACCCGACCGACGATGGAGGAGCCGATGCGGGTCCACGACCTGTCCGCCGGGGGTGACGTGCTGGCCCGCGTGCACGATGTGGCCCGCGCGGCGACGCGGATCCACGGCCTGCCCGACGCCGAGGTCACCCTGGTCAACGTGTCGGAGAACGCCACCTACCGGGTGGACGATCCGGTCTCGGGCACGCGTTCCATCCTGCGGGTGCACCGGCTCGGCTATCACTCCACCCCGGCGATCCTGTCGGAGCTGTCCTGGCTGGAGGCGCTTCGTGAGCAGGCGGGGATCCGCACCCCCCGGGTGATCCCGGCTCCCGACGGTTCCAGGGTGCTGACCGTCCCGGGCCCCGAGCCGCGCGACTGCGTGATGTTCGAGTTCCTGCCCGGCACAGAGCCGTCCCAGGACGATCCACTGCCCGGCTTCGAGCGGCTCGGCGCCCTCACGGCGCGAATGCACCGGCACGCGCGCGGGTGGTCCCCGCCCGAGGGGTTCACCCGTTTCCACTGGGACTACGAGGCCGCCCTCGGCGCCGAGTCGCGGTGGGGCCGCTGGCAGGACGGCCTGGGGATGGACACCGAGGCGCGGGCCGTGCTGGGGCGGTTGGACAAGGAGTTGCGCGAGCGGCTCCACCGCTTCGGCCGCGGCCCCGGACGCTACGGCCTGATCCACGCCGACCTGCGCGCCGCCAACCTGCTCGTGGAGGGTGAGAACCCGCCCGGCGTCATCGACTTCGACGACTGCGGCTTCGGCTGGTATCTCTACGACCTGGCCGCCGCGGTCAGCTTCGTCGAGCATCGCCCCGAGGTTCCCGAGCTGATCGACGCGTGGGTGCGGGGCTACCGGACCGTCCTGGACCTCCCGGCCGAGGACGAGGCCGAGATCTGGACGTTCGTGATGTTCCGCCGCCTGCTGCTCGTCGCCTGGATCGGCACCCACACCGGTGCCGACATCGCCGCGGAACTCGGCTCCGGCTACACCGAGGGCACCTGCGAGCTGGCGGAACGCCATCTCGGAGGCTCGCTCCGCTGACCCTGCTTGTCGGCTGCCCGTCGGCTGTGCGACTCGCCGGGCGACGCGAGGGTGTCGGTACGTGCGTCATGAGACGTCGATGACGCCGGAAGCCCGGCGCGAAGCCGCCCTGCCCGGCGGAGTCCAGGCCGGGAATCGACCGGGCGGCATCTGACCCGTGTCGCCGCCCGGTCTGAGGTCCAGGTGCCGGTTTCAGCCCGAGACGAAAGCGGCGCTGTGATCGGCCGCCCAGGTGAGGAACGTACGGGGAGTACGCCCCAGCACCCGCTCGACGTCCCGGGTGAGCCGCGCGTTGCCGTCCCGCGCCACCTTCCGGGAGCCGTCGACCGCGAAGGCGGCGAACTCGGGATCCACCCCGGCGGCGATCATCCGCTCGTGGTGGACCTCCAGCGGCACGTCCACCGTCTCGACGGCCCGCCCGAGCGTCTCGCCCAGCGCCTTCGCCATGTCCGGGACGCTGAGCAGCTCGGGTCCGGTCAGTGTGAGGACGGTTCGTACGTGCTCGCCGGACGTCAGCGCCGTCACCGCCACCTCGGCCACGTCACGCGGATCGACGACCCCCTGCCTGCCGTTGCCCGTCGTGTTCGGCACCGGTCGCCCCTGCCGAACCTGGGGAGCCCACCTCAAGGTGTTGGAGGCGAAACTGGACGGTCGCAAAACCGTCCATTCCATCTCACTCGAGCTCAGCGCCCGCTCTCCGGCCAGATGCCAGTCCCCGACCTCGGCGTCCTCGTGATCCTCCCCCGTGCCGATCGCCGAGACCTTCACCACCTTCCGCACTCCCGCGGCCCGCGCCGTTGTGATCATCGCCTCGTCGTGCCGGGCGAGCCACGGGCCCGGGGCACTCAGCAGGAACAGGGCGTCGACACCGCGGGCCGCCTCGGCCAACGACCCTGGATCGTCGAAATCCCCCCGTACGACTTCCACACCCGGCGACGTCGCGCCCTTCGGCGGTTCCCGGGTCATCGCCCTGACATGCTCACCCCGGCCCGCCAGTAACCGGACCACCTCACCGCCGACCGTGCCCGTGGCACCCGTGACCAGAATCATGCGCTCACCCTGTCAGCCCGCCCACCAGCCCTTATAGGAATTTTCGGCACGCATGCGCAGCCTGCGGCCCGGCTAACGTTGTGGTCATGAGCATCGAGGTCCCGATGGCCGTGCCGGACGGCCTGCGGCCGCTGATCAAGGCGGTGAGCGTGCTCAGGGCGGACGATCCCGCAACGGGTGAGCGGCAGCCGCTCGTGCACGTCCCCGACGCCGACACGTCCCTCGTCTTCCGTACGACCGCTGCGGGGCAGAGCGATCTGCTGGTGATCGGCCCGCGCACGCGCGCCTCGTACCACGTCGGCAAGGCCATCCCGCTCTGCCTGCGGCTGCGGTTGCGTCCCGGCGCCGCCCGGCCGTTGCTCGGCGTCCCGGTGAGCGAGCTCACCGACCGGGTGGTCCGCCTCGAGGAACTGTGGGGCTCCTCCTACGACCGGCTGAAAGCCATGCTGAGGCAGGCGGGCGGGGACGACGGCCTGATACTCGAACATCTGGAGGCGGCGCTGTCGGCCAGGTCGTCATCGGACGGGGCGCGAGGCGAACTGGTCCAGGCCGCCGTCCAGGCGCTGGGCGGTCGCACGGGAAAGCGGCGCAAACCGCTGCCCGCCATCGCCCGCCACCTCGCCGTCAGCGAACGCCACCTGCGCGCCGTGTTCGCCGAGGCCGTCGGCCTGCCGCCCAAACGCTTCGAGCGCATCGAACGCGTCCGCGAGATCCTCGCTCTCGCTCGTGCCGACGGCCCCCGCTGGGCCGACCTGGCCGTGGCCGCCGGCTACTACGATCAGTCCCACATGACAGCCGAGTTCCGTACGCTGATGGGCGTCACCCCTGGCGCCTTCTTCGAGGGCCGCCTGCCCGCCCCCCAGCCCTGCTGACATGCTCGCTGCGTAGGACTTGGGCTGCGTCGTCCGGTTTGCGGCCCGCTGACACTCTCGTGTCACCTGACACGACCCCCGGTCGCCCGGTCCGCTCGTCGTCCACCGCCCGCGCTCGTCCGGCCCTCGAATCCGTCATCACCCGTCCCTCGCGGACGCGGCACTCGCGCACGGGGTGTCCGGCGGCGTGGCGCACGGTGACCGCGTCCGGAATCGGGAAATCGCCCCTACCCGCCGCCGATCCCGGGAATATCCGGAGGCGAATACGAGACGGCACACGCACATCACTGTGTGTGCGATGGATATTCGGATAGCGGGATTCTCCCGTACGGGCACGGCACCTTACCGACCGTGACTTTCTGCTTCCAGTCTCCGAATCCGGAATGTTTTCCGGGGCCTTCGCCGTGCCTCGGTCAGGGGACGTCCGGGGTCAGGACTTCAGTTCGCGCCTGATGTCCTCGTCGTCCGGGGCGAGTTCCAGCGCGCGGGTGAGATCGGCACGCGCCTCCTGGTCGCGTCCGGCGGCGCGCAGCGCCATCGCCCGGTTGAACAGCAGGGCGGGATCGTCCCCGGCGTCGAGCGCCCGGGTGAAGTCCGCGACGGCCCCCTCGGGATCGCCGGTCTCGAACGCCAGCAGTCCTCGGTTCGCCCAGGCGGCGGCGAGCGAGGGGGCGAGTTCCAGGGCGCGGTCGAAGGCGGTGCGTGCCCTGTCGTAGCGGCCCTCGGCGGTCTCCACCTGGCCCAGCGCGCACAACAGGTACGGGTTGGCGGGATCGATGGCGAGCCCGGTCTCGGTGTCTGCCCTGGCCGCGGTGTACTCGCCGAGCGCGGCCAGCAGCCCCGCCCGGTTGGCCAGGCCGTCCACGAACTCCGGGTCCAGTTCCAGCGCGTGGTTCAGGTCGGCGAGCGAGCCTCGATGGTCACCCGCGGAGAAGCGGATCTCGGCCCGGTTGTAGTAGGGCTCGGGGAAGGGAGGGCCGACCCGCATCGCCGTCTCGTAGTCGGCGACCGCCTCGTCCATCCGGCCCAGGCGGTGCAGCAGGTTGCCCCGGTCGATGTAGTAGTCGGGATAGCCGGGGTCGGCCGCGATCACCGCGTTCAGGTCGCCGAGCGCGTCCGCGGGACGGCCCAGCATCACGGCGAGTTGCGCCCTGTTGGCCAGCAGCACCAGCCGGTGTATCGGGTGCTCGCCGGGCAGCAGGTCGCGATCGGCCAGGGCGACGGCCTCCTGGACCAGCTCCAGGGCCTTGGCGGGACGGCCGCGCCGCACCTCCACCAGCGCCCGGCCGTTGAGGTCGAACCCCAGTTTGAACGCCCGCTCGCGAGGGTCGGGCAGCAGCGAGGAGATGGCGATCGCCTGGTTCACCAACGCCAGCGCGGCGTCGGGGTCGCGCCGTGCCGGGTCGCGACGGCGGACCTTCAGCATCCCGGTGGCGTAGGCGGCGGAGGCGTGGACGACGGGGGAGAGGCTTTCACGCCTGGCCAGGTCGAACAGGGCCTCCGAGTCGTCCTCGCGGCCGAGCGCGGCCAGCGCGGTCGCGGTGCTGTGCAGGAGCCGCCACCACGTCGCGGGGTCGTCGTCGGGGTGGGCGAGGCGTAGGGCACGCTCGCCGAGATCCACCACGGCGTCGTGGTAACCCTCGTCCAGACACCACTGCACCGCGAACAGGAACGCCTCCACCGCCTTCGACGGGTCACCGCCGCGCTCGCGGTGGTACGGGATCGCTCCGAGTCGAGCGCCGAGTGTCCCCTCCCTCTCCAGCTCGTCGGCGAGGGCGTCGTGCCGTTCCGCGTCGAGGCTCTCCTCGGGAACGGCACGTTCTCGGGTCAGCACGGTGAGCAGTTTCCCGGGGACACGGCGCCGCAGCACCGTCAGGAGCTCAAGGTCGGTGGGGTCGGCCAGGTCGGCGTTCTCGACGACGAACGTGCGGGCACCGGTTTCCGACAGGTGCTCACGGACGAACTCGGCCAGGCCGTTGGCCAGGCGCAGCGTGCGGCGCGGGGCGTGCACCAGGATCCGTTCCGCGGCCGGCAGGCTCGCGGCCACCGACCGGCGCCGGGCGGGGATCCGATCGCGCAGGTCGGGCGCGACGGCGCGTAACTCGATGTCGTAGCGGGAGACGAGTTCGGGCCGGGCGGTGGGTAGCAGGGCGGAGACGATCGCGCTCCCGGCGGTGTACGGCCCGCGCAGGCGCCGATCCGCGTCCACCGTGTCCACCGTGGCCACGGTGGCCACGGTGGGGGGCGGCGGGTCTCCTTGCGGTTGCTGTCCCCGACTCACCGGACTCCTTTAACGCGATTAGTTGATATTTGGCGATATGACTCTACCGGGAGCCGGCGCCCATCGCTGGACGCCGGTTCTGCGATTCCGCCTCAGCCGATGTGTTTAGGGCTGGCGGTACCGCTGAGTGCGATGGTGCCAGGCTTGTGAACAATGACACGCTTCATTACGAGCCTTCCTCGCGAATAAGAACAAATTGCAAGTATTCGCAGTAATCGCCCATATTGACAAGAAGTATTTCTTATCGTGGCCTGATCCGGACAGTCCTATGGACAGGTGCCGCGTGGTGGTCTCGCTGAGACCGGCCCGTCCGCGATCCGCGCCGGGAGCCGCTGACGTGCCGCATCGGCTCGCCTCGGGGTCTCGTACGCGTGACGGGGGAGCGTGGAGAGCCGCGCTGCCTTCCGCGTCCGGCCGCCGCGGCGGGCTCCCCCCGCGGGTGAGACCCTGGTGCGATGAGAGAACCGAGGAGTCGCTGGACGGACATCGCCGGGGGCGACGCCGGGGAGCGGTACGCGGAGAGGTTCGCCCGGCTGGCCGAGTCGGGGGCGGACATGCACGGTGAGGCGCGGCTGTGCGCGGAGCTGCTGCCGCCGCCGGCCCGGGTGCTGGACGCCGGGTGCGGCACCGGGCGGGTGGCGATCCGGCTCGCCGAGCTGGGATACGACTGCGTGGGCGTCGATCTCGACGCGTCCATGCTCGCCGTCGCCCGGAGGGTCGCGCCGCGCCTGCCCTGGATACTGGCCGACCTCGGCGACCTCGGCGACCTCGGCGACCTCGCCGGCCTCGGCGATCCCGTGGCGCTCGCGGACCGCACGGATCAGGAGAACCGGATCGTACGGGATGAACGGGGTAATTCCCCTCAGAGCGGCGAGAAGGGCGGGAGCTTCGACATGGTCGTCGCCGCGGGCAACGTCATCCCCCTGCTCGCCCCCGGGACCGAGGCGCGGACCGTCGCGGGCCTCGCGGCGCTGCTGCGGCCCGGCGGGCTGCTGGTGAGCGGGTTCGGGCTGGACGCCGCCCACCTCCCGCTCGCCTCGGCGACGGTCACCCTGGCCGACTACGACGGCTGGTGCCGGGAGGTGGGGCTCTCCCCGCTGAGGCGCCTCGCCACGTGGGAGGGCGCGCCCTACGACGGCGGCGGATACGCGGTGAGCGTTCACACGCGCACCCCGGACCGGCGGGGCCCGCGGGAGTAGTAACTTCGTCCCATGCGACTGGGCGTTCTCGACATCGGTTCCAACACGGTCCATCTGCTGGTGATGGACGCGCACCGGGGGGCCCGGCCGCTGCCGGCGTACTCCCACAAGGTGGACCTGAGGCTCGCCGAGCACATGGAGGACGGCGACCGCATGTCCGCGCGAGGCGCCGCGCGGCTTCAGGGGTTCGTCGAGGAGGCGCTGCGGCTCGCCGAGGACAAGGGGGTCGAGGACCTCATGGCCTTCGCGACCTCCGCGGTCAGGGAATCGGTGAACGGCGAGGAGGTCCTCGCCAGGATCAAGGCCGACACGCAGGTCGACATCGAGGTGCTGTCCGGCCAGGACGAGGCGAGGCTGACGTTCCTGGCCGTGCGCCGCTGGTTCGGGTGGTCGTCCGGGCGGCTGCTGGTGCTGGACATCGGCGGGGGCTCACTGGAGATCGCCTCGGGCATCGACGAGCAGCCCGATGTCGCGGTGTCGCTCCCGCTGGGGGCGGGCCGGCTCACCCGTAACTGCTTCACCGCCGATCCGCCACCCGCCGAGGAGGTGCGGGCGCTACGCAGGCACGTACGGGCCGAGATCGCCCGCACGGTGGGCAACGTGTCCCGATACGGTCAGGCCGACCACGCGGTGGCGACGTCCAAGACGTTCAGACAGCTCGCCAGGATCGCCGGGGCCGCGCCCTCGAACGAGGGGCCGTCCGTGCGCCGGGTGCTCAGGCACACCGACCTCGTCGGGTGGACCGACCGGCTCGTCAAGATGACCACCGGGCAGCGTGCCGAGCTGCCCGGGGTCTCCGAGGCGCGGGCGCCGCAACTGCCGGCCGGGGCGATCGTCGCCGACGCCGCGATGGACCTGTTCGGGGTGAGCCAGCTGGAGGTGTGCCCCTGGGCGCTGCGCGAGGGAGTGATCCTGCGGCGGTTGGACGCGATGCCCGAACGGTAAGGTTTGCCGGGGCGCTCACAGGTAAGAGCGGGTGGTTATGAACACCCCTCAGGCTCATGTGGAAGGTGCCGCTCGTAAAGCGGCCAACAGTCAGACACTGGACAGGCTGGCACGCGTCGGCATAGCGGGCCGCGGTGTCCTCTACGGCTTGATCGGTTTCCTCGCCCTGCAGATCGCCTTCGGCGGTGGCAGCGGAGGCAAGGAAGCCGACAACAGCGGCGCGATCGAGACGGTGGCCGAGCAGCCGTTCGGGACGTTCCTGCTCTGGCTCATGGTGATCGGGTTCGTCGCGCTGGTCGCCTGGCAGCTGTCGGAGGCCGTCATCGGCCGCGGCCGGACCAAGGACAGGGTGGAGGCCGCCGCACGGGTGGTCGTCTACTCGCTGGTGGTGGCGACGCTGCTCAACGTGCTGCTGCGCGGGGACTCGGGCTCCTCGTCGGACAGCCAGTCGAAGGACATCACGGCGATGCTGATGGACCTGCCCGCCGGGCAGTTCCTGGTGGGCCTGATGGGGCTGGGGCTGATCGCTCTGGGAGGCTACTGGATCCACAAGGGCTGGAAGAAGAAGTTCCTTGAGGACCTGCGCACCGGAGAGATGCCCGCGAAGGCGCGGAACCTCGCCGAGAAGTTCGGCATGGCCGGTTTCATCGCCCGAGGCGCGATCGCCGTGGCCGCAGGTGTCTTCATCATCCAGGCCGCGATCACCTACGACCCCGACAAGGCCAAGGGCGTCGACTCCACGCTGCGCTCGCTCGCCGACACCCCTGTCGGTCCGTGGCTGCTCGGTCTCATCGCGATCGGTCTGCTGCTGTTCGCGGCCTACTGTTTCTTCGAGGCTCGCTGGCGCCGTCTGTGACGGATGGAACCGCACGGTACGCCAGGTGCGGACACGCAGGTGAAAGCCGCTTTGGCAAGCCTCACCTGGCTATCCGGTAAGTGATCACATTCCTACTTTTCCGCGACATCTTCCCCGCCGACCTCCGCGTCTTCCCAGAAGTGAAACGTCATCGGAGGGGGCGGTATGGACTCGTCGGAGTACGACGGCAGTGAATGGGTTCTCCGCCTGGCGGGGTCCCCGGACCAGGTGGCGAGAGCGCGCCGCCTGGTCTCGGTGATTCTGGGGCGAGACCACCCCCTGCACGACGACTGCGTCCTGCTGACGAGTGAGATCGCCACCAACGCGGTGATCCACTCCAGGTCGGGGAACGGCGGGGCGTTCACCGTCACGGTGGTCCACTCACCGGCGGGAGTGCGCGTCTCGGTCCAGGACGAAGGCTCCTGCCAGGCCCCCACCGCGAGCCGGGCCTCGGCCGACGCGACAGGGGGCCGGGGCCTGCCCATGCTGGAGACGCTGGCCCACCGCTGGGGCATGGTCAGGGAGGCGGGCTCCAACAGGGTCTGGTTCGAGCTGGAGACGGCCGACCTGCGCACGGGCGACCTCGCCGCCGCCCGGTAGACCCGGCGCGTACCGGGCGGGAGCGCCTCCTCGCTCAGCCGGGCCGTCGCGGCGTCGTGAAGGGCCGCGTGGCCGGGCGGACGTCCAGGTCGGCCAGCAGCCCGGCGATGCGGGCGGCGCGGAGCGGGTCGACGGGCAGGACGTGACCGGTCCACCAGCGGGCGATGTCCGGGGTCGGCCCCGAGGGAACCCGGTCCAGATAGTCGTCCAGCGGCGGGTCGTAGATGAAACCGGGTACCACGCCGCGGCTCTCCAGCCGGGCGACGACCTCGTCGCGGTTCTCGACCAGCAGGGGCACCCGCAGCAGCGGCAGCGGCGCCGCCTCGCGGACGCCGTCGGCCGCCCAGGGCAGGGCGCGGAGCAGCTCGACCCCGGCCACCCGGCGCTCCCGTTCGCGGTCGATCACCCGGAACCGGGAGCGGTGGTATCCGCGGAGCAGCGCCCCCTGGCGCATCCGCCAGTCGTCGAGGTCGATCCGCAGCCAGTGGTCCATGGCGCGCGGGTCGACCGGGTCGGCGGCGACGACCGCGCGCAACTCCTCCTCGCGGGGCGGGCAGCGGTGGCCGGTCCAGCGCACGAGACCCAGCGCCTTGAGGGCGTGCCACATCGGCCTGACCAGCCCGGTGCGGTAGATCGTCTCGCGCAGCACGGGCCGCAGCGTGCCGAGCAACTGGGCGCGCGCCCCTCCGGGGAGCAGCAGCTCGTCCCTGGCACGCGCCAGCTCGGGCAGCACGGCCGGGTCCTCCGCGGTGAGGAACCCGCCGGACATCGCCCGCCCGTGCTTGGCGAGGCTGAACACCCCGGCCGTACCGAACGTGCCCGCGGGGCGGCCCTCCACGGTCGTCTGCATGGCGTGCGCCGCGTCGTCGAGGAGGATCACGCCGCGCCGGTCGCACTCTGCGCGCAGCTCGGTCACCCGGTCGGGCTGACCGTACAGGTGGGTGGTGACGACACCGGCGAGTCCGGTCCAGTCGACGGCGGGGACGTCGATGTTGCCGTCGCGCCAGGAGACCGGCGCCATCACCGGCTCGAGTCCGGCGGCCAGCACGACGAACAGCACCGTCTCACAGTTGGTCGGCGAGATCAGCACCCTGTCGCCGCGCTTGAACCAGTGGCGCAGCGCGAGGAGCAGGCCGAACCTGGCGGACGGCACGTGGAGGCACTCCTGGCCGATCCGGTCACGCATGACCGCCTCAAGCGCGCGGCGGCCGTCCGCGGGGCCGGAGGTGGCAAGGCGGGCGCTCATCGGGCCTCCTTCCGAGGGCTCATCGACTCTTCCTGCCGGTGCGCAGCCGACCGTATCGCTTCATGGCCCGGTCGGCGGCGCCGTACAGGACCGGGCTGTCGAGGATGAACCGCCGCACCCGGCGGACCGGCTCGGTACGCAGCCAGTGCGCCGCCGCGCCCATCGACCGGCGGCGCACGATGCCCTCGGTGACCGGGACGGTCCTGCTGCACAGCGCGTCCTTGTACTCCGAGCCGTTGCTGATGCCCAGGTCCAGCGAGGTGATCCCGAGCTTCGCGGCGGACTCGACCATGCGCAGGTGCTGGATCAGGCCGGGGGAGTATCTGGCGTACTCGGGATCGTACGCGGGGAACCAGCCGATCATCGTCGTGCCGGTGCGCAGCCCGAAATGACCCGCGACGGGCCTGCCGTCGGCGTACAGCATCGACAGCGGCCCCGCGAAGTCGTCGGTGTCGACGGCGTGCAGGCGTTCGACCAGCTCCACGACCCACGCCTTGCCGAAGCGGTCGGCGCGGCCCATCCGCTGGTACTGGGCGGACTTCCACCGGCGCAGCAGCCGGAAGCTCTCGGGGTCGTCCACCGCGAACTCGGCGGTGACCTCGCCCACGTCGCGGCTCAGCTTCCGCTCCTTGTACAGGGTGGACTTGAGGAACTTCGGGGAGCGTCCGCGCAGCTCGTCGAGGAAGGCGTGGTAGCCGTCGGCGAAGTCGAGGACCACGGCCTCCTGTCTGAGCGTCTCGAACGGCTCGAACCACGGCTGGTGGTCGACCAGACAGCCGAACTCCCACACGCTCAGCCCGCACGCCCGAAGCAGGGCGTCGGAGTCGAACTCGGCGCCCGGCCGGTGGACGACCCCCTGGGAGAGCGACACCCACCCGCCCAGAGCGGTACTCACCCCGCCGCCGTGCAGTTCGAAGGGGAAGAACCCCACGGGCCCGCCGGACTCGCTGATCACCGCTACCCGCGCTTCCGGGCGGACCTCGCCCATCGCGATCGTGAAGTCCGGGCTGAGGAAGGGATTGTCCAGGTGTGAGGTGGAACATTGCATTCCGCGCCATGCCGAGATCTCGGCCGGGCCCAACTCCGCGGGCCGGATGACGCTGATTCTCATGCGCCGTCCCCCGTCGCGCCGGGGCGACCGGCGGTGTGCGCGAACCTACCGTTCACGAGGCCGATGGTCCTTTCTCGAAGCCTGGGACCAGGCAATCGGACGTCGTCGGAGCAGGGGAGGTCCGGACGGCGCGCATGGGGACGTGCGTCACGGCACGTGGAAACCGTCCCAGAACCAGGCGGCGGCTGATCCCCCGATCACGAACCGCCGATCCCCCGACTTCCCGAGTGGCGAATCCCCCGATCCGCTCTTCCCTCGAATCGCCACCCGATGCGCTGAATCTATCGGGATATCGCCCTATTCGCTTAGTAACGAGATAGTTCGCTTGGTAATACGACAGGCTCGCTACGCGACGTCGAAGGAGGCCGGTCCCGAGGGCGTCCTGGGCGGCAGCGGAGGGACCGCGGGGATGAGCCGCTCGATGACCGGCAGGGCGCGATGGGCGTACAGCGGGTCGATCGGCAGCACGTGCCGGGCCCACCAGCGCGCCACCTCGGGCTCGGGTGAGGGGTCGGTGAACTCGGGCAGGTAACCGTCGTACGGCGGGTCGTAGAGGTATCCGGTGGCGACCCCGTGCCGCTCCAGCTCGGCGATGGCCGCGTCGCGGCCGTAGACCAGCAGCGGAACCCGGAAAAGCGGCTGGTCCAGGTGGCGGCGTACGGCCGGGGCGACGGTGGGCAGCGCGGCCAGTGTCGAGACACCGGCGATCCGCCGCGACCGCTGGCGGGGCAGCGCGTGCAGGCGCCTCGACTGGTACCAGCGAGAAAGGTGGCCCCGCCTGGCCCGGTAGTCGTGCAGGTCGGCCCGGACCCAGGAGTCGAACGCCGGCAACTGCTGGGGTGCGTACTCCATCGCCTTGAGCAGATCCTCGGGGCGTGGCGCGATGCGGTATCCCTCGCGCTCCTCCTCCATGCCGAGGGCGCGCATCGCCTTCAGCGCCGGGCGGACCATGTTCAGGCGCAGCGCGGCGTGCCGGCCCGCGGAGGTCAGCACACTGTGGATCTCTTTCTTGAAGACACCGGGCTGCAGCAGCCGGTCGCGGTCACGCTCCAGGGCGCGCAGATCCGAGAGGTGCTCGACCGCGATCACTCCGCCGGAGCCCGCTCCCGCGTGCTTGGACAGGCTGAACACGCCGGCCACCCCGAAGGTGCCGATCGGCCTGCCGTTCACGCTCGTCTCGATCGCGTGCGCGACGTCCTCGATCAGGATCTTGCCGCCGAACGCGGCCACCCGGTCCGGCAGGCCGTACAGGTTGGTGGTGAGCACCGCGTCGACCGTGTCGAGGTCGACGGCGTCGACGTCGATGTTGCCGTCGTCGAGGGAGAGGGGGGCGATGACCGGGCGCAGCCCGGCCGCGAGCACGAGGAAGAGGATCTCGTCCGCCGACAGCGGTGACATCAGCAGCCGCTGACCGGGGCTGCACCAGTGCCGCAGGGCCAGATACAGGCCAAGGCGGTTGGAAGGCAGCGGAAGACAGAGGCGATGAGTCCGCTTCGCCACTATGTGCTCAGGAGTCACCGGAGACCAGATATCACGTACGACATCGCGACCGCAAACCGGAAGGGCCGTGTCGCCCTAACCGGTCGCCACCTGGGATGTTTTGCCATGTTTCATCACTCTGCGCATGTTTGGGAAGATCAGCAGCGCGACCAGGAGCTGGCTGCCGAGCATGGCGTAGCCCACCGCGGCGATTCCGAAGTGGGGGAAGAGCACCGCTATCGAGGTGAGGACCAGGACGGCCATCCCGATCTGGACGAGGGCGAGCTTGCGTGCCTCGCTCTGGGCGCGCAGCATGCTGAGGCAGATCTCGATCACCGTCTGGGGGAGCACGGCGATCGCCATCAGGCGCAGCAGCGGCGTGCCCGCCTCGGCGAACCCCGGGCCGAACACGCCCAGGATCAGCGGCGCGCCGAGCACGACCACCGCGACGACCGGCCCGACGATCAGGAAGGTGCGCCGCAGCGCGTTGCGCACGCTCTGTCCCAGCTGGGCGGCGTTGAAGGAGCCCTCGACGGTGAGCGAGACCGCCATGTTGGCCGCGAGCAGCCCGACCATGGAGCCCAGGGTGTGCGCTATCGAGAAATAGCCGAACGTCGGGGCGTCGTCGAGCCAGCCCGCGACGATGACCGGGACGAGATAGAGGATCAGCAGGATGGAGAACGCGCCGGGGAAGTCTCCGGCGAGGAAACGACCCACCTCGCGCAGGCGCGGCGGGTTCGCCGCGGTCACCTCGGTGTTCTTGACGTGCTTGGGGATGATGACCCCGAAGATGAGCCAGCTGATCGGGATCAGCGCTATGGCCGTCGGCACGATCCACGAGACGAAGATGCCGCCGAAGACGCCGCCCTGCGGCAGCGCGTGCGCCAGCGCGATGAGCAGGCCCATCTTGACCAGGCCGAACGCCAGGCTGTTGACCGGCACCCAGACGGCGTTGCGCAGCCCGGCCAGCGTCACGTCCTGGAGGGTGAAGATCGTCCACACGAGCACCGAGGCGAGGAAGAACAGGCCGGGACCGAGCCCGCCGAGGTCGGCGTAGACCGATCCCCACAGCGGTAAGGTCAGCAGGAACCCCAGCGCCGCCACCAGGCCGGTGGCTCCGGCGACCGCGTAGCCGCGCAGGATGAACTCGGCGGTGCGGCGCCCGGCCACCGGGATGAACCTGGCCATGGCGCCCGCGAAGGCGAGCCCGGTCAGGGAGGAGAACAGCCGCATCGCGCTGATCTGGGCCTGCCCCTCACCGAACGCGGTGGCGCTGTACAGGTGCGTGGCGAGGAACCAGTAGCCGAGCCCCAGTACGGCGGTGATCCCCGTGTTGATCATCAGCGCGTAGCCCTGCAGGAACAGTGGGTTCCTGAGGTCCTTGCGGAGGCGGTCCATCAGGCCGGTCCCGCGTGCCTCGGTGGCCGTCCCGCCCGTCGCCCGCTCGCCTCCGTCGCGCGTCACGCCGCCATCGTCGGCCGGACCGCTTGCATCGACCTTGCCGTCGGCTGTACGGAGACCGGAGGCCGTGTTCGCGCCGGGGCGGAGAATGTCCGGCCCGCTGCCCGGCGTGGGGGCGCCGCTCCCCGGCCCGGCGTGCCGGCCGGTGCCGTGCTCACTCACGCCGGTCTCTCCGATCCGCGCCGTCCCCGAAGGCGGCGCGGGAGCGCCGCGGATCGCTCGGGCGGGGTGGGGCGGTGGTCTCGTCGACGGTGTCGGAAGGGCTCGTCACCGGCCTTCGCGTCTCGTCGCGAGACCTGCCGGTCACCGAGGGGTACATGAGAATCGGCACGTGAGTCATGATGCCCCAGTTTCCGGCGGGCCGTGTCCGGCATGTATACGGAAGTCCCAGGCAGGGCTTGATTGTGATAAAGGCTGCCCCGTTTTCGTGGGGATTGGGATGAGCGGGAGTGGCTGAGATCACCTCAGCGGGAGGTGAGGAGGCGGTCCAGGACGCGGACGCCGAACTCCAGACCCTCGACGGGGACACGCTCGTCCACCCCGTGGAACATGCCGAAGTAGTCGAGGTCCGGGGTGAGCATCAGCGGGGCGAAGCCATAGCCCCTGATGCCGAGCCCGGCGAAGGACTTCGCGTCGGTGCCGCCCGACATCACGTACGGCACCGGTCGCGCCGACGGGTCCTCGGCCACCAGGGCGGCGCGGAGCCGGTCGAAGAACGGCGAGTCCAGCGGGGCGGAGGGGGCGTCCTCGATGTTGACGAACTCCCGGGTCACCCGGGGGCCGAGCAGACGGTCGATCGTCTCCAGGAACTCCTCCCGATGCCCTGGCAGGAACCGCCCGTCCACGTGTCCCTCGGCGGTGCCGGGGACCACGTTGACCTTGTAGCCCGCCTGGAGCATCGTCGGGTTCGCCGAGTTGCGGATCTGCGCCCCGAACAGGTCGCCGATCCTGCCGAGCCGCCGAGCCTCCTCCTCCAGCCGGTCGAGATCGATGCGCTCGCCGAGAACGGCCGACAGCTCATCGATCAGCGCCGCCACTCCGGGCGTCAGCCGCACCGGCCAGCGGTGGGAGGCGATCCTGGACATGGCGTGGCAGAGTTCGGCCACCGCGTTGTCCACCGGCGGGCGGGAGCCGTGGCCCGCGACGCCGGTCGCGGTGAGCCGCATCCAGGCGGTACCGCGCTCGCCCACCGCGACGGGGTAGATCCGCGCGCCCCCGGCCTCGACGCTGTAGCCGCCGGACTCGCTGATCGCGTCGGTGCAGCCGTCGAACAGCTCGCGGTGGCGCCGTACCGCGTAACGCGCTCCGTACTCGCCGGTGGCCTCCTCGTCGGCGAGGAAGGCGAGGACGATGTCCCGATCCGGCCGCACCCCGCGCCGGGCCCAGTCGCGGACCAGGGTGAGCGTCATGGCGAGGGTGCCCTTCATGTCGATCGCGCCCCGGCCCCAGACGCATCCGCCGAAGACCTCGCCGGAGAAGGGGGGGATCCGCCAGTCGGACGGCCTCGCGGGGACCACGTCGAGGTGGCCGTGGATCAGCAGGGCCTCGGGCGAGTCGCCGGGGATCCTGGCGATCACGCTGGTCCTGCGGCTGGCCGACTCGAACACCACGGGCTCGACCCCGGCGTCGGACAGCAGGGTGGCGACGTGCTCGGCCGCCGGACGTTCACCGGTGCCGGGGTTGGTGGTGTCGAATCTGATCAGATCCGAACAGATCTGTGCGACCTCGCTCATCAAAGAACGCCCCCGGAGCCAGATTCCCAAAGCTTTTCATCAAAAGGTGCATACCCCTCCGGGTTGGAAGTAGCACCCCATGTGGTCATTATGTGGTCGTTTCGAGCACTCCCGGTCGGCTATGACGCCGCCACCCCTACAGGGTCCGGGAGCCCGGCCTCACTCGCTGTGCGCGGTCTGCGGGGTTTTTTTGGTCGAGCCCTTCGCCACGCTGGGGTCGCCCGCGGCGAACGCCTCGGCGACCTTTCCTCCGATGCGTCCGCGCTCGCTCACCTCGATCCCGTGGGACTTCGCCCACGCCCGGATCTCGGCGCTCCGCTCACGGTTGCCGCCGGAACCCTTCGCCCTGCCCTTGCGGCCCATGGAGGTGCTCGCCTTGCGGGCGGCGGACTGGAACGGTCTGAGGGCCTCGCGAAGTTTCGTGGCGTTCTTCGAGCTCAGGTCGATCTCGTAGGCGGTGCCGTCGAGGCCGAACGAGACGGTCTCGTCGGCCTTCTTACCGGTGATGTCATCGGTGAACGTGACGACTTGCTGACGTGCCATTGTGTGACTCCTTAATCTTGGCGCCGGAGCGTGCGGCCGTGAACCCGGCCGACGATGGTCCCGCGTCTCTTCCCCGCGCGTAAAACTCTAGTCCCTCCTTTCGTTGTCGCGCCCAGGAAACCCCTGTTCGCCGGAGATCCACTCCCTCAGGTTAATTACTCGAGGTCGAACTCCGGCGTCTCCACGTCATTGGTAAATGCTTCCCGTTCGCGGGGCATTAAAAACGACGACGACACCGGGACCCCTTGGCGGCTTGTATGCCGGGCTCTGTCGGCCGCCCCGGCGGGCTTTACCGAAGGGGGGCCGGGGCGCTTTGGAGTTTCGTGACCTCCGGGTGGTTTCCATCCTGGCCGCCCGGAAAAAAATCGACTTCCACCACTTCGGGGCACTCCGGTGCATCGTTCGGCCGCGGTTCGTTTCCCGCGCTCCGTGGCGCCGGAGGCGCCGGCCTGCCGCGGCGGTCCTCTCGGCCGGCAGACAGGTTCTTTCGTTCCATTTTCGCTGCTCACGGTACTTGTCACACCGAGACCGACGGAAGGGACGAGGGGTGGGCCAGGCCGGGAGAGGTGGAAGGAGAGGCTTCGCGCGGTTCGCGCCGGACGCTCGGCGGACAATTCGCGCACGCCGGAAGTTCGTAACCGAGCGCGTTCCGGGATTCCGGAGGACAAATGGCTTCCCCGCCCCCGGAATGCGCGCCGCCCGTGCACGGGTTTCAGGTGTCCGGTATCGGGCGCCTTCGAAGGTGCCGCCGGTACGTTGCCGATCACATTGAGGTGTGATCTCGACACTCTCCGGTAAGGCAAGACTCGCCTTGCGGACCGTATGATTCCGGGCGTCTCGCATTGCGGGAGAGGGGGGACGGCGATGGTCGTTTGCTCCTTGGCCGACATTGGCCCGTTCCATCACCCGGATCAATCGCGCGGCCTTCCCCGAATTGTTCGCGAACCGATCGGAGATCGGATAGGCGTATTGACCTGATCCCGGCGTTCCCGGTTCGGCCGGACCCCGGGGCCCGGCGCCCGGCCGTCCGGCCCGATCACCGGATCGCCCGGACGTGCTCACCGGGGACTCCCCTCCGGCCCGCCCGGCGGCCGGGAGGTCCGCCGGTCCCGGGCCTCGGACGGGCTCCCGAACCCTCGGCCCTTCGCCCCGGAGTCCCGGGAGCCCCAGGAGCCCGAACAGTCCCGGCGGCTTCGGCGGGAGTCCTCGGCGTCGGTGGCCGACGCCTGCCGTGCGGACGAGATCGGATTTGTCGGTAGCGATCTCTACCGTCCGGCTCATGACGAACGCAGTGCAGGCCTACGCCTATGCCGGCCCCTCCACACTCGCCGACGGACATCTGGGCCTGTCGACATCCGGTGGCCGGACCACGTCGGGGTTTCTCGACCATCCCCGCTTCTTCAGCGGAGTGCTCACCCAGGCCGCACCGGCCGCGACCGGCCTGCTCGCGGTCGCCGACGTGGCATTGGCCCGCTACCACCGGCCGCAGCCGGGATTCACCCGCGATCCGGTCGTGACCTGTGGTGGCGACCGTCTTCGATTCGAGTCCTTCTCCGCCTGCGGTGGCGTCTACGCCCGGCTGGACGTGCTCGGCCCCGCCCTCGACGGTGAGATCTTCGACCGGGGCACCACCAACGTGGACGTCAACAACCCGCTGCGTGAGGCACTGGCCAGGGTCGGCGCCCGTGACCCGCTGCACGTCGGGGTCGGCCCCGACGAGCTCACCGTGACCACCCTGGACGGCGCGGTCGTGGAGAAGAAGGTGCCGCTGCCCGACCGGTGGCTGCGCGGTTTCGCGGAGGTCCAGGTGATCGCCTCCGGATTCGACCTGCGTGCCGAACTCGCCGGGCCGCAGGCCGTCAGGTTCCTGCGCGGCCTGCCGAAGCGGGCGACGGCCGAGGTGTGGGCGGTCCCCGCGGGCAGGGAACTGAGACTTTCGGAGCGGGCCCTACCCGGTGGGGTCCATCTGGCCGGGGCCGGCAGGCTGGCGACGATGATGCCGTCGTTGCGCTTCGCCAAGGCTCTGCGGGTGTACGGGCCGGCGGACGGCTCGGGGGCGAGCGCCTGGGAGCTGGAACTGCCCGGTATGCGGTACACACTGGTGCTTTCTCCGCAGGCTTGGCGCGGTTTCTCCGGGGAGGGAGCCGTCCTGGACGATCTTTCCTCGGACGTGGTGGCCGGCGACGCCGACCTGGTCGGCGTCCTGCTCGACTTCGAGCCCACCCTGGAACTCGGCCTGCTCGCCGAACGCTCCGGGCTCGCGCCGGAGCGGGTCCGGGCCGCGCTCACCCAGCTCGGCACGGCGGGCCGGGTCGGCTACGACCTCTTCGAGGCCGCGCACTTCCACCGCGAGCTGCCCTACGACCGCGACCACGTCGCGGCGCTGAACCCCAGGCTCGGCTCCGCCCGCGCCCTGCTGGCCTCCGGCGCCGTCCGCCTCACCGGTGCCGATTCGGCCGAGGTGACCACCGGAGGCGGCGTCCGCCTGGTGCGGACGGCGGAGGGGTCGTGCACCTGCCCGTGGTGGTACGACCACCGGGGCTCGCGAGGCCCCTGCAAGCATGTGCTCGCCGCCCGGATGGCCGCCGGCACCCCGGACGCCTCCCCGGCGGCGCCGCTCTCCCAGGTCGGGGAGGACTCCCGATGACGGTCTGGGACGAGGTCCGCGACCTCATCGACAACGGTGGCCTCGACGAACTCGCGGCCCGGATGGCGGGGCTCGACGCCGCCGGGCGCAAGGAGGTCGCGAAGGAACTGCCGGGACACCTCAGGTCGGTGCGTCTCGGGACGGACGACTTCGAGCGGTGGGAAAGCCGGGGCGCGCGGAGAGAACGCCTGCGGGTGGCGGGCGCGGGCTCGCTCGGTGGCGCGGCGGCCGTGGCCACCTGGCTGAACCGCCGCGAATTCGCGTTCTTCAGCTGGGAGAGGCCGGGCGACACCGACGCCCTCATGACGGTGATCTCCGCGCGGGAGCCCGAGTGGCAGGCCGATCTGGTCACCCGGCTCACGCTCCGGATCCGCGACCGGACCTCACCGGGGGTGCCACTGGCGCTGAACCTGCTCCGCCGTACCGGCGTGACCCCGCCCGAGCACGACCCGCTCGTGCTCGGCTGGCTCGCCACGCCGCCCGGTGCGAGCAGGCTCCGCAGGGACCCGCTCTTCGACACCCTGCTGCCGAGGATCTTCGAGGCACAGGGCGTGGGCCGTGCCCTGCGCGAGGAGCGAAGCACCCCGCTGCGCTCCGACTCCTGGCTCGGTGCCCTGGCCATGCTGGGCGGCGAGGGGCGGGCGAGCCGCGAGATGCTCCTGAACGGCTGCGTGAGCCGGTTCCTGCGCGGAGGGGACGCCGTCGACCTGCGGTTCTTCGTCCGCCTCCACGAGCTGCTCGACCACACGTACGCGGAGGTGGAGGCCCGCGCCCGCGACTACCTGCGCCTGCTGCCGGCCGCGCCGGGGCCGGTCGCGGAACTCGCGCTCAGGCACCTGCGCCGCCTCGACCACCTCGACCCGGCCGACGTGACCGAGGCACTGGAGGGCGTGCTGTTCCGCGCCGAGAGCGGGCTGGTACGCACCGGGCTGACCTGGCTCGACCAGACCCTGCGGCGGTCGCCGGAACGGGCCGACGAGCTGGCCCCGGCTCTGGCGTCCGCGTTCGGACACGAGGCGTACGCCGTACAGGAACGCGCCACGCGCCTCGCGGCCAAGCACGCGGCACACCTCACCCCGCTCGGCGCGGAGACGCTGCGCTCGGCGCTGGACGCGCTCCCGCCCGACCTGAGACGGCTCCTCGCCCAGACGGTCGGGGGAGAGCCGGAGCCCGAGGCCGAGCCGGAGGTCCTCGTCCCGCCGCCGCTCATCCCACCCGATCCGGTAGGAGCCTTCCCCGATCCACCGGGTACGGTCGCCGAACTGGTCCGCGCGGGTTCCTCTCGCGACTGGCAGGAGGCCGAGCGGTGGCTCGCGGGCTTCGTCCTGCTCGCGACGGAGGACCGCGAGGCGCTGCGCGCCGCGCTCAGCGGGAGCGTCGACCGGATTCACGAGCTCTACCGGAGGGAGGACTGGTACGCGCCGCACGACTGGTTCACCGCGATCGCCGCCGAACTCGTCACCCCCGGCGCCGACCCCGGACCGGCGGTTCGGGAGGATCCCGAGGTTTCCGAGGGGTGGACCTTCGGGAACGTCACGACCGGTTCGGGGAGCCTGGGCGGCTGGGAGATGTTCCTCGGTGATTTTCTCGCCGGAGCGCGCGACCAGATCATGCGGGTCCTCGCCGGAGTCGGCGAGGGCGGCGGGGCGACAGGGCCGGGGGAGGCGTACGGCGCCGCCCGGGTGCTCAGGCCCGACCGGCTCCCCGGTGAGTACGACGTCTCCGCGCCGCACCGGTTCGTGCTCCGGCGGTGCGCGGAGGTGCTCGCCGCGCTCAGGGCGGGAACGCTGCCGCCGGTCCTGCTCGCGACCCCGACCGCCGCCACCGGTCACCTCGATCCCGCCGTCTTCCTCACCCGGCTGGAGGCGGTCGAGGCCACCGGGGCCGAGCCGCTGCCCGCAGACTTCCAGCAGGCGCTGCTGCGGTTGCCGGCGACGGTGGAGCCCGAGGCGGTCGTCCGGGCCGGAGGGCTCACCTCCGAGGCCGGGCGCCGGGCGGCGCGATGGCTGGCGGAGGGGCCGGTCGAGGTGGAGACGCGCGTCCGCTGGACGTTCAGCGAGAACGGGGACCTTCGCCACACCGACGAACACGAGCCGCCTCCGGGCGCCCGCCTGAATCCGGTCCCCCGGGTGCGGGCCGAAACGACCGGCCTGCCCTTCGTCGACGAGCTGCTCGGCGAGGTGCCGAGCAGCCACGGGGAGATGCACGGCCAGTGCCTGGGCTGGTGGCCCGCCGTCCTGCCCTCGCACCGCGACGTGGTCGCCGCCGGCTATCTCCCTCATCTGCTCCACTCCTGGTACCGGCCCGGGGTCCAGTCGGAAGACGTCGAGGCGCTCACCGCCGGTGAGGGGCCGGCCGGTGAGCCGATCGCGCTGCTGCTCGCCTTCTTCCTCGCCCAACGGGATCCGGACCGTGGCGTGCGGCTGGTACTGCGGATGGCGGCGAGGGGGGACCTGCCCGCGGACGCGCTCGGCAGGCAGCTCGCCCTGCTCACGGAGCGGACCTGGGTGAAGCTGCCGCACGCGGTGGCCGGGCTTGGGCGGGCGGCCGGGCAGGGAGCCCACCGAGAGGTCTGGCAGGTGATCCGGGCGGCACTGCCGCACGTGTTGCCGGGGGAGGGGGAGCGGCCGCGCTCGGGCGCGACCGAGCTCGTCGCCCTGGGCGTGGAGGTGGCAGGCCGGGCCGGGGCGCGAGGAGAGATCACCGGGCTCGCCCCGTCGTCACGCCGTTCCTCGTCGGGGTTCGGCCGCCAGTGCCGCCGCCTGCACGACTATCTCGTACGGTCCTGAGCCCGTCCGCTCGGGGCGGGGGTGGCGGGACGGTGGCCGGGCGGACGCCGTCCCGTCGCGTGTGCGGAGAACGCCGAGAACGCCGTGGCGACGAGCTTGCGGATCAGCACCGTGAGCGCCGCGGTGATGATCGCCGCCCAGGTCTGGGCCTGGGAGAGGCGCAGGAGCCCGGCCGCGAGGAGGAAGTCGAGCAGCACTCCCAGGGCGGTGCCGGCGGCGGCGCCGGAGAGGAGGACGGCGAGCGCCGCGGCCAGTCCCATGACGACGATGAGGGGGACGAGCGTGCGGGCGAGGTCAGTCATTCCCCGCACCGGGCGGGACGCGCCCGCCGGGGTCGTCCGGCGAATCCCGCCCGCCGGGGACGGCCTGCGAGGCGCCCCCGCGTGCCTCGCTCATCGTGCGTCCCTCCCGCTGGATCTCCCTGTTCAGGAAGAAGTTCAGGGCGGTGCGGATGGCCGCGATCGCCGCGAGCTGCCCGATCTGCGGGAAACTCGGCGCGATCGCCGTGCGCAGCACGTCGCTCGCCAGCTGGAACTCCAGGCCGAGCGCGAGGAAGCGTCCCAGGAACAGCCGCACCGCGATGAACCCGTCCTCGTGCCGCCGTACGGCCACCAGCACGAACCGCACGAACGCGATCGCGGCGCCGACGAAGATGACGGCCGCCCCGGCCGCCTCGACGAGGCGTACCAGCAGGTCGACGAGCCGCCGGAGGGTCTCCTCCGGTAGAAGATCGGGCATGGGCTGCTGGTACCCCGCCGGATCCCGGCCCATGCGCCCGCGGTCGCCACCCGGTCCGCGCCGCCCGGAGGCGGAGAGCGGCGCGGATCGGACGCCCGCGTCGCCCTCCCCCCGCCTCCCCCCGATCTCCCTCCGGCCGATCGGCGGCGCTCGGCCCGCCGTGTCCGTCGAGTGCCCGTCAGAGGTAGAGGCCGGTGTTCTCCTGGGGGGCCGGTGCGCGGTTGATGACGCCGTCGCGGAGGGCGAAGAGTTCGGCGAGGGTCGCGCCGGAGGCGGAGAGCCCTTCGGCGGTGCCGAGCCAGCGGGCGGCCTCGTCGTGGGGGAAGGCGCCGACCTCGATCTGGGCGAGGCAGCGGCCGGGACGGGTGACGGCAGGGTGGAGGTGGGCGAGGTCCTCGTTGGTGGTGATGGCCACCAGGACGTCGCGGCCCTGGCCGAGGAGCCCGTCGGTCAGGTTGAGAAGGCGCGAAAGGCCCTGTCCGGTGGCCTCCTTGGCGCCGGACCTGATCAGTTCGTCACAGTCCTCCAGCACCAGGAGCCGCCACCGATCTCCGCTGTCGCCTCCGTCGTCGTGGTCATGGTCGTCGGAGCCGACGGCGACCTCCATGAGGTATCCGGGGGAGTGGAACAGCTGCTCGGGGTCCAGCACGCAGTCGACCTGGCACCACGACCGCCACTCGTGGGCGAGCGTGCGCAGCAGCGTCGTCTTGCCGGTGCCCGGCGGCCCGTGCAGCAGGATCAGCCGGCCGTGTGCCTCCGAGGGGGTGACGGACATCAGCCGCGACAGCGGTTCGCTCACGGACCTGGCGTAGTTGCCGGCGACCTCCGCCCAGGGAGCGGCGGTGATCGGCTTCTCCGAGCGGCGGCTGCCCCGGGGACCCTGCCACCAGAAGCCCATCGTGACGTGGTCGCTCTCGGGGGCGGGCTCCTCGGCGTCCCTCGTGATCTCCTCGAGCACCGAGCGGGCCAGTCCCTCGTCGACCGCGGTCACGCTGACCGTGGCGGCGCGGTTGCGGTAGCGGATCACGCGCAGGGTCCAGCCCTCTCCGCACAGCAGCCGCGAGTCGCGGCCGTCCTTCTCCGAGGCCGCCCTGACGAGCCTTCCCGAGGCGGGGGCGAGAGAGGCGTCGGGACGGACCCGCTCCAGGTTCGCGGTGCGCGACCAGGGCTGGGCCCCGGTCGCGAAGGGGGACAACGCGAGGGCGTCGATCACGTCCACCGCCGCGTCGCCGTCGTCGAGCCAGATCTTCATCGGCAGCTCGACCGGGCGCGGCTCCGGCTGGAAGTCGACCTCCTTGAGTACGGACATGGCGCCAATGATCCTCGCGGGACGCTCTGCGGTCGAAGGGTTTTCGCGCCGGACTCAGGAGGCCGCCGAGGAAGCGGGGGCCTCGGGGGCGGTGCGGAGCAGGGCGTCGACCAGAGGGCTCGGCGGGCGGGTGAGCGGACCGGTGAGGACGAGGGCACGGGTCAGGGACGGCTTCAGCGGGATCATGACGAGCCCGGGGGTGAGGAGGCCGCGGCCGAGATCGGGAACCGTCGAGACGCCGATACCGGCGGCGATCATTCCGATGAGTGTGCCGAGCTCGCGCACATGCTGGGCAGGGGCGTAGGGGACACCCGCCATGGAGCACAGCAGTCGGGTCTGCGGCTCGCAGCCCCCCTTGGAGACGAGCAGCGGATCCTCCGTCAGCTCGGCCATCGTGATGTGTTCCTGACCGGCGAGGGGGTGATCGGTGCGGACCACGGCGTGGAAGGCGTCGCGGCCCACCACCACATGCGCGGGAGGAGGGGGCAGCGGATCGACGAGGACGGCGGCGTCGACGACTCCGGTCTCCAGCCAGGGAGACAGCTCGTCGTCGTCACCCTCGAAGACCTGCACCTCGACACCGGGGAGTTCCGCGCGCCACGTCCGCATGAGCTGGGGGAGCAGCCCGCAGCAGACCGTGGGCGGGGCGGCGACGCGGACGACTCCGGTGTGCTGTCCCAGGTGTGCGGAGACGGCCTCGTCGATGGCGGACACCGAGGCGAGCGCCGCCTGGGCGTGCGGCAGGATCGTCGTCCCCAGGGCGGTGGGTCCCACGCCTCCGTGCCGCAGCACCAGCGGTGCGCCGAGAGCGCGCTCAAGCGCGGCGAGCGCGTGGGAGACCGCCGACTGTGACATGCCCAGCTCCTCGGCGGCCGCGCCGAAGCCGCCGTTCGCGATCACGGCGGCGAAGACTCGGAGTTGCGCGACCGTGGCCCTCATGAGGACATCTCATCACACCGCCGGGGCAACTCATTGGACACATGCTCAGCGCCTGATGAGACTGCTCCGGTGACCCGTGAAAGAACCTTCCCGGCAGCTCCGCGGGTGCGGGCGGCCGACGCCGCGCCGCTCCCGGCGAGCAGGTCGGTGCTCGCCCGATATCTCGCGCTCGCCCTGACCTGGGGGGCGAGCTTCCTGTTCATCAAGGTCGCTCTCACCGGCCTGTCTCCCGTCCAGACGGTGCTGGGCCGTCTCACGCTGGGAGCGCTCACCCTCAACGCGATCATGCTGGTCACCCGCCGGAGATGGCCGAGGCAGCCGAGACTCTGGGCGCACCTGGGGGTGGTCGCGCTGCTGCTGTGCGTGGTGCCGTTCCTGCTGTTCGCCTGGGCCGGGCAGCACATCCCCTCGGGGCTCTCCAGCATCTACAACGCCACGACGCCGCTGATGACGATGTTCGTGACCCTGGCCGCGCTCCGCCAGGAACGCCTGGACGCGGCGGGGGTGCTCGGCCTGCTGCTGGGTGCGGCGGGTGTCGTCGTCGTCCTCGCCCCGTGGAACCTGAGCGAGGCCGGCCCCGGATGGGCGCAGGCGGCCTGCCTGGGGGCGACGTTCTGCTACGGCCTGGCCTTCGCCTACACGCGGCGCTTCGTGGTCTCCTACGGCTACGACGCCCCCACGATCGCCGCCGCCCAGATCAGCGTGGCGGCCCTGATCATGCTCGCGCTGAGCCCGCTGCTGGCAGGCGGTCCGGTGCGCCTGGACCTGCCCGTCGTGGCGAGCATGGCCGCCCTGGGCGTCCTGGGTACGGGGCTCGCCTACATCTGGAACACCACGGTCATCGCCCGTTGGGGGGCGACGGCCGCCTCGACGGTGACGTACCTGACCCCGCTGGTGGGGGTCGTCCTCGGGGTGCTCGTCCTGGGTGAGACGCTGACGTGGAACCAGCCGCTCGGCGCGGTGATCGTCGTCATCGGCATCATGGCCGGTCAGGGCCTCATCGGTTCCTGGTCAGGTCGCCGGTCTCGGTGACCAGTTCGGGGCCGGGAACGTCCTTCCAGGTGTAGGTCAGGGCGTCACCTTTGCGCCTGAGCCACACGGTGCCGGGGACGCAGCCGGTGCCGGAGCCGAGGGTGAAGGTCAACTCCTCGGCGGTGACCTTGGCCAGGGTGATCCGCCCCTTGCAGCCGTTGACCGGTTCCGCCCATTCGGCTCCGTCGTCGCCCTTTCTGAGCGTGACCTCGATCCGCTTCTCGCCGGGGGAGAACGGGTTGGTGGAGGTGACGCCGTCACCGGCCCACGCTCCGGCGAAGGAGGCGGGGATCTCGACCCCGTTCCCCGGCGGGGCCGGCCTCTCGGTGCCGGAGGGTTCCGGAGTGGACGGGCCCTCGCCTCCGGACGGCGACGACGGCGACGACGGCGACGACGGCGACGGCGGGGTGGACGGTGTCGCCCGGCCGGAACCGTTGACGCCGGTCTCGGGGATGCCCGGAATGAGCCAGGCGGCGACCCCCGCGGCGATCAGCAGCGACACCGTGACGAGGGCCGCGCCGGTGACGGCGCCCCGCCGGCCACGGCGGGATTCCCGGGTCGTGAGCGCCGACCGTCCCGGAGGGGCGGCGATCCGGCTGCCGATCCTGGCCAGGTCCTCGGTGGACTCGGCGGAGGGGCCGGCGGCGACCGGGTCGACGAGGCCGACCATCAGCGCGCGGGCCGTCGGACGGCGGGCGGGATCCTTGTCCAGGCAGGAGGCGATCAACCCGGCGAAGGCGGGGGGCAGGGGCGACAGGTCCGGGTGGTGGTTGAGGATCCGGTTCAGCACGGCCGGCACGGTGTCGGCGCCGAAGGGAGGGCTGCCGCTCGCCGCGCAGAGCATGGTGGCCGCCCAGCCGAACACGTCGGAGGCGGGTGAGGCGGGAGCCCCGCCGATCTGCTCGGGGGACAGGTAGGCGGGGGTGCCGATCAGGCCGGAGGCGGTCGTGGCCGCGCCCTCCGCCCTCGCGATGCCGAAGTCGACCACCCTGGGGCCGTCGGGGCCGAGCAGCACGTTGGCGGGCTTGAAGTCGCGGTGCACCACCCCGGCGGCGTGGATGGCCGTCAGCGCGGTCGCCGTACCGACCACCAGGCGTTCCAGTTCGCCGCCCCGCAGCGGGCCCCGCTCGCGGATCCTCTCCTCCAGCGAGGGGCCGTCGACGAACTCGCTGACCACGTACGGGAGGGGGCCGTCCACGGAGGCGGTCAGCACGCGCGCCGTGCAGAAGGGCGCGACGCTCTCCAGGGCGGACAGTTCGCGGGCGAGCCGCGCCCGCGACGCGGTGTCGCCGCGGAACAGCACCTTCACCGCCACCCGCTCACCGCTGGGAGCGTGCGCGAGGTAGACGACGCCCTGGCCGCCCTCACCGACTCTCCCGGCAAGCTGGAACGCGCCGAGCCGAACCGGGTCGTCAGGGGTGAGGGGGGTCACGACCATGGGGGAAGGCTATCCGTCTTGTCGGTGATGTGAAGTGTGATGGGTGAACGGGGGACACGGAGGAGAAAGGGGAACCGCCCGGTTCGGGGCGGCGTGCCGGATGCCTGGCTCGCCGGTGCCCCACGGCGTTCGCGCCGAGGGGAGAGGAACCTGGAGAAGGGAAGCGCGCTCCCACCTCGACGGGGCTCGCCGAGCCTCGCTGGGCCGGGGGAGGGTGCGGTTTAGAGGGCCCGGCAGGGGTTAGGAGAACGGCTGTTTCGCTACCCGACGACCATCCGGAGTGCTTCCCCCATCACACCGCGACAAGGGATCAATTGGTTTAACGGCCTCATTGGTGCCGTGTCAGCCATTACGCTCCGGTAGGGCAATATCACTCAGACAGTGGAGACGTTTCGTGGCCATCGATCTCGTTACTCGCCGTGAGTGGGGCGCCCGCCAGCCGCGCGGTTCCTACAGCAAGCTCAACTCCACCAAGGGAGTGAAGGTCCATTACACGGGTGGCCAGGTCAGCCCGGACATCGTGAACGACCACGCCAAGTGTGTCGCGTTGGTGAAGTCCATCCAGAGCCACCACATGGACGGCAACGGCTGGATCGATGTCGGATACTCCATGCTGGTCTGTCCGCATCGGAAGGTCTTCGAGGGGCGCGGCGTGCGCAACGTCCCGGCCGCCAACGGCGCCGGGCTCAACAGCGACCACTACGCGGTGCTCGGCTTGGTCGGCTCCTCGGGGTTCACCAAGCCGACCGACAACATCCTGCACGGCATCCTCGACGCCATCGAATACCTCAGGGACAAGGGCGGGGCGGGCAGGGAGATCAAGGGGCACCGCGACGGCTACTCGACCAGTTGCCCCGGCGAGCCCCTGTACGCGTGGGTCAAGCGCGGCGCCCCACGCCCCGGCGGGGCTCCCAACCCGCCCGGACCCCACCCCTCCTTCCCCGGCCGCATACTCAAGCAGCCGCCGGTCATGCAGGGGGAGGACGTCCGCACCTGGCAGCGGCGGATGCGCGACCGGGGCTGGGCGATCGACGTCGACGGCCTGTACGGCCCCGCCTCCAGTGAGGTCTGCAGGAAGTTCCAGAAGGAGAAGGGCCTCGCCGTCACCGGCGCCGTCGACCGGACCACCTGGGACGCCGCCTGGCAGGAGCCCGTCACCTGACCGTCGCGTGACCGGCTCCCCGGTGGCGCGCCTCGCCGTCGCCACCGGGGGCGGATCCCGAGATCGGCCTCCTTGCCCGCGCCCCCTGTCGACGCCACACCGGCGCGGATCACGCCGGTCACGAGTCACGCCGAACCCCTGCCCGCACCCCCTGTTGACCCCAGTGTTGGTATTCGTCCGGGGGGCGGGGGAAGTTCCCGGTGGCGCGACGCTTAGGATCCGGTGCATGACCGTGCCGCCTGAGGAGTCTCGATCGGCCGCCGAGTTCCCACCGGTCACCCGTGACCGGTGGCGGGAGCTCGCGCTCGGGGTGCTGCGCAAGTCCGGGGTCGAGACCGACTCCCCGGAGGAGGCGCTGGCCTTCACCACCTACGACGGCGTGACGATCGCGCCGATCTACGACGCGTCCGACCTGCCAGGTGATCCCGGCCTTCCCGGAGCCGCGCCCTACGTCCGCGGCTCCCGTCCCGAGGGCGGCTGGGAGGTACGGCAACGCCACGAGGTGCCCGATCCCGAGGCGATCCTCGCGGACCTGGAGAACGGCGTCGACTCGCTGTGGCTCGCCCTCGACCCGGAGGATCTGCCACGCGCGCTGGAGCGGGTCCACCTGAACCTGATCTCGGTCACGCTCGACGCGGGCAAGCGGACCCGCGAGGCGGCAGCGGCGCTTTTCGCGCTGGCCGGGGAGCGGGAGGCCTCGGCACCGCGCGGCGACGCGGCCGCGACGCCCGGCGGGCCGGGAACGCCGGTGTCCGGCGACGGACCGGGTGTTGCCTCCGGTGCCACCGGCCGCGCGGCCGATGACGGACCGGGGAGGCTCACCGGGAACCTGGGCGCCGACGTCCTCACCGACGCGGACACGGCGATCGAGCTGGCCCGCCGCTGCGTCGCGGACCATCCGGGCCTTCGGGCGGTGGTCGTGGACGCCACGCCGTACCACGACGCGGGGGGCGGTGACGCGGAGGAGCTCGGCTGCTCCGTCGCGGCGGGGGTCGCCGCGCTGCGTGCCCTGACCGGCGCGGGTCTGACGATGGAGCAGGCGTTCGGGCAGCTGGAGTTCCGCTACGCCGCCACCGCCGACCAGTTCCTCACCATCGCCAAGCTCAGGGCGGCCCGCAGGCTCTGGGCGCGCGTCGCCGAGGTGTGCGGCGTCTCCGGCGTCTCCGGTGTCTCCGGCGCGGCGCAGCGGCAGCACGCGGTGACCGGTTCGGCGATGATGACCGCCCGCGACCCGTGGGTGAACATGCTCCGCACCACGCTCGCCTGCTTCGCGGCCGGTACCGGCGGGGCCGACGCGGTGACGGTGCAGCCCTTCGACGCCCGCCTCGGCCTGCCGGACGCCTTCGCCCGCCGCATCGCGCGCAACACCCAGTCGCTGCTCGTGGAGGAGGCCGGGGTGGCCCGGGTGATCGACCCGGCCGGGGGCTCCTGGTACGTCGAGCGGCTCACCGAGGACCTCGCGGTCAGGGCCTGGGAGTGGTTCCAGGAGATCGAGCGCGCCGGGGGGATGGCCGACGCGCTCGCCTCCGGGTTCGTCGCGGGACGGCTCGCGGCCACCTGGGAGCGGCGCGCGGCCGGAATCGCGAGGCGCCGCGACCCGATCACCGGCGTCAGCGAGTTCCCCGACCTGGCCGAGCGGCCTCTCAGCAGGCAGGCCAGGCCCGGCGGAAGCACCGGGGTGCACTACGCGCAGGAGTTCGAGGCGCTGCGCGACCTGGCGGACGCCCAGGAGACCCGGCCCAAGGTCTTCCTGGCGACCATCGGTCCGGTGGCCTCGCACACCGCGAGGGCGTCGTTCGCGGCCAACCTCTTCCAGGCGGGCGGCATCGCCACCGTGACCGGCGGCGCCGTCACGGATCCCGGCGAGATCGCCGCCGCGTTCGCCGCCTCCGGGGCGAGGATCGCCTGCCTGTGCTCCAGTGACCGGCTGTACGCCGGGCACGCCGAGGCGGTGGCCGCCGCGCTGAGGGGCGCGGGGGCGGTAAAGGTGTGGCTGGCGGGGAAGGGAGATTACGAGGGTGTGGACGGCTGTCTCTACGCGGGATGTGACGCGCTCGGCGTGCTCCGGACGACCTTCGACGATCTGGGGGTGGCTCGATGATTCCCGACTTCTCCGGCATTGAGCTCGGTGCGCGACCGGCGGCCCCCGGCGAGCACCCGGCGGACCCCGCGGCTCCTGATCCCGGCCTGGAGGACTGGGCGCGATCCGTTCGGGAGGCCACCGGGAGCGATCCGGGGGACCTGCTGTGGGAGACGCCGGAGGGCATCGGCGTCAAGCCCCTCTACACCGCCGCCGACCTGGCCGGGCTCGACTTCCTGGAGACCTACCCCGGCGCGGTCCCCTACCTGCGCGGCCCGTACCCGACCATGTACGTCAACCAGCCGTGGACCATCCGCCAGTACGCCGGATTCTCCACCGCGGCCGAGTCCAACGCCTTCTACCGGCGCAACCTGGCCGCCGGGCAGAAGGGCCTGTCGGTCGCCTTCGACCTGGCCACCCACCGGGGCTACGACTCCGACCACCCCCGGGTGGCGGGGGACGTCGGCATGGCGGGCGTGGCCATCGACTCCATCTACGACATGCGGCAGCTGTTCGACGGGATCCCCCTCGACAGGATGAGCGTGTCGATGACCATGAACGGCGCGGTGCTTCCCGTGCTCGCGCTCTACGTCGTGGCCGCCGAGGAGCAGGGGGTGGCCCCCGAGCAGCTCGCGGGGACCATCCAGAACGACATCCTCAAGGAGTTCATGGTCCGCAACACCTACATCTACCCGCCGGGCCCCTCGATGCGGATCATCTCCGACATCTTCGCGTACACCAGCGAGAAGATGCCGAAGTTCAACTCGATCTCGATCTCCGGGTACCACATCCAGGAGGCCGGGGCCACGTGTGACCTGGAGCTCGCCTACACCCTCGCCGACGGGGTGGAGTATCTCCGGGCCGGCGTCGAGGCGGGCCTGGACATCGACAGGTTCGCGCCGCGCCTCTCGTTCTTCTGGTGCATCGGCATGAACTTCTTCATGGAGGTCGCCAAGCTGCGGGCGGCGCGGCTGCTCTGGGCGCGGCTGGTGTCCGGGTTCGGGGCGAAGAATCCCAGGTCGCTCTCGCTGCGGACCCACTCGCAGACCTCCGGCTGGTCGCTCACCGCCCAGGACGTCTACAACAACGTCGTCCGCACCTGCGTGGAGGCGATGGCCGCCACCCAGGGGCACACCCAGTCGCTGCACACCAACGCCCTCGACGAGGCGCTCGCCCTGCCCACCGACTTCTCCGCCAGGATCGCCCGCAACACCCAGCTGCTGCTCCAGCAGGAGTCGGGCACCTGCCGGGTGATCGACCCCTGGGGCGGCTCCTACTACGTCGAGCGGCTCACCCACGAGCTGGCCGCCAGGGCGTGGGGCCACATCGAGGAGGTCGAGGCCGCCGGGGGCATGGCGAGGGCGATCGACCAGGGCCTGCCGAAGCTGCGCATCGAGGAGGCCGCCGCCCGCACCCAGGCGCGCATCGACTCCGGGCGCCAGCCGGTCATCGGCGTGAACAAGTACCGGCCGGACGCCGACGAGCCCATCGAGGTGCTCAAGGTCGACAACACCTCGGTACGCGCCCAGCAGCTGGAGAAGCTGCGCCGCCTGCGCGAGGAGCGCGATCCCATCCGGGTGGAGGAGACTCTCACCGCGCTGACCAAGGGCGCGGCGAGCGACGGGAACCTCCTCGCGCTGTCGATCGAGGCGGCCCGCGCCATGGCCACGGTCGGGGAGATCTCCGACGCGCTGGAGCGGGTCTTCGGGCGGCACGCGGCGCAGATCCGTACGATCACCGGGGTCTATCGCGAGGAGGTGGGATCCGGCGTGGACGGAGTTCGCGCGGCCTGCGCCGAGTTCGAGCGGCTGGAGGGCCGCCGCCCCCGCATCCTGGTGGCGAAGATGGGCCAGGACGGTCACGACCGGGGCCAGAAGGTGATCGCGACGGCCTTCGCCGACCTCGGCTTCGACGTGGACGTCGGCCCGCTGTTCCAGACGCCCGACGAGGTCGCCCGTCAGGCGGTCGAGGCCGACGTGCACGTGGTCGGCGTGAACTCGCTCGCCGCCGGGCACCTCACGCTCGTGCCCGCACTCCGCGAGGCGCTGGCCGCGCTGGGCGCGGAGGACGTCATGATCGTGGTCGGCGGGGTCATCCCGCCCGGTGACTTCGACGCGCTGCGCGCGGCGGGGGCGAGCGCGATCTTCCCGCCCGGCACCGTGATCGCCGACGCCGCCCGGGGACTGCTGGCGGACCTGCTCACCCGGCTGGGCCATGACGCGGACGCTTGACGACTACGTTCAGGGAGTGAAGGAGGGGTCCAGGGCCTGGATCGCGCGGGCGATCACGCTGGTGGAGTCCTCCAGGGCCGATCACAGGGACCTGGCCCAGCGGCTGCTCGCCGAGCTGACGCCGCTCTCCGGCGCCGCGCGCAGGGTCGGCATCACCGGCGTGCCCGGTGTCGGCAAGTCCACGTTCATCGACGCACTCGGCACCCGGCTGACCGGGGAGGGGCATCGGGTGGCGGTGCTCGCCGTCGACCCGTCCTCGACGCGTACGGGCGGGAGCATCCTGGGCGACAAGACAAGGATGTCCCGCCTGGCGGTCGACCCGGCCGCCTTCATCCGCCCCTCGCCCACCTCGGGCACCCTGGGCGGGGTCACCAGGGCGACCCGCGAGGCGATGGTCGTGGTCGAGGCCGCCGGATACGACATCGTTCTCGTGGAGACCGTCGGCGTCGGCCAGTCGGAGACCGCCGTGGCCGACATGGTCGACACCTTCCTGCTGCTCACCCTGGCCAGGACGGGCGACCAGCTCCAGGGCATCAAGAAGGGGGTGCTGGAGCTGGCCGACGTGATCGCGATCAACAAGGCCGACGGCACCGAGGGCAGCTCCCACGAGCTGGACGCGCGCAAGGCCGCCAGAGAGCTCGCGGGAGCGCTCCGCCTGCTGGGCGCCGGGCGGACGCCCCCGGTGCTCACCTGCAGCGGGCTGACCGGCAAGGGGCTGGACGAGCTGTGGCGGCAGGTCGTCCACCATCGCGACGCCCTGGAGGCCTCGGGGGAGCTCGCCGAGCGCCGTCGCCGCCAGCAGGTCCGCTGGACCTGGGCACTGATCACCGACAGGTTGCTCACCCGGCTCCGCGAGCACCCCGAGGTCGCGGCGATCGTCGGCCAGGTGGAGCGCGACGTCCAGGAGGGTGCCCTCACCCCGTCGCTGGCCGCCGACCGCATCCTCGCGGCCTTCGCCAAGGGCGCCTGAGCGCTCGGGAAGCCTGACAGCTCGGGGTTGAGGACCCGCGGTCACACTGGGTAATGCCAGGTCATCGCATGATTGGCGGCTGATCCACTAATTAAGGCGCTCATGTTAAGCGCGCGTTAACGGCGCATGTTAACGAGGATCATGCCGGAAAGTGGTGGGCTTTATATGCTATACACCCTTGATCACTTCTGGTGAGTCATGTGATACTTTGTGCGAAGATTAACTAATGTTGTGATGTGATGCGCTTTAGCGTGTAAAACACAGAATGAGACAGGCGAGGAGGCTCGGAGCGTCCCAGGTGGATTGTCGGCCGAGCGGTCCTGTTCCGTTGGCTGACCAGTCCTGATTCGCGCCCCGGGTGGGAACGGGACACGTGGGGTGTCCCCGTTTTCGAACACCGCCGCGCTCACCCGCGCGGGCGGTTGTCTCGTGCTGCGCGAATTCACGTCACGCGAGGTGGGAGATGTTTGCCTATGTCCATGGACGTGCACGTCCGTGCCGGTCGCCGGGCGAGATCCGTTCCGATGCGCCGAGCCCTGCCCAAGCTTCTCCGCGAACCGGCGGGGGCGCTCGCCGGGTTCGCACGGGAGGCGCGAGGTGAGATCGTCCGGCTGGAGCTGGGGCCCTTTCGCCCCTATCTGATCACGCACCCCGACCACGTCCAGCAGGTGATGCGCGTCGAATGGACGAAGCACCAGCGCCTGGGAATGTTCTGGCGCCCTCTGGAGCGGCTTTTCGGGCACAGCATCATGAGCGACGGCGAACACTGGCAGAACAGCAGGAAGGTCCTGCAACCCCTGTTCACCACGCGGTACATCGCCACGATCGCCGATGAGGTGTCCAGGCGCGTCGCGGGGCGCGTCGAGGAATGGGACGAGTACGTGCGGTCGGGGCAGGACTTCGACGCGGCCACGGAGATGTCCAGCATCCTCAGCTACATCGTCAACCGGGTGCTGTTCGGGGACAAGCTGAACCGGGAGGACGGGGAACGCATCATCCCCGCTTTCGAACAGGCGTCCTATTCGCTCGTCTACCGGATTCTCATGCCTTTCATGCCGTATTTCATGCGGATCCCCGGCGACAGGACCTTTCTGCGGGCCGTCCAGTCGATCGACGACGTGGTGTTTCCCGTGGTGAGAAAGGCGATGGCCCGACCCGACGACAGCGTCGACGTCATCTCCGTGCTCTGCCGGTCCGTCGACGAGAACGGTGACAGACTCACCGAGAAGCAGATCCGCGACGCGCTGGTCAGCGTGTACGCCGCCTCGTCGGAGACCACCGCGATGGTCCTCACCTGGCTGTGGCTCCTCCTCGAGGAGCACCCGGACGTGGAGGCCAGGCTCCGGGCGGAGATCGACGAGGTGGTGGGCGAGGGACCGGCCGTTCCCGAGGACATCCCCCGTCTCGTCTACACGCGCATGGTCCTGCAGGAGACACTCCGCCTGTACCCGGCGGGCTGGTTTCTCCCCCGCAGGGTCATGGAGGACACGGAGATCGGCGGCATCCGGATCAAGGCCGGATCGTCGGTGCTGGTCACCCCGTACGCCACGCAGCGACTGGAGGAGTTCTGGGAGCGCCCGGACGAGTTCGACCCCGAGCGGTTCGCGCCCAGCAGGTCCGGGGGCGAGGAGCGCAGGCACAGATACTCCTACTTCCCCTTCGGTGGCGGACCGCACAGGTGCCTGGGCGAGCCCCTGTTCTACGTCGAGGCACCGCTCCTCGTCGCGAGCATCCTCAGCCGGTTCCGCATGTCGGTGCGCACCCCGGGCCCGTTCGACACCGGCTGGGCCGCCTCGCTGCGTCCCCGGCAGAAGGTCTCGCTGGGCGTGTCCTTCAACGGACGTGACCGGAGCGGGGCCCTGCGATGACGCTCCCGCCCGATCCGGCTGTCCGGCCCGATTCCGGGCTCCGCTCCGATCCGGACGTCCGGCCCGCCCCCGATGCACGGCCCGATTCCGGTGTCCTGGGGGACGCCAGGGAGGCGGGGGCGATCTGCGCCCGCGCCGGGCGGTCGCAGCGGGACATGCGCGAGTGGGCGGAGACCTATCCCGGCCTGTTCTCCGCCAAGCCGTTCGACGCGGCCCTGTACAGCACGCTCTCACTGGCCATGGCGTTCGGCGGCCCCTGGTTCGGCGCCGAGCAGTTGCGGATGGCGAACAAGGTCTCCCTCTGGGCGTTCGGCCTGGACTGGCTCGTCGACTACGTCGCCACCTCGCTGCCCGAGGTGCGGGCCATCGCCAGGAGGTGCCTGGACGTGGCGGACGGGGCCTCGCCGGTCCCCGACGACGACCTGACCCGCATGCTCGGCGACATCCGCGACGAGCTCGCGGCCTCGCCCGCGTTCCCCGAACTCGGGCCGGTCTGGCGCGACGAGCTGGAGCGCATGCTGGGCGGGATGCTCACGGAGTGGCGCTGGAAGACCGACAAGGTCACGCCGACCTACGAGGAGTACCTCGGCAACGCCGACAACCTCGGCTTCTCCTACGCGTTCGCGGCCCACTGGATCCACGTCACGGGCCCCGGAGCGGTCGCGGACGTCGACGCGCTGCGCGAGGCGGGCTGGGCGGTGCAACGGGTCATCCGCCTTCTCAACGACCTGGGCACCTACGAGCGGGACGTCGCCTGGGGAGATCTCAACGTCCTGCTGCTCGGTGTCGGCCGCGCCGAGGTGGAACAGCGGATCGCCGGGCTCGCCGCCCGGAGCCGGGAGCTCATCGCCCCGCTACGGACCGCCCATCCGGAGCTGGCGGGCTACATGGAACGCCAGATGGACTTCTGCGCGGGTTTCTACCAGGTCGGCGACTACTGGGGGACGTTGTGAGCGTGGACGGCCTGCTGACCATCACGGAATCGGGCACGGAACCAGGCACGGAGGCGGGCGCCGGGATCCGTACGGAGGATCACGCCGGGATCGACGTGGTCGCCGAGGCACGCGAGCTGGTCGCCGGACTGTCGGCCGAGCCCTGGGGGCAGGTGTCCGCCTCCCCGTACGAGACCGGCCGGGTGGTGAGCCTGGCGCCGTGGCTGGCAGGGCACACCGCACGGGTCGAGTTCCTGCTCGACACCCAGCGGCCGGACGGTGGCTGGGGGTGTTCCGGCGACCACGCCCTCGTCCCCACGCTGAGCGCGGTCGAGGCGCTCCTGGTCGAACTCGGGCGCGAAGGCCCCTCCGACCGCGCCCTCCTCGCCAAGGCCGTGGAACGCGGGCTGGAGGCCATCGGGAACCGGTCCTTCCAGGCCGGCTGGCCACCGGACACGCCCGCGGTCGAACTCATCGTCGCCGCCCTGTTCGCCCTGATCGACGGTCACCTCGACGGGGAGGGGCCGCAACCGCCCCTGGGCACGGGCGGCGCCAAACTGACGGCCGTCAGGGCGTGGCTGATGTCGGGCGCGCCGATCCCGCAGAAACTGGTCCATGCCCTCGAGGTCGCGGGCCCGGAGGCGATAGCCGCCTCGGGAATCCTCCCCACGCCGATGCCCGGCGGGATGGCGGCCGTGGGAGCCTCGCCCGGGGCGAGCGCGGCCTGGCTGGCCTCGCCGCCCGAGGCCGGACCCGGAGCCGAGGATCGCGCCGCACGCAGGACGCGTGACGAGACGGCCGTCCGGCGGTATCTGGAGGCCGTCGTGGCCTCCTCCGGCGGTCCCATGCCGTGCACCCTCCCCATCGCCGTGTTCGAGCGTGGCTGGACGCTGAGCTGGCTGCGGCGTGCGGGGATCCCGCTGGACGTGCCGCCGCGACTGGTCGCGAGCCTGCGGGACGGCCTCGGCCCCGAAGGGATCGCCACGGGGCCCGGTCTGCCCGCGGACGCCGACACCACCTCCGTCGCCCTGTACGCGCTCGCGCTGCTCGACGAGCCGCGCGAGCCGGAGGGGCTGTGGCCGTTCGAGCTGGAGACCCACTTCTGCACCTGGCGGGGGGAGGAGGGGATGTCCCCGACGACCAACGCGCATGTGCTCGACGCCTTCGGTGAATACCTGCGCCGCCGTGGGGGAGAGCCCCGCCACGCGGCCGTCGTCGCGAAGCTGTCGGCATGGCTGCGTGACCGCCAGGAGGCGGACGGCAGCTGGACGGACCGCTGGCACGTCTCTCCGTACTACGCCACGGCCTGCTGCGCGATCGCGCTGCGCGAGTTCGGCGGCGGGGAGTCGGCGGGCGCGGTGGGCGGTGCCGTGGACTGGGTGCTCGCCACCCAGCGCGGGGACGGGTCGTGGGGCCGATGGGAGGGCACCGCGGAGGAGACCGCCTACGCGCTGCAGATCCTGCTGCTGACCGACGCCGCGCGGGACGGGCGGTGGAGACAGGCCGTGGAACGTGGATACCGGCACCTGCTGGCCGCCCGTGGCGGCGAGGCGCCGTCGCTCTGGGTCGACAAGGACCTGTATCTGCCGGTGGCGATCGTCAGGGCGGCAGTTCTGGGCGCGCTTCACCTGGCGCGACGTGCGCTCGCCATTCCCGAGGACGACTCGTATTGAGAATTGACCGTGAATTCAAAACAGGACACGAGGGCGCATCCACTCTGTCCGTCTTGAGGGTTTTTAGGGACATTGCTAAGGTTCGGCGGGTGTGATGCGGGATGCCCCGCTGATCCCAGCGATGTGGCGACCGTTTGACCTGTTTGACCAGGATGTGTCAACTGCCACGAAAAATGCCGTCTATTTTTTCTGTTTCCCGGGGTGGATACCATGCGCTTGCGTAACGCGAGCTTGCGGACCAAGGTCACGGCACTTCTGGTGTCGCTCACCGCGCTCTGGGCGTTCACGGCATGGGTGACGGTCCGTGACGGTTTGAACATGCTGGGCGTGGCGACCCTCAACACCGAGGTGGCCGACCCGAGTGAGCGGCTCATCGTCGAACTGCAGGCCGAGCGGCGGCTGATCGCGATCACCCTGGGCTCGGTCAGCGCGGAACGCCAACGGCGCGAGGCGATGGCCGCCCAGCGAAAGCGCACCGACGCCGCCGACGCGAACTTCCGGCAACTCACCGGCGGCAGCGGAGTGGAACTGCTGGGAAGTCCCGCCCTGCACCGACGCATCGGCGAGACCCAGCGGTTGCTGGACGGGTTGCCCGCCGCGCGCAAGGCGATCGACGCCGGCCGGGTCAACCGGACCTGGGCGGCCGCGGAGATCACCGGCATCATCGACTCGATCTTCCGTGTCTACGACTCGCTGGCCACGCTGGACGACGAGGAACTCGCCAACGACACCCGCACGCTCATCGCGATGAACCGGGCCAGGGACCTGCTCTCCCAGGAGGACGCCCTGGTGATGGGCGCCCTGACCGGGGGCAGGTTCTCCGAAGGGGAGCAGGTCAGGTTCACGCAGCTGGTCGGCACGCGGCGCTTCCTCACCGACCAGGCGGTGGCCGAGCTGCCCCCGGCCGACCAGGAGGCCCACAAGCGGATGGTCTCCGGCGAGCAGTTCGTCCGGCTGCGCGCCATGGAGAACCAGCTGATCGAGGACCCGAACGTGGTGGCGGCCGGAGTGATCGACGTCACGCGGTGGAGCTCCGACGCCCAGCCCGCACAGGTCAAGTTCACGCAGGCCGTGCTCACGGCCGGCAGCGGAGTGGTCGAGCGGTCGGGGCCGGTCGCCGTCGGCGTCATCGTGCGGCTCGCGCTCGCCGGCGGCCTGGGCCTGGTGGCGGTCATCGCCTCGGTCGTCCTGGCGATCACCACGGCCCGCGCCCTGGTACAGCAGCTGGAGAAGCTGCGGGCCGCCGCCTGGGAACTCGCCAACGAGCGGCTGCCCGCCGTGGTCGAGCGGATCGGCCACGGCCAGATGGTGGACGTCGCGGCGGAGGCGCCCCCCCTCAAGTTCGGAGACGACCAGATCGGGCAGGTCGGCCAGGCGTTCAACGCCGTGCAGCGGACCGCCATCAAGGTCGCCGCGGAGCAGGCCCAGCTGCGCCGCGACATCGCCGACATCCTGCGCAACCTCGCCCGCCGCACCCAGTCGCTGGTGCACCGTCAGCTGAGCGTGCTCGACGTGATGGAACGGCGCGAGAACGATCCTCAGGAACTGCGCGACCTGTTCAGGCTCGACCACCTGGCGACCCGGATGCGGCGCTACGCGGAGAACCTCCTCGTGCTCTCCGGCGCGGCTCCGGGCCGTGCCTGGCGCGACGCGGTCCCGATGATCGACGTGGTCCGCGGCTCCCTCGCCGAGATCGAGGACTACACCCGGGTCGACGTGATGCCCCTGGGCGAGGTCTCGCTGGACGGCAGGGCCGTGAGCGACGTCATCCACCTGATCGCCGAGCTCGTCGAGAACGCCGCCTCCTTCTCCCCGCCCTACACGACGGTGCAGGTCGGCGGATACCTCGTCGCCCACGGCTACGCGCTGGAGATCGAGGACCGGGGCCTGGGCATGAGCGCCGCGGACATCGCGGAGGCGAACGAGCGGATCGCGAACCCGCCGGAGCTCAAGCTCTCCGGCAACGCCCGCCTGGGCCTGTACGTCGTCAGCCGCCTGGCCGAACGGCACGACATCCGGGTGACCTTCAAGTCCTCCCCGTACGGCGGCACCACCGTCGTCGTCCTCATCCCGCAGGACCTGATCAACGAGGAGGACCAGGGGACCTCCGTCGGCGTCGGCGTGCCGCAGGCGCGCCCGGCGAGCAGCGCCGAGATGAACGGCACCACCTCCGCGGTCGCCGCGGTCCGCGGCCGGGTGGGCGACCCCCTGGGCATCGCCGGAGTCCCCGCGCAGGCCGACCAGGCGCCTTCCGGACGGCATTCCGCGGGGCCCACGCCCGGGGAGGACCTCGCCGACCCGACGTTTCCCGGTCGCTTCGCCGATCCCTCGGCACTGAGGCGGGCGCCGGAGACCGGAACGCCCGGGCGTCTGCCCGACTTCGCCGACCCCGGAACTCCGGTCTCGCAGGGCGCCTCCACGGGCGAAGGCCCCGACGACTCCGGCGCCCACGCGCGTCCCGGCGGCTCCGGGACCCCGCTGCCCCCCGTGCTGCCCCCGCCCGACAGCAGCCACACGCCGGGCGGTCTCCCGAGGCGCGTTCCCCAGACCCACCTCGCCGCACCCCTGCAGGAGGACGAGCCCGTGGTCCCGCCGTCTCCGGCCGACGAGGCCGACGACGAGCGCTCGCCGGAGATGATCCGCGCGGCCATGTCGTCCTTCCAGGCGGGTACGCGACGAGGCCGCGACGACGCCGCCCATCTGCTCGATCGCGAAGGCGATCCCGTGGGCGAAGGCGGGTCCGCCGTGTGACCCCAGTGAACGATCATCAGGTCGCGGGTGCCGGGCAGGCGCCGATGAGCTGCCCCGAACCGGCGAGGGAACGCCGGCGGGCGGAAGGAGAGGACAACGAAGTGGTGCAGGGAACAGGGTCTTTCACGGACCTGGCCTGGTTGCTGGACGACCTGGTCTCGCGGGTGGAGGAAGCTCAGCACGGCATCGTGTTCTCCACCGACGGCCTGCTGCTGGCCGCCTCGGCGGGCTTCTCCCCGGCCGACGCCGAGCATCTGGCCGCCGTCGGATCGGCGATCCAGAGCCTGGGCAGGGGAGTCAGCGACCGGGTCGGTGGCGGGCCGATGCGCCAGACCATCATCGAGATGCGGACGGCGTACCTGATCGTCACCGCCGCGGGGCAGGGAGCCTGCCTCGCGGTGTTCTGCAGCGCCGAGGCCGACGTCGGCCTGGTGGCCTACGAGATGGCCATGCTCGTCACCCGCGTCGGCCAGTACCTCACCTCGCCGACCAGAACGGCCGACTCCTCCAGGGCCGACTCCTTCAGAGGCGACGGCCTACGATGAGCATCTTCGACGAGCAGCCAGAGTCCCAGTGGGTCGGCGACGAGGCGGGGCCGATCGTCAGGCCGTACGTCCTGACGCGCGGCAGGACCGAACCGAGTCGCGGCAGGTTCGACCTCATCACCCTGGTGGTGACCATTCGGCAGGTCTCGTCGAGGGAGCCGGGCCTGGAACCGGAAAGTCAGGCCATCGTCCGGCTCTGCCTGCAGGCCCAGTCGGTCGCGGAGATCGCGGCCCATATGAACCTTCCGGCAGGCACGGTCCGTGTCCTGCTCAGCGACCTGCTCGATCAGGGATTCATCGCCATGCAAGAACCGCATTCGGAGACGGACATGCACGACGAGAGGCTGTACAGGGCGGTGCTCGATGGACTCCGTGCGCTCTAGCCGTGACGCCGGGCGCGTGAAGCTGCCCAAGGCGATCAAGATCCTGGTCGCCGGTGGATTCGGCGCCGGCAAGACGACGCTGGTCGGCGCGGTCTCCGAGATAGAGCCGCTGCGCACCGAGGAGACCCTGAGCAACCGGGGTATCGGCGTCGACGACCTGCTGGGAGTGGAGGCCAAGCAGACCACCACGGTCGCGATGGACTTCGGCCGCATCACCATCGGTGACGACTACCGCCTCTACCTGTTCGGCACGCCCGGCCAGGAGCGTTTCTGGTTCCTCTGGGACGAGCTCGCGCTGGGCGCGCTGGGCGCGGTGGTGCTCGCCGACACCCGCAGGCTCGCCGACTGCTTTCCCTCGCTCGACTACTTCGAGCGGCGCGAGACGCCCTTCATCGTCGCGGTCAACTGCTTCGACGGGGCCCGCAAGTACGAGCTCGACGAGGTCAGGCTCGGGCTCACCCTCCACCAGGACATCCCGATCGTGCTGTGCGACGCCAGGCAGCGCGAGTCGGGCAAGAAAGTGCTCATCACCCTTGTCGAGCACGCGATGCGGATGCGGCTGGGCGCGGTCTCCTCACCGGCGGACGCCGAACCCGCCACGGGTCAGGCAGCGGCCCGCTGACAGCGGCGGATCCTTCCGGGGACCGCCTGGCCTGACGACAGGCGGCGGGACCCGGGAGGACTCCCGGGATCGTGGGCCGGCGGGAACATGCGAGGCTTGTCGGCATGAACCGCCTCTCCCAGGTCGACCTGTCCCAGAAGCTCTCCAAGAAGGACGCCTCCGAGCGCCTCGACGCCGCTCTGGACCACCTGCTCCGTCTGCGCCTCATACTCGGCGGCCAGGTCGGCGAACAGCGCATCGGCCCGCCGCTGTGCGTGGTCTTCGAGGGGTGGGACGCCTCGGGCAAGGGAGGGGCGATCAAACGGCTGGTGCGTCCGCTCGACCCGCGCCACGTCCGCGTCGCCCAGTTCGCCGCGCCGACGTACGACGAGAAGCGCCACCACTTCTTGTGGCGGTTCTGGCCGGTCCTGCCCGGCTGGGGCGGGATGGCGGTGCTCGACCGCTCCTGGTACGGCCGGGTGCTGGTGGAACGCGTCGAGGGTTTCGCGACCGAGGAGCAGTGGTCCCGCGCGTACGGGGAGATCGTGGAGTTCGAGCGGACCCTCGCCGCCGAAGGCATGATCATGGTCAAGTTCTGGATGCACGTCTCCGAGGAGGAGCAGCTCAGGCGTTTCCAGGACCGGGCCGGCGACCCGTTGCGGGCGTGGAAACTCACCGACGAGGACTGGCGCAACCGCGAGAAGCGCCCGCAGTACGAGGCCGCGGTGGAGGAGATGCTCGCCCGCACCGACCACCCCAAGGCGCCGTGGCACGTGGTCCCCGGCGACGACAAGCGCCTGGCCCGCGTCACGGTCGTGGAGACCGTCTGCGCCGCGATCGAGGCCGAACTCGCCGCCAGAGGCCACGAGCCGGTGATCTCCTCCGAGGTGGGGGCCGCCGCGGACGAATGACGGGTGAGAAGTACGGGAGCGGCGAAGACGCCCCGGACCCCGGACACCGGGCAGAATCGAATGGCCGTCCGCTCGTTCGTCATCGCCGCTCGTCGTGAGCGGTTCGTCGTGACGGGTGGGTCGTGGCGGTTCGTCATGGTTTTCGTCATCGCAGGAGGGGGCGGCGCATGCGGTTGGGGTCGCGGCTGAGCAGGCTGGACCGGCGGGTGTTCGCCATGGTGGCGGGCGCGAGGTTGCCCGGTCTCGAACGCGTCGTCCCCGCGTTGTCGCGCGCGGCCGACAACTCGCTCCTGTGGGCCGGCGTGGCAGGTGCGCTGGCGGTCAGCGGGCGACGGCCACTGCGCCGGGCCGCGACCAGGGGACTGCTCGCGGTCAGCCTCGCCAGTCCGTTGGTCAACCTGGTCGGCAAGCAGGCCTTCGGCAGGAACCGGCCGTCGGCGGAAGGGCTCCCGCTCGCCCGGCTGATCAAGATGCCCGCGTCGGCGTCGTTCCCCTCGGGTCACTCCGCCACGGCCGGCGCCTTCGCCGCGGCCGTGGCGCTGGAGGCACCCCGCGTGGTCGCGGTCCCCGTCGCGCTCCTCGCGGCGGCCGTCTGCTTCTCCCGCGTCTACACCGGAGTGCACTACCCCGGCGACGTGCTCGCCGGAGCCGGGATCGGCGTGGCGGCGGGGCTGCTCACCCGCCGCATCTGGCCCGACGCCGGTGAGGCGGGGCAGGCGCGCGCCGCCCTCACGGCGCCGTCCGCGCGACTCGACCCCGACGGTGAGGGGGCGATCGCCGTGGTCGACGGCTCCGCCGACGCCGTCGCGGGAACGGCCGAGGTGTTGCGCGTGGCCTTCCCCCGGGCCGAGGTCGTCGAGGTGGCGCCGGGTGACGACCTCGGGGCCGCCGTGCGGGACGCCGCCTCGCGGGCCAAGGTGCTCGCGGTGGCCGGGGGAGACAGCGTGGTCAACCTGGCGGCCCAGGAGGCGGTGGGCGGGGCGACCCCGCTGCTGGTCGTCCCCGCGAGCGCGCACGGTCACTTCGCCCGCGCGCTCGGGGTGGAGAGTTCACAGGAGGCCGTGACGGCCTACCACAGCGGCGACCTCGTCGCCGTCGACGTCGGCGAGGTCGCGGGCCGGACGTTCGTCAACACCGCGAGCGTGGGCGTCTACCCGGCGCTGGTGGAGCGCGGGGAGCGAAGGCAGAGCCGGATCGGTAAGTGGCCCGCGCTGTTCTGGGCGATGGCCGAGGCGCTCGGGCCGGGCGGCGCGCGCCCCGTCGAACTCGTCGTGGACGGGGTGCCCCGGCGCGTCTGGATGGTGTTCGTGGGCAACTGCCGCTACGAGGAGCGCGGCGGAGCCCCCTCCAGACGGCAGCGTCTGGAGGACGGCCTGCTGGACATCCGCGTGCTCGCCGCCGCCGACCGGCTGCCCAGGCTGCGGGTGTTCCTCAGCCTGCTGGCGGGACGGGTGAAGCTGTCACGCCACTACCAGCAGTGGCAGGCCGACACACTGCGCGTCTCCGCGCCCTCCGGACGGCTGCCGCTGGCGTGCGACGGCGAGACGTTCACGGTCACGGGCGAGGTGGAGTTCACCAAGCGCCCGCGGTCGCTGCTCGTGATCCGGCCGTCCGGCTGATCTCCGTGACGTACCGGCTCGGGGCGGGACGGGCTCGGCCGTGATCCGCCGTCGCCGGGATCGACCCTCGTCAGCCGATGGCCGATGGCGAACCGGGAGGTGACCCCGTCGGGGATCGCCGATTCCCGGACACCGTTTGACGCACAGTGATCGATCCGGCAATAGTTGTGCGGGTGACTTCCCCCCGTTTGCTCGCCTGTGCCGTGGTCACCGTGCTGACCCTCACCGCCTGCACCTCGCCCTCGGACGATCCCGTGGTCGGCCCGGCCACCGCGGGTGGCACCGTGGGAGCGGGAACGGCGGAAACGGGACAGGGAGCCGGCGGCCAGATCTCCCCGCCCGCCGCCGTGACGCTCACGCCCGACGAATACCGGGCCGAGCTGGAGCTGGCGCGCGGCCCGGTGCGTGACGCGGTGAAGAAGCTCGCCGCGACCGGCGGGCTGAAGACCCTCGGCAAGCAGTTGCAGAAGACCTCCGGAGCGGTGGAGGCCGCGGTGACCCGGCTCTCCACCCTCGCCCCTCCCGTCGAGGTGAAGGCCCAGCACGACAGCTATGTCGAAGCCCTGGGCCGGCTGCGCGCCTCCTTCGACACCGCCCGCCAGGACGCGGAGGACCAGCGGGTGTGCACAGGCCCTGCCGTGCTGACCGGCATGGCCCAGGCGAACCAGCTGTCCGACGTGGAAGACGTCGCCAAGGAGCTGAGCGGGTATCCGGCGAGCGTCATCCCGGTCAAGGCGGCCAAGAAGCGTAACCGCCGGCTGTCCAACGGCAGGTTCATCGCCTCAGAGGGACGTCCCGGCCGCGCCTACCTCGAACTGCGCAACGGCACCAGGCAGGACGCCGTCGTCGTCCTGGTACGCGGGAAGAAGAAGGCCGTCACCGTGTACGTCCGCAGGAAGTCCAACTTCAAGATCCAGGGTGTGCGGGACGGCAGCTACAAGATCTACTACACCCTTGGTGAGGACTGGGACGCGAAGGCCAAGACCTTCACCCGGTCGTGCGACTTCGAGCAGTTCGGCAAGTCCGTGCGGTTCAGGACCGTCAACACCGGGACCCAGATCCGCTGGACCAACTGGACGATCACCCTGCACGCCGTGACCGGGGGCACCGTGAAGCCCAAGAAGGTCAAGCCGGGCGACTTCCCCTCCTGACGCGCTTCCCCTCACCGCCCTGACACGTCTTGCCTCGGCGGCCGGCGGCGTCCTTCTCCACGGGACGCGAGGGTGCGGGGAACCGAGAGCCCGGAGTCGTGAAGACCGCGACCTCGTGACGAGGTCGCGGTGTCGCCTCGGCGGATCAGGTCGAGAAGAGCATCCCGACCCAGCTGCGCTGGCGGTGGTGGCCGTAGTGGCCGTGACGCTGTGCGCCCCAGGCGGGAGCGCCGTAGCCGGGGGGAGCACCGTGCATGGGAGGCGGCGGGGGCGGCGGCGGAGCCGCGTGGGACTGCGACCACTGGCTTTCCATCCGGGTCAGCGTCTCGAGCTCGCCGTAGTCCAGGAAGATTCCGCGACAGCTCTCACACTGGTCGATGTGGACGCCGTTGCGCTCATAGGTGCGCATGGCGCCCCGACACTTGGGGCACTGCATCTGGCTGGTCTCCTTGTTCTGGCGTGGTAACGAGTAACCACAACCTACTGCGGCACACTATTGCAGGCGCTCCGATGCCGGACAATCCTCAGGCAGGACTCGACGAGCACCTCCTCCACCTCGTCCAGCGGACGCCCCGCCCGCGCCGCGGCGGCCACCGCGGTGGCCGCGAGTTGCACGGTCATCGCCTGCGCCGGTGTCTCCAGCCGTTCCCACGGGTCGCCGTCCGGTCCGGCGGCGACCCCGCCCGCGGCGCGGTAGGCCCCGAGGAAGCGATGCCACACGTCGGGCTCCAGCAGTCCGGCCGCGAACCAGGCGGCGGGCCTGGACAGATCCCAGGCCTGGTCACCGAGGCCGAGGTCGTCGATGTCGATGAGGATCCACTCGTCCGGCGCGCGGACCATCTGGCCCATGTGCCAGTCGCCGTGGGTCAGACCGGGAGCCGTCGTATCGGGGAGGTACGCGCCGGGTGAGGGGAGAGAGGGCAGGCAGGTGAAGGCGCGGCGCACCGCCAGCTCGGCGGCCGAGCGATCGCCCAGTCGGGCGACGGTCGAGGCCACCCGCGCCGGTCCGCCCGCGGCCCGCAGCGGGGGCAGCGCCCGCGCCGGTACGGCGTGCAGCCGCGCCAGCAGCCGGGCGGCGGCCTCCCAGGGGGCCGCGTCCGGATCCGCGTGGTCCACCGGCGTACCGGCCGGCCAGACGGTGACCAGCCGGTCCCCGGCGGTCATGACCTCCTCGGTCACCGGTTGGAGGACGATCCCGCGCAGTGCCGGGTGCGCGGTGGCCCGCATCCGTTCCACCAGCGGTTCCCGCTCCGCGCCCGGCGCGTGCGCCTTGACCACGACGGAACCGGCCCGCACGATGACCACGTCCGGTCTGGTCGGCAGGACCGTGCCGGGCACACCGCCGTATCCGGCGGCGATCCCGAGTAGTTCGTCGATCGGATCCTCGCTGTCCACCCGGCAAGTGAACCACCGGTCAACGGCCCCGCGCACCGGCGGAATAAAGTGCGAGGCATGAGGATTGGTTTCGCGGTGCCGGTCTCGGGATCCTGGGCGACGCCGGACAACATGGCGCGGGTCGCCGGGGAGGCCGAGAGGCTCGGCTATCACGAGCTGTGGACCTTCCAGCGCCTGCTCTACCCGCGGGGTCACACCATGGGCCCGACCTATCGCAGCGTGCACGACCCGGTGGTCACCCTCGCCTACCTGGCGGGCCTGACGAGCCGCGTCCGGCTGGGGGTGGCGGTGCTCAACCTGCCGTTCGCCTCGCCCGCGCTGATGGCGAAGCAGCTGGCGAGCCTGCAGGCGGTCTCCGGCGGGCGGCTGGACGCGGGGTTCGGCCTGGGGTGGCTGCCCGAGGAGTTCGCCGCCTCGGGGGTGTCGATGGAGCGGCGCGGCCGGCGCGCGGAGGAGTACGTCCCGCTGCTGCGGCGCCTGTGGACGGAGGAGACCGTGGCGCACAGGGGCGAGTTCTACGAGGTGCCCCCGGCGCACCAGGATCCGAAACCGCCTGTGGTGCCGCCGATCCTGCTGGGCGGTTCCGCGGAGGTGGCGCTGAGGCGCGCGGGGCGGCTGGCGGACGGCTGGATCAGTTCGAGCCGCGAGGACCTCGGCGGCATCGGGGAGAGGATCGCCGTCGTCAAGGAGGCGGCGCGTGCCGCCGGGCGCGATCCCGAGGCGCTGCGCTTCGTCACCCGGGGCGTCACCCGGGTCCGTCCCGCGGGAGCGTCCGGCCGTGAGGCGCTGACCGGCTCGTTCGAGGAGATCAGGCGGGACGTCGAGGAACTCGAGGCCAAGGGGGTCACCGAGGTCTTCCACGATCTCAACTTCGATCCGGAGATCGGATCGCCCGACGCCGACCCCGAGGAGTCGATGCGCAGGGCGCTGGAGGCACTGGAGGCACTCGCGCCCTGAGCGGGAGTCCGGTCCCGCGTATGGGAGTCCGGTCTCGTGTACGGGGAGCCGGGTGGCGACGGCCGCGGTGGGCCGCGTGGCGGCCGGAGGTCTCGCGTGGCCGGTCTTTTCACCTCCGAGATGCCCGGATGTACGGGTCTGGTGACGCGGGATCGGCCCGGTCCTGTCATCCTTGGTTCCGATACGTACCCGGCGGGAACACGGGAACAGAGGAGAACGGTGGACGAGCGCAAGCAGATCGAGTGCTGGCTGTCGGACATGGACGGGGTCCTTGTCCACGAGGGACATCCGGTGCCCGGCGCCGACGAGTTCATCCGACGCCTGCGCGAGTCGGGCAAGCGGTTTCTCGTGCTGACCAACAACTCGATATACACCCCGCGCGACCTGGCCGTACGGCTGCGCGCGGCCGGTCTGGAGATCCCGCCGGAGTCGATCTGGACCTCCGCGCTGGCCACGGCGAGGTTCCTGGACGGCCAGCGTCCCGGCGGCTCGGCGTACGTGGTGGGGGAGGCGGGGCTGACCACCGCCCTGCACGAGGTCGGCTACGTCCTGACCGACATCGCCCCCGACTACGTGGTCCTCGGCGAGACCCGCACGTACAGCTTCACCCAGATCACCCGGGCGATCCGCCTCATCGAGGGCGGTGCCCGGTTCATCGCCACCAACCCCGACCCGGTCGGTCCCTCGAACGAGGGGTCGCTGCCCGCGTGCGGCGCGGTCGCCGCGATGATCACCAAGGCGACGGGGGTGGAGCCCTACTTCGTGGGGAAGCCCAACCCGATGATGATGCGCAGCGCGCTGCGGGCCATCGACGGCCACAGCGAGAGCACCGCCATGATCGGCGATCGGATGGACACCGACATCGTCTCCGGCATGGAGGCGGGGCTGCACACGATCCTGGTGCTCAGCGGGGTCGTCAGCAGGGACCAGATCGATCGTTACCCGTTCCGTCCGTCCATGGTGGTCGACTCGGTCGCCGACCTGATCGACCTGATCGACTAGGGATCGACCGGGCGCCGCCGGGCCGACACGGCAGTGCCCACCTCATCCGCAATGCCGGAAATATCGGTATAAGGGGGATCGTCGTTAGGTTTGGTGCCCCCACCCGCGGCCGGGCCCGGCCGTACCGTCGCGTTGATCGCCTTCATGGTGTGAAATAGCGCGATGTGATGGGTGTTGCGGAGAAGGGCAGGGTCCGGCGTCGTCTGCCGGAGGCGATCCCCGCGGTGGCGGCGATGCTGATCGGGCTGTGGGGCATCACCACGCCCTCGTTCTGGCGCGACGAGTCGGTCAGCGTCCTGGCCGCCTCGATGCCCATCGACGACCTGTGGCACCTGCTCGGCAGCATCGACCGGGTGCACGCGCTCTACTATCTCCTGCTCCGGCCGTTCGCCGCGTTCTCGACCGGCGAGCTGGCCATGCGCCTGCCCTCGGCCATCGCCACGGCCGCCGCCGCGTACGGCATCGCGGTCCTGGGCAGGAGGCTCGCCACCCCGGGGGCCGGTCTTCTCGCGGGATCGCTCTACGCCGTGCTGCCGATGGTGAGCCGGTACGCCCAGGAGGCGCGCAGCTACGCGATCGTGACGGCGGTCGCCGTCCTGGCCACCTGGGTGCTCATCGAGGCGGCGAGGCGGTCGAGCCGCCGATGGTACGCGGCCTACGGGGCCTGCCTGGTGTTGCTCGGCTGGTTTCACGTCTACGCCCTCCTCCTGGTCGTCGCGCACGCGGTGACGGTGCTGTGGTGGCGTCAAGCGCCCCGGTCGGCGCCCTCCTCCCCGTCCCTGTCCGCGTCGGAGCCCCCGTCCGCGTCGGTGCCGGTGTCCCGGTCCGAGATCGCGAGGTTCGCCGGTGCGCTCGCCGTGGCCGCGGCCGGGATCGTCCCGCTCGCGCTCCTGGCGGCAGGTCAGCGCGAGGCTCAGCTGTCGTGGTTGAAGCCGTCGAAGCTCACCGACGTCGTCTGGTTCGGAGAGGAGGTGGCGGGCACCGGATGGGTCGCGCTGCTCCTGGTCGCCCTCATGCTCATCGGCGCGTTCTCCGGTGGGCGGCTGACGGCGGTCGCGCTGCCCTGGGCGCTGCTGCCGTTCGTGTCCATGACGATCTCCGTGGTCTACCCGGTCTTCCAGCCCAGATACGTGCTTTTCGCCGTCCCCGCGACGGCGCTGCTCGCCGGGGCCGGTCTGAACGCCCTGCGGCCCCGGGCGCTGGGCTGGATCGGAGTGCTCCTGGTCGCGGCGCTGACCGTTCCGACGCACCTCACGATCCGCGAGCCGGACACGCGGCCGGACGATCTGCGTGACATGGCGGCCACGCTGCTGGCCAGGCAGCGTCCCGGCGACGCCGTGCTCTACGTGACGAAGAACAGGCGCCTGTTCGTCGCCGTCTACGAGGACGCCTACCGTGACCTGCGCGACCTCACCTACGCTCCCGGCCGACGCGAGCCCAGGACCGCCGCGCAGTTCACGGCCGCGCTGGAGGGGGTCGAGCGTGTCTGGCTGGTCAGCGGCGGCAGGAAGCGCAAGGACAGATCCTTCGTGGAGGACGACGAGCGCTATCTGGCCCTCATGGCCGACCGCGACTTCACCCTGAAGTCCACCGACGACTTCGGGTATTCCTGGTTCGCCCTGTACGTCCGCGAACGGCGCTGACCACGCGAGCCCGGCGAAAGCGCGTGAGGCCCTCGTGTGCGGAAGACGCGGAAGGTCAGGCGATCAGGGCGGGCAGGTGGGTGACGGTGCCGGTGAGGTAGACGCCGAGCTCCGGGGGGACGAGATTGATGGCGGAGATCTCGGCCGGATCCAGCGGGAGCCGCACCACCTCGTACTCGCCGCGGGCGGGATCGTCGAACTCCGGGCCGCAGCGCAGCGCGGGGTCCATGGAGACGAGGCGGCAGCCGTAGACATGCTGGGTCTTGATTCCCCCGTCGCGAAGGCACTCCAGGGTCGTGAGCGGGGTGACAGCGGAGACCACGGCGCCCAGCTCCTCCATGACCTCGCGGTGCAGGGTGTGCTCAAGGGAGGCGTCCTCGGGCTCGACGTGGCCGCCCGGAACGGACCAGTACGGCTCCCTGCCGGGAACCGTGCGCCGGAACACCACCAGACGGTCCTCGTCGAGAAGTACGGCGCGGACGCTCGGCACGACGGACATGCGGCCATTCTGTCACCGCCCCGGCGACACGGTCCGCATCCGAGCCGGGGAGGCGGGATTTCTTCGCGACCCGGGTGGCCGACCACCTCCCGAAAACGGGGTCGGCCGATCCTGTGTTCCGCACCCGCCCCCGACCTGCCTGGGGCGATCGCTCACCGCGTCGGATCGGACATGGCCGCCCGCGGCGTGTGCGAAGAGCGGGTCAGTAGCGGTCCCCACGCAGGCGCTTGAGGTCGGAACGTTGCTTCTTGGCGGTGATCCGCCGCTCGATCGCGCCCCTGCTCGGCTTGGTCGGGCGGCGCTTCTTGGGCGGCGGGGCGATCGCCTCGCGCAGGATCTGGGCCAGGCGCATCTCGGCGGCCTCGCGGTTGCGCAGCTGGGAGCGGAACTCCGAGGCGGCGACGGTGATCACCCCGTTCACCAGGCGGGGAGCGAGGCGTTCGAGGGCGCGGGCCTTGAAGACGGGCCCCAGCGCCTCGGTGGCGGCGAGGTCGAAGCTGAGCTCGACCCGGCTGTCGGTGGTGTTGACCCCCTGGCCGCCGGGGCCGGAGGAACGGGAGAACCGCCAGCCGAGCTCGGCCTCGGGGACCGAGACCGAGCCGCTGATCTGGAGCGGACCGGGCATGACGGTGACTTCCTTCTCATGGTGGGGCGTGATCTCAGGGTACCGAGGAGTGACAAGCATGGATCAACTGCTTTTATGCCCCGTTCCTCGATGGTCGATGAGTCGTGAAGCGGTGCACGGTCCCTGCGGCCGGTGATCTTCCGGTCCTTCGACCTGGCCCGGCTCGGCTCGCCGCTGCCGGGACGAGGATTTTCGGACGGGGAAGGCGCAGGTGGGCGCGGACGTCGATGACCGTGGCCTGGAGATTCTCGTCCGGCATCGCCCTGGCCGCCCTCACACCGGCCTGCTTCGAATGTGAGGGCGACGTGGCACGAGCGGCCGTTCTTTTTCGCCGGGAACGTTCCGTCGCAAATGCTTGTCAGTGCAGCTGACTCCTATGTAATGTCTCAGCTCTCGGTGCCCGAAAGGTCACCTTTAGGAAGGAGTGAGCCGTGCCGGTCGCTAAAACAGTGCAAATCGCAAAACGTGGTTCGGTGCGCGCCCTGGTGGCGTGTTCCGCCACCGTCGCCCTGGTAGTGGGCGTCGGGGGTTGCGGGAGCGACTCATCCGAGGGCGGACCGGCACAGGCCTCGGCGTCGTCCACGACCCCGGAGTCGTCCGCGGCCTCGGCGTTCGACCAGGCGCTGCACGATCAGTTGCCCGACCGGATCAAGCAGAGCAAGCAGATCGTGTTCGGCGCGCTGTGGGAGACACCGCCGATCATCGGGATCGAGCCCGGTGACACCTCCAAGCCGGTCGGGATCACCCCGGACCTCGCGGTCGCGCTCGGCGAGATCCTGGGCGTGACGCCGGTGTGGAAGAACCTGCAGTGGCCGGCGCAGCTGCCCGGACTGCAGAGCGGCAACGTCGACGCCCTGTTCGGGCAGGTCAGCGACGGCAAGGAACGCGAGCAGGTGATCGACCTCGTCGGCTTCTACCGCTCCCCGATGTCCGTGCTCGTCAAGGAGGGCAACCCGCACGGGATCAAGAGCCTCTCGGACGCCTGCGGCCTGAAGATCGGCGTGCCGAGCGGCAGCCAGCAGGAGGCCGTGGTCAAGGGCAACAGCGAGAAGTTCTGCGTCGGGCAGGGCAAGCCCGCGATCACACCGATCGGCTACCCGGGCGCGCAGGGCGCGATCGTCGCGATCAAGGGTGGCACCGTGGACGCCTGGATGGATGTGACGGTCTCCGTCCGGGTCATCGCCAAGGAGTCGGGCACCGCCTTCGAGAACGTGTCCCTGCCGGACGACCAGATCGACCCGTACATGGAGCGCGACGTGGCGATCGCGATCTCCAAGGAGAACCCCGGGTTGTCGAACGCGCTGGCCGGAGCGCTCGGCCAACTCGCGCGATCAGGGGAGTACCGCAAGGTGATGGACAGGTGGGACTCCGGTGACGCCGCGCTGCCCGCCGAGGACATCAAGGTGAACAGCTACACCGGCCTGCCCGCCGGGCAGGGTGCCTCGGCCACCCCCGCGTCCTGAGCGGTCGTGATGACAGAGCAGGCATCCCGGGCTCCCGGCCTCGCGGACGGCGTCTCGCCGCTCGCCCGCCAGGACGCCGTGCCGGTGCGGCACTACGGGCGCGGCGCGGTCGCCGTGCTGGTGGTGGCGGTCGTCGCGATGACGGCCTACGCCTTCGCCGCGAACCCCAAGATCGAGTGGCCGGTCGTCGGCGAGTACCTCTTCCACCCCGACATCATGGCCGGCCTGACGCGCACGCTGCTGATGACCGCGATGGGCATGGCGTTCTCCGTGATCGGTGCGGTGGTGGTCGCGCTGATGCGGATGTCACCGAGCAGGATCATCAGCGCGACCGCGGCGGCGTACATCTTCGTCTTCCGCGGTATCCCGCTGATCCTGCTGCTCATCTTCGTCGGCAACCTCGGACTGTTCGTGGACCGGATCACCGTCGGTATCCCGTTCACCGACCTGCAGGTGTTCAGCCGCCCGGTGCAGGAGGTGCTGACGCCGTTCGCGGCCTCGGTCATCGGGCTGACGCTCGCGGGTTCCGGCTACATGGCCGAGATCGTACGCGGCGGCCTGCTCGCGATCGGCCGAGGCCAGCGCGAGGCCGCCAAGGCGCTCGGGCTCAACTCGCTGAGGACCACCCGCTTCATCGTCCTGCCGCAGGCGCTGCGGGTGATCGTGCCCCCGATGGGAAACGAGCTGATCAGCATGCTCAAGGCGACCGCGATCGTGTCGGTGATCGGCGGCGGCGACCTGCTCACCGTCGCGCAGGCCATCTCCGGCTCCAACTACCGCACGATCGAGATGTTGCTGGTCGCGACCGTCTGGTACTTCGCCGTGATCGCCCTGCTCACGGCCGGTCAGTACATCCTCGAACGAAGGATCGCGGAACGATGACCGCAGAACCGGAGCCGCGCGACGCGCGGCCGATGGTCTCGATCGAGAACATCAGCAAGTCGTACGGGCACCGCCAGGTCCTCTTCGACATCGACCTCACCGTCGCCGCGGGCGAGACGGTGTGCCTGATCGGGCCCTCGGGATGCGGCAAGAGCACCCTGCTGCGCTGCGTCAACAACCTGGAGGACATCGACCGCGGCCTGGTGCTGGTGGACGGCTCGCTCGTCGGCTACCGCGTGCACCGCGGCAGGCTGCGCGAGCTGCGGGAGAACGCGGCCTGCCGCCAGCGTACGCAGGTCGGCATGGTGTTCCAGCACTTCAACCTGTTCCCGCACCTCACCGCTCTGGAGAACGTCGCCTTCGCGCCCGTGCGGGTACGCGGCGAGGACAAGGCCGCCGCCCGTACCCACGCGCTGGAGCTGCTGGAGAGCGTCGGACTGGCCGACAAGGCCGGCGAGCATCCCTCGCGCCTGTCCGGCGGTCAGCAGCAGCGCGTGGCCATCGCGCGGGCGCTGGCGATGCGCCCGAAGGTGATGCTGTTCGACGAGCCGACCAGCGCGCTCGATCCGGAACTGGTCGGCGAGGTGCTCAACGTGATGCGCGATCTCGCGACGCGCGGGATGACGATGATCGTCGTGACGCACGAGATGGGTTTCGCCCGCGAGGTCGCGAGCCGCGTGGTGTTCATGGACGGCGGCCGGATCGTCGAGCAGGGCCCGCCGCACGAGGTGCTGCGCAACCCCCGGCACGAACGCAGCCGCGCGTTCCTGTCGGCCGTGCTGCGATGACCGCGCGTCCTGACCGCCGAGAACCGAAGAAGAAGGCCGATGGGGCCGATAGGAGAATCATGACCACCACCAACGAACTGCCCGCCGGGAGTGTGTCGCGTACGCCGGTGGCCGCGGAGGCGGTGCCGGCCAACGCGGACGCGGTGCTCGACCTCGTCGCGGAGGAGGCCGCCGACGGCGACGCCAAGGGGCGGCTCAGCGAGCGGGCGGCGCTGGCGCTGCGCCGGGCGGGCCTGTTCGAGATGGGCTTTCCCGCGCGCCTCGGCGGAATGGAGGTGCCCCTCGCCGACCAGGTGGCCGTCGTCGCCAAAATCGCCAGGGTGGACGCGGGCACGGCCTGGAACGTCGCGGTGCTCAACGCCACCGGTTTCTACGCCGGGCGGCTCGGCGACGAGGCGTACCACGAGCTGTACCCGACCCGCGACATGCCCACCAGTGGCGCGTTCCATCCCAAGGGCCGGGCGCAGGTGACCGAAGGCGGCTACCTGGTCACCGGGCGGTGGGACTGGGGCAGCGGCAGCTACGTCGCCGAGCACATCATCGGCGGCTGCCTGGTCTTCGACGGCGACGAGCCGGTGATCGGGCCGAACGGCAAGCAGCTCACCCTCGGCCTGTGGCTGCCGCGCGAGGCGGTGGTGCACGCCCACAACTGGCACACGCTCGGCGTGCGCGGCTCGGGGAGCTCGTCCTACTCGATCACCGAGCCGGTGTTCGTCCCCGAGCGGTACTCCTTCGACAGGGAGGCGCTCGCCAACCCCGACGCCGACCCGCTCAACAAACACGTCACGCTCGCGTTCTTCGGCCTGACCGGGGTCTGCGTCGGTGTGGCGCAGCACGCGCTGGACCTGGCGCTGACGGCCGTACGCCGCAGGCTCGGGCCCGCGGGCGTGGCCGACGTGACGACCAGGCGGGTGCTCGGCCAGGCGTGCGCCGAGGTGGACATGCTGCTCGCCGGGATCACCGACATCGCCAAGCGCACCGACGAGATCGTCTTCACCCCCGGCAGGGTGCTCACCCCGACGCAGGAGCACCGGCTGATCGCGACCAACACCATGGCCGCCGAGACATTGCGCCGCGTGCTCGATCTGTGCCTGGAGCTGTATGGATCGCACTATCTCTTCGACGACGATCCCATGCAGCGCGTGCTGCGCGACGCCTGGAGCGCGCTCGCGCACGTCGGGGCCAAGCGCGTGCACTGGGGCTCCCTGGCGGAGAAGGTGCTGCACGACCCGGCCGGCGGGCCGACCCTGTTCGGCGCCGCGCCGTGACCGCGCCGCCGCGGGTGCGGGTCGTGGTCGAGCGGGCGGACTCTCCGCGGTGCGGCCTGGCCATCGGTGATCACTTCGAGGTCGAGGGCACCGCGCTGACCCTGCCTCAGGGCAGGCCCTTCTGCCTGCAGGCCATGGCCGCGGTCTTCCCGATCCTGGAGTCCCGGCTGTCGGACCTGCCCGCCGACCACTGGCTGGAGCGCAAGCCCTTCATCTGCTGTCCCGACCCGGCCGACGCCGTCGTCATGCGTCTGGAGCGGGTGGACCGGGCGGCGGGGACGGAAGGAGCACAGTGAGCGCGGGCCGCGGGGTGCGCTGCACCGTTGAGTTCATGAACTACTCGGCGTGCGGGCTGCGCGTCGGCGACTACTTCGAGGTCGGCCCCGAGGGGGTGTCGCTGCCGCCGGGCGGGCACTTCTGCTTCTACGCCATCGCCTCGGCCACCTCACTGCTCAACGGGCGGCTCGCCGCGCCGGGCGGGGACGCCTGGCTGGCCGGGCGCCCGCTCGCCGCGTGCCCCGACCCGCCGGAGAACCTGATCATGCGTCTGGAGAAGGTGGACGACGATGACCGAGCATGAGGGACCGATCTTCAGCGTACGGGTCGGCGGGGGTGGCATCGCGGAGATCACCGAGCACGCGGTGCGCGCCGAGGCGATGGGCTTCGACCAGGTGTGGACCGGCAACGATCTGTTCGGCGGACCGGGGATCGCGACTCTGGCCGCGATGCTCGGGGCGACGAACCGGATCAAGGTCGGCTCCGCGGTGCTCGACCCGGTGTCGATCCATCCCGTCCAGCTCGCCCAGCTCGCCTCCGGCTATCAGGAGCTGTCGGGTGGCCGGTTCATCCTCGGCCTGGGCGCCGGCTCCGACGTCTTCTTCCGCCGCGCCGGAATCGTGGCGCCGCGTCCGGTGCCGCGTACCCGTACGGCGATCGTGGCGATCCGCGCGCTCACCGAGGGCCACAGCCCCGCCGGACTGCCGGGCGCGGGCGAGGGCTGGCACGAGCAGGCCCGCATCGAGTCGCCGCGACCGGTGCCGATCTACATCGGCGCGATGGGGCCGAAGATGCTGGAGCTGGCCGGGCGGCACGCGGACGGCGCGCTGCCGCTGTGCCTGCCGCCGGGCCAGGTCCTCGACGCGATGGAGCAGATCGGACGCGGGGCACAGGCGCAGGGCCGCGATGTGGCCGCACTGGACATCGCCGCGTGTGTCTGGTGCTCGCTCGACGAGGATCGTGAACAGGCCCGCCACGCCCTGGCCAGGTTCATCGCCCGTTACAGCGGCTCGCTGTCGGCCGACGCGCTCGCCGCCCACGGTCTGGACCCCGAGGAGTTCGCCCGGACCCAGGCGCTCGTGGACGACGGGCGCCTGGACGAGGCGACCGGGGCGGTGCTCTCCTCGTCGTCGATGCTCAGCCTCGGCATCGTCGGCGGGGCCCGTGACGTGCTGGAGCAGTGCGAGGCGCTGCTCGCCGCGGGAGCCCGGCACATCTCCTTCGGGCCGCCGCTCGGCCCCGACCTCACCCACGCGATGCGGATCTTCGGTGAGAGTGTGCTGCCCACCCTGCGCGCCCGGGGGGCGGGATGACCGCGGGGCCGCTGGCGGGACGGGTGGCGCTCGTCGCGGGAGGGACCGGCGCGATCGGGAGACACGTCGCCACCGGGCTCGCCGCGGCGGGCGCGGCGGTGGCCGTGCACTGCCACCGCTCCGCGGGCCGGGCCGCCGAGATCGTGCGGGAGTGCGGCGGTGGCCTGGCCGTGTGCGCGGCACTGCCGGGGCCGCGATCCGCCGACCGGCTTGTGTCCACCGTGGAGGCCGAACTGGGACCGGTGACGATCCTCGTCAACGCCGCGGAACCGGCCGGAGCGGCGGGCGTCGCGGCGGTGGCCGACATCGAGCCGGGCACGCTGGAACGTCATCTCGACGGCGTGCGCGCCCACCACGAACTGTGCCGGCGGGTCCTGCCCGGTATGCGGGCGGCGGGTTTCGGCCGCATCGTGTTCGTCTCCGGGGCACTGATGGCCCGCCCCATGCCGGGCATGGGGGCGTACGCGGCGGCGAAGGCGGCGGCGTCGGTACTGACGCGTTACGTCGCCGCCGAGGAGGGACGGTACGGGATCACGGCCAACGTGGTGGCCCCGGGCCGGGTGGCCGAGCCGGACGCAGGGGAACCGGACGATCCCGCGCTGCGGGAGCTGTCGGAGGCGTTGCGCCGGCGGATGGCGCTGCCGCGCTTTCCGGCGCCGCGTGAGGTCGCGCGTACCGTCGTGGCGCTGGTCTCACCGGAGTTCGACCAGGTCACCGGGCAGACGGTCTGGATGACCGGCGGCGAGTTCACCGGCTGAGCCACGCGGAGGGCCCGCGGGTGTAGACGCGTATCTCGCCCGCCGGGTCTGCCGGAGCCGACCAGAGCGCGAAGTCCACCCCCCACGCGCGCAGCCGGGCCTCGCCGTCCGCGAGGCCGGGGCCGGGATGCGCGCCGCCTGTCAGGTCCCAGCCGATCGCGCAGCCGGCGCCCCTGGCCGCGACCGTGACGGAGGCGAGGTCGGCCTCGTCGGCGGGCGCGGGCAGCCACACGGTGGCGTACTCGTGGCCGTACCTGCGCAGGAAGTCCGCGACGTCGGCCGGGCGGGTGTCGGGCTCTCCCGGGCGCGGGTGCAACCGCGCGAGCCGGCGCGGGGGTGGCTGGCCGTGTGCGGCGAGGGTGTCGGCGGCGGCGGTGACGTCCTCGTCGGCGCACCCGCTCGACAGCACGATGCCCAGGCGGAGTCCTTCCGGCCGGTAGTACGCCGCGAGCAGCCGTCGTAGCGAGGCGATGCGGGGATTTGACACATTCCGCAGCCTAGCCACGATGGTAGACAGTGCACAATGCTGACTTGTAATCTATTGACGCGCCCCCCGAGGGGCCACTGCGAAAGGAGGCGCGGATGGGCATGCCGCCCCCCGGGCTCGGCTCCGTCCCCGTCGATTCGGCCCTGCTGCGCGAGGTGATGCGCCGCTTCGCCACCGGTGTGGCGATCGTGGCCACGGTGGACCAGGGGCGGCCCTATGCCGCGTCGGTCAACTCGCTGACGTCGGTGTCGCTGGAACCGCCACTGATCCTCGTCTGTCTCAAGATCGGCTCGAACACCTGCGCGGCCATCGAGCGCAACGGCCGGTTCAGCGTGTGCGTGCTCGCCGAGCAGCACGAGGAGCACTCCCGGCGCTTCGCCGGATCGCAGCCGACCATGGACGACCCCGCCTTCGAGCTGGTGGACGGCCTGCCCGTGATCCGCGGCGCGCTCGCGGGCATGCTGTGCGAGGTCGAGTCCACCCAGCGCAAGGGCGACCATGTGATCGTCATCGGCCAGGTCGTGCGCACCCACCACGAGCACGACACGCCGCTGCTGTTCTTCAACAGCCGCTACCACCGGCTGGCGTCCGGCGAGCCCGCCTGAGCGGACACGCCCGGTCCGCCCGCCTCAGGTGCGGGTCAGCTCGCGAAAGTGGGTCGCGGCCGGCTCCCTGAGCCGGCCCAGCGCCTCCCAGTAGACCGCGATCGCCTCCTCGCGCGCCCCCGCGTGGGTCGCCCACTCCTCGGGCAGCTCGGGGTCGATGTCGGCGAACGAGCGGAAGGACTGCATCATCTCGGTGCAGGTGACGAACGCCTCCCGCGGCGACATCCGCGGCGGCCGGGTCAGCGGGGCGTATCTGGAGGCGAAGTGGCGATAGCGCTCGGCGACCTGGTCGAGCTGCCACAGATGCCCGAGCAGCGGCCCCGAGGCGACGTCTCCCGAGGGCGAGGCCCGGAAGATCGTGACGGCGTCGGCGATGCCGAGCTTGTCGACCAGGTCGGTCACCTCCGCCACGTAGTCGCGTGGCGAGACCCACATACCGTCCTGCAGAAGCCCGAAACCGTGGAAGCGGAGCTGGCGCACGAAGTTGGACCGCTCGGCCTTGCGGCTGTCGGGCAGCGTGTGCCAGACGAGCGTCCAGGTCGAGGCCGCGCCGGGGCGCTTACCGAGCGAGGAGATCCGCTCGTCGCCGTCCTCCAGCAGATGCACGCTCCGCCTGGTCAGCGTGTAGTAGACGTGCCGCCCCTTACGGTGCCGCTCGGCGAGCTCGCGCTGGACGAGGCGCGCCAACGCGATGCGGGCCGCCGCGGTGGTGATCCCGAAATAGTCGAGCAAAGTGACCAGGCCGCCCGACCACACCGGCGCCGTGCGGGGCTCCAGGAAGGCCCCGAAAGTCGTCATCAGCAGGCTCTGCGGCTGCACGTCGAAGAGATCATCACCGTCTGTACGCAAGCTTTGATGCTAGCATGCGCTCCCTCTCTCCCCGGGGCGACGCGAGCGATCACGGCCTCCTCCGGCGGGTGCCGCCGCGGCCTTGTGGCGCGGTGCTCGCTTCCGCCACAGTTGCCCGGGGGCGTACGACACCCGGGAAACAGGGCTTCAGAGGGCGGGGAGCATGGACACGATCGTCGGCGTGCACGGTATCGGCAAGTACCGCTACTACCGTGACGCGGGTAACTCGGTCAGCGGCGCGGCCGTCGCGATGCGCGACAAGTGGGACCGCTACCTGCACAAGGGCCTCACCGGCGGCAAGCCGCACGCCAAGGAGCGCTACGTCACCGAGATCGCCTACTACGCCCACCTGCTGGGCGAGAGCAAGGACGAGTCCGTACGCGCGGTGCGGACCATGGACGTCGGTGCCCAGGAGGTCTTCGTCGCCTGGGCCAGGCAGATCGACGCGGTGGGGGAGGGGCTGACCGGCGCCCTGTACCGGATGACCGGCTGGCTGCTGGACCGGCTGGAGGTCAACGCCGCCGAGTTCGCCAGGCTGTTCTGCCCCGAGGTCGCCGCCTACATGGCCGCCGGGGGCGAGGCCAGGGCGAAGGCCCGGGCGGCCGTGGCCGAGGTGATCAGGCGCAACCGCCCCAAGGTGGTGATCGCCCACTCGCTGGGCAGCGTGGTGACGTACGAGACGCTCTGGGCCAACCCCGACCTGGAGGTCGACCTGCTCATCACCCTCGGCAGCCCGCTCGGCATGCGCAACGTGATCTTCGAGCGCCTGGTGCCCGCCCCGGTCAACAACTGGGGCGAGCGACCCCGCAAGGTCAAGCGGTGGGTCAACATCGCCGACAAGGACGACATCGCGGCGATCCCTCCGGCGCTGCGGACCTGCTTCACCGGGGTCGACCAGGAGGTCATCGTCAACCTCGACTGGATCGACTTCCACACCGTGGAGAAATACCTGGGCTGCGGTGCCCTCACCCCCCATCTCAAGCCCTACCTGCGCTGACGGCGGGCACCCCCCGCTCTGACCGGCCACAGTGCCTTTGACGAGATCTGTCGGCTCCGTCCTGAAGGCGTTCGCCCGCACCCACCGGACGTGTCGGTCACCGTGGGCTCCGATCCTTCGCGGTCACGGGCCGTCGTCGCCGTCCGTGCCGCGCGGCCACCGGCGCGAGGCCGGCCCTTCGCCGTGATGTCGTCCCAAGGTCGGCCGTCGTTCAATCACGGTGGGTAAGGCGCCTGTCTGTGCGACGGCTGTTCATCTCGCCTTGATTCGCAGGTCACGGCAGGGAAAGCTGAAAAGGCTGCACTGATGGGGTGGAGCAGAAGCCGTCACGCAGAGTGTTCCTTTCCTTCGCCGCCGCGGGTGCGGGCGGCCTGTTGCTGACCGGGGCGGGGCTCGGCCCCTCCCGGACCCTCGCCGGTGATCCCTTCACCCTCGGCATCGCCTCCGGAGACCCGTCCAAGGACGGGATCGTGCTGTGGACCAGGCTCGCCCTCGACCCGCTCGGCCTGAACGGCCGGGGCGGCATGCCGGTGAGGGACGTGGACGTCGAATGGCAGCTCGCCACCGACGAGCGGTTCTCCAAGGTGGTCCGCGAGGGCACCGAGACCGCGCGCTGGAAGCAGGCGCACAGCGTCCACGTCGAGGTCGACGGCCTGGAGCCGGGGCGGGAGTATTTCTACCGCTTCCGCGCCGAGGGCCACCTGTCGCCGACCGGCCGCACCCGTACGGCACCGTCCGCGGTGCCCTCGTCGTCCTCGTCGTCCCCGCTCACCTTCGCCGTCGCCGCCTGCGCCCACTACGAGCACGGCTTCTACACGGCGTACAGAAGGCTGGCCGAGCAGGACCCCGAGCTGGTCGTGCATCTGGGCGACTACATGTACGAGTACGCCCCCCGGGGGTACACGGCGCTGGGCGGGAGCGTCCGGCAGCACACCTGGGGCAAGTGCGCCACGCTGGCCGACTACCGGATGCGCCACGCGCAGTACAAGAGCGACACCGACCTGCAGGCGGCGCACGCGGTCGCGCCGTGGCTGGTCGCCTTCGACGATCACGAGATCGAGAACAACTGGGCGGGGGACGTCTCCAGCACCGGCGCCCCGGCCTTCGCCCGGCGCAGGGCGAACGCCTTCCAGGCGTACTACGAGAACATGCCGCTGCGCAGGACGAGCGTGCCGGGAGGCGCGTCGATGCGGGTCCACCGCCGGGTGGACTGGGGGCCGCTCGCCCGTTTCCACCTGCTCGACACCCGGCAGTTCCGCGACGACCAGGCGTGCGAGGACGGGCTCAGGTCCGGCTGCGACGAGCGGCTCGCGACCGGACGCACCCTGCTCGGCGAGGACCAGCGGCGCTGGCTGCTGGACGGTCTCGCGAGTTCCGGCGCCCGCTGGAACCTGGTCGGCCAGCAGATCCTGATGGCCCAGCGCGACTCCAAGGTCGGGCCGGGAGTCGAGGTCAACATGGACTCCTGGGACGGCTACGCCGCAGAGCGCACCCGCCTGCTCACCGGTTTCCGCGACTCGGGCGCGTCCAACCCGGTCGTGCTGACCGGCGACGCGCACATGCACCACGCGGCGGACCTGAAGCTCGACTTCGACGACCCCGACTCTCCCCGGGTGGCGGTGGAGCTCGTCACCTCCTCGATCGCGAGTGACGGCGACGGCTACCGCGACGAGGGCCGGATCTCCGGGACGATCGCGGAGAATCCGCATATCTCCTACCTTGACCAGCGGCGCGGCTACATCGTCTGCCGACTCACCCCGGAGGAGCTGCAGGCGGACTTCCGCACGCTCGACTACATCAGCAGGCGTGGCGCCCCCGCGAAGACCGGCGCACGGTTCACCGTGCCGTCAGGACAGTCGGCACTAACCTGAAACGTGAGAGGAATTCGGACTGATTTATTGGATGATGCCGCTTATGAGTCCCCTCACCACGAGGCTCACCGCCGCGGCTCTCGCCGCAGCGGTGGGCGGCGCCCTCCTGTCCCCGACCCCCGCCACAGCCTCATCAGCCCTGTCAGCGTTACCCGCGTTACCGGCCGCGCCCGCGGTCGCGCCCGCCGCCGCGGCGCCCTCCGCCTTCGGGTACGTGATCACCTTCCCCAAGCATGTCAAACGGGGCGGATCCCTGGTCTACTCCGTCAAGGTCCGCAACAGGAAGGCCAAGGGCCAGCACTACGTGGCACTCACCGGAGACTTCTCCAAACGTTTCCGTAAGATCCGGGTGGTCTCCAAGCCGCGCAGCGTCAAATGCTCCGTCAAGGGCCGTAGCCTGTCGTGCTGGATCACCTCCCTGGACAAGGGCGACTCGACGACCGTGCGGATCCGCGCCTGGGCCGGCTCACGCCGGGGCGTCGCCACCGCCGCGTTCGGCGTGATCGCCACATCCAACGCGGACGCCGACATCCGCAAGCTCCGCAAGGAGATCGGCCGCAAGATCAAGGCCAGCACGCGCATCCGCTGAACCCGGGCCCTCTTTCCGGCGCCGGGCGCGGGGTGCACCCCCGGTCCGGCGCAGAAGACGCGCGCGGACCCCTTTCGGCCCCACGATCGGTCCCGGCCGTCAGACCGGCCGGTCCGCCACCCAGGTGGGTGACGACCTCGCCGACGATCGGGGGCCTGCCACCACCGGTGCGGCCCGCTCCCTCGCAGGCCGCTACCGCGGGGAGGACGGGCTCGCGAAGGTGTAGCCGAACAGGGTGTCCTTGGGAGCGCCGACGAGAGGTTTCGCCGTCGACGGGCGGATGCCCGGGTAGGAGCCCTTCCGCACGCTTCCGCGCAGCAGGGTGAGCCTGCCGCTGCCCGGGGCGGCGACGACGAGGCGGCGCCCGGCGACCGTGGCCAGGGCCGCGCCGAAGTCGCCGCCCGCACCGGTGATCAGCAGGTTGTGGTTCCTGGTGAGGCCGCCGGAACGGGTTCCCGCGAGCACGTGGACGGCGTTCTCACCCGGCGCCCCGATCACCAGCTCGTCGTCGCCGTCGCCGTTGAGGTCCCCGGCGGCGAGGGCGGCGCCGAAGCGGTCGAAGTAGCGCGGCTCGCCCTTCAGGGAGCGCTGCGACCAGGCCTCGGAGACCGCCGTCCGCAGTCCTGAACGGGAGCCGTAGACGACGTGGACGGTGCCGTCGCCGTAGTCCATCGCCCGCTGGTTCTCACTCAGTCCCTCGCCGGGCACCCCGATCGCCAGGTCGTCGCGTCCGTCGGCGTTGAAGTCACCGACGGCGAGGGCGCTGCCGAAGAAGTCCCAGGCCTCGGCGAGGCCGCTGATCCAGGGACTGTCCTGGGTGAGCATGGTCGCCTTCCGGCGCCGGACGTCGAGGACGGTGACCGAGCCCTGGCCGTTCTTCAGCACCGTGTCCGCGGGCGCGCCCACGGCGATCTCGGCCCGGCCGTCGCCGTCGAAGTCGCCGGTGGCGAGCGCCGCGCCGAACTGGTCGGTCTCCCGCTCGCGCTGCCCCACCCAGCGGGTCTCCTGCGTGATCATGTACGGTTTGCGGCCCTTGAGGCCGTACACCCCGACCGCGCCGCCGCCCAGCCCGGGGGCGCCGATCACCAGTTCGTCGTCGCCGTCGCCGTCCAGGTCCCCCGCCGCGAGCGCGGCACCGAACCGGCCGGGATCACCTTCGCGGCCCAGGTCCCCGGCGTCGATCGCCTTGCCGGGCCGCAGGCCGTCAGGCGAGCCGTGGAACAGTTGCACGACACCGTGGCGGTCCTCTCCCGGCCGGGAGCGGTTCTTCTCGGAGACGCCCACGGCGAGGTCGGCGCAGCCGTCGCCGTCGAAGTCACCGGTCGCGAGCGCCGAGCCGAACGAGTCCCCGGTCTCGCTCTCGCCGGGCACCCCGGGCGTGTCCTGGGTGAGTTCCACGGGGTCGCGCAGGTCGTACAGGACGGTGACCGATCCCGCGCGGGCGTGGCCGCCGGAGCGGGTGTAGGGCGCGGCGACCGCGAGATCGGCCCGTCCGTCGCCGTCGAAGTCGGAGGGTACGCCGGAGCAGGCGGCGGCCGAGGCGTGGACGGCGGGAGGGGAGGCGGAGACCAACAGGGGGACCAGCAGGGAGGTGAGGACTGCGGAGGTGAGGAGCGCGGCTCTCATACCTGTGATGGTTTCCGGTGATTCGGACACGCGGCCCACCGGGACATGAAATTCACGTGGCCGGTACGCGTAAAGAACATGCCAGGATTGACGCCATGGAAATCGACCTGGCCGACCTGGGATTCTGGCGGCGGCCGCTCAAGGAGCGGCATGAGGCGTTCGCGCGGCTTCGGGATCTCGACAAGCCGGTGTTCTTCGAGGAGAAGCGGGTCCCGCTGCTCCGCTCGGGCAAGGGTTTCTACGCACTGGTCCGCCACGCCGACGTGGTGGAGGCGAGCCGCAACGCCAAGGTGTTCTCCAGCGAGCCCGGCGTGACCAGCCCCGAGCCGCCCGGCTGGGTCAAGCACGTGTTCGGCGAGTCCATGGTCAACATGGACGACCCCCGGCACGCCAGGCTGCGCCGCATCGTCTCCCGCGCGTTCAGCCCGAAGATGCTGGCCGGTCTGCAGGGCGACATCGACGCCGCGTGCGCGCGCATCGTCGACGACGTGACGGCCGCAGGACCCGGTGACTTCGTCGGCCAGGTGGCCGCCAAGCTTCCCATCCACGTCATCTGCGACATGATGGGCGTCCCCGACGACGTGCGGGCCAAGGTCCACCAGCACGTCGACATCTCCACCGCCTACTCCGGCGTGCGGCCCAGCCTGGCGCACACCGTGAGGATGGCCGCCCAGAACACGCTCGCGCTGCTCGCCCTGCAGCGGCTGGTGATCAACCTGGGCAAGGAACGTGCCCAGGCGCCGCGCGGCGACCTCGTCTCGGCGCTCGTCACCGCGAACGTCGACGGCGAGAGACTGACCGACCGTGAGCTGGGATCGTTCTTCACGCTGCTGCTCGTGGCGGGCAACGAGACGGCCCGCAACACCATGGCGCACGGCATCAAGCTGCTGACCGACAATCCCGAGCAGCGACGCCTGCTGGCGGACGACTTCGACGCCCACATCGGCGGCGCGATCGAGGAGATGGTCCGTTACGTCTCACCCATCATGCAGTTCCGCCGCACCGTCACCGAGGACTACGACCTGCGCGGCCTGCACCTGAAGGCCGGTGACAAGGTCGTGCTCTTCTACGGTTCGGCGAACCGCGACGAGACGGTCTTCCCCGACGCCGGCCGGTTCGACATCACCCGTGACACCAAGCCCCACGTGGGCTTCGGCGGTCCGGGGCCGCACTTCTGCCTGGGCGCGAACCTCGCCAGGCAGGAGATCAGGGCGATGTTCCGCGAGCTGTTCACCCGGCTGCCGGAGATCCGCTCGGTCGGCGAGCCCGAGCTGCTGGTGTCCAACTTCGACAACAGCGTCCGCAGCCAGGCGTTCACCTTCTGAGGCGCTCCTGAGCCACGGTCACTTGCCGGGCTGGGGAGTCGTCACCGGGCAGCTCAGCTTCGGCTCGTCCGGGACGAGGACGTTCTCCCTGATGGTGAGGAAGGTGATCAGCGCCGCGAATCCCATCATCACCGCGCTCACCAGCATCGTGGTGTGGAATCCCGCGGTGAAGATCACGGGGGAGGCGAAGGCGTCGCCGGTCAGCCCGGCGAGCGGGGGGATCGCGGCCACCGCGAGCAGCCCGCCGGTCCTGGCGACGGCGTTGTTCACGCCGCTCGCCACCCCCGCGTGGCGTTCGGCGGCGGTGGCGAGCACCGTCGCGGTGAGCGGCGCGACCGCGGCCGACAGGCCCAGCCCGAACAGGGTCGCCGGAAGCAGCACGTCCACCACGTACGACGAGCCGGGGCCGATCCGCGACATCAGCAGCAGGGCGCCGGCGCAGACCAGGATGCCGGCCGTCATCGGCAGCCGGGGCCCCAGGCGCCTGGCCAGCTCACCCGCCCGCGCCGACAGCAGCAGCATCAGGATCGTCACCGGGATCATCGCGGTCCCGGCCACCAGCGGGGAGAAGCCCGCAGAGACCTGCAACTGGACGACGAGGAGGAAGAACACCACGCCCATCGCGGCGTACATGATGAAGGTGACGACGTTGACCGCGCTGAACACCCTCGATGAGAAGACCTCGACCGGTACGAGCGCCTCGGGCGAGCGCCTGATCTCCAGCCAGACGAACGCCGCGCCCAGCAGCACGCCCACCGCGATCGGGACGATCGCGAGGTCGATCAGGCCGTAGGTGATCCCGGCGAGCGCGAACGCCGCGAGCGCCGCGCCCAGGACGTCGAACCTTCCGGTGGCAGAGGGGTTCCTGCTCTCGGGGACGTGCCGTAGGGCGACCGCCACGACGAGGACCGCGAGCGGCAGGTTGATCAGGAACACCCAGCGCCACCCGGCCGTCTCCACCAGCCAGCCGCCCAGCAGCGGGCCGATGGCCGCGGCCACCCCGCCCAGGCCCGACCACGCCCCGATCGCCCTGGGCCGGTCGTCGCGGTCGAAGGACGCCTGGATGATGGCGAGGGATCCCGGGGTGAGCAGCGCCCCGCCGGCGCCCTGCAGGGCACGGGCGGCGATCAGCGTCTCCACGTTGGGCGCGAGGCCGCACAGGGCGGAGGCGAGGGCGAACCAGACGACGCCGATCAGGAAGACCTTGCGCCTGCCGTACCGGTCGCCGAGCGATCCGCCCAGCAGGATCAGGCCCGCCAGTGTGAGGGTGTAGGCGTTGACCGTCCACTGCAGGCCCGCCATGTCGGCGCCGAGATCGGCGCCGAGGGCGGGCAGGGCCACGTTGACGACCGTACCGTCCAGCATGGCCATGCCGGAGCCGAGTACGGTGGTCAGGAGGACCCAGCGACCCGTCGCTGAGGTGAAGCGAATGTGACCGTTGTCCATGCCGCTCATCATCGCCGACCTCCCGCACCTGTCCGACCGCGTCCGCGACCCCGGGAGCGGGGCCCGAAGTGTCGCGTGCCTCTGATAGGACGGTCCTTGTCACAGTCGAGCCTGACGGGGAGCCTCCGATGGACTACAGCGAGTTCAACGACGACGTCGACGGTCTTTACCGAGGAGAATACGCGGGCCTGCCCATCGTGGGCCTGCGCCCCCCGGGCGCCCCCATGCCCGGCGCGGGGGAGGCCGCGTGGCGTGTCTCGGTCCGCGTCTACGACGCCAAGGAGACCTTCGAGGAGCACTTCGCGCGCTTCACCGAGACCGTCGACACCACCGAGGTGAGGGCGCTCATCATCGGTGGCTGGGCCGACGCCTACGACAAGGACGCCTCGGGGCCCATCCGGCTGCTGGCGGAGAACGCGGAGCGTTTCCCCGCCCTGCGCTCGCTCTTCTTCGCCGCGATGCCGCAGGAGGAGTGCGAGATCTCCTGGATCCAGCAGAGCGACGTCACCCCGCTGCTGGAGTCCTTCCCGCTGCTGGAGCGGCTGGAGGTCCGGGGCGGGACGGGGCTGGAGTTGCGGCCGGTCAGGCACGAGCACCTCAGGATACTGCGCTTCGAGACGGGCGGGCTGCCCGCCTCCGTGGTCAGGGCGGTCGGCATGAGCGAGTTCCCCGCGCTCGAATACCTGGAGCTCTGGCTCGGCACGAGTGAGTACGGCGGTGAGACCACCGGGGCCGACCTGGAGAACATCCTGTCCGGTGAGCGGCTGCCCGCCCTCAGGCACCTGGGGCTGCAGGACAGCGAGATCCAGGATCAGGTCGCGGCTCTCGTCGCCTCCGCCCCCGTCGTGGCCCGGCTGGAGTCGCTCTCCCTGTCGATGGGGGTGCTCACCGACGAGGGGGCCGAGGCCCTGCTCTCCGGGGTGTCCCTCACCCATCTCAAGCGCCTGGACCTGCACCACCACTACCTCACCGACGCCATGGTCGAGCGCCTCACCGCGACGTTCTCCGGCATCTGGCTCGACGTGTCCGACCAGCAGGAGCCCGACGACGAGTGGCGCTACGTCGCGGTCGCCGAGTGAGGGCGCTCGCCGTCGTCGGCACGCCGGGCGACCGGCGGGTGACCATGTTCGCCGACGCCTGCGTCCGGCAGGGGCTGGACGAGCCCGTCGTCGTGCCGTGGACGTCCGTGCTGCGCGGCGGGGAGATCCGGATCGCGCCGGGGACGCTCGTGAGGATCGACTCGCCGGGGGAGGACGCCGAGGCGGACGCACTGCTGCGCGGCCCCGGCGAGCCGTCCAGGGTCGGCGGGGGCGCCCGCTGGTACGCCGGGTTCGTCGCCGGGATCACCAGGGTCCTTCGGGCGGCGGCCGCGACGCCGGGGGCCGCGCTGCTCGCCGACGTCGAGGACGTCTCGGTGATGTTCGACAAGCGGCGCTGTCACGCCAGGCTGTCGGCGGCCGGGGTGCCGGTGCCTCCGGCACTCGCCGGGCCCATCGGTGGCTACGCCGAGTTGCGCGAGCGGATGGGTGAGGCCCGCTGGGGCCGGGTGTTCGTCAAACCGGCCCACGGCTCGTCGGCCTCCGGCGTCGTCGCCCTGCACGCGTGGGGGCGCCGGGTGAGGGCGGTGACCTCGGCGGAGCGGGTCTCCGGCGGGCTGCGTAACTCGCTGCGGGTCAGGTGTTACGAGGACGAGACCGAGGTGGCGGCGATCGTCGACCTGCTGGCCGCGGACGGCCTGCACGTCGAGCGTTGGTTCCCCAAGGCTAGCCTCGAAGGGTGCGCGATCGACCTGAGGGTGGTCGTCGTGGACGGCACGCCCACCCACGCGGTCGTCCGCGCGAGCCGTAGCCCGATGACGAACCTCCACCTCGGTGGCGTACGGGGTGATCTGGGTGCCGTCGAGGCCGCTCTCGGCCCTCGGGGGTGGGAGACGGTCCTGGAGATATGCGCGCGGACGGCGGCCCGTTTCCCCGGGAGCCTCGCCGTCGGGGTCGACCTGATGATCGGGGTCGACTGGCGGGAGTTCGCGGTGGCCGAGGTGAACGCGTTTGGAGACCTGCTTCCCGGGCTGGAGGGGCTGCCGGGTGGCGGAGCCGAGGGGCTCGACACCTACGGCGCCCAGGTCCGCGCGATTCTCGCCCGTCACGCCCTAGGCGGGAGGACAGAGGTCTCGACGGGAGCGCGGAGTCTCGGCCGGAGAGCGGAAACCTCGAAGGGGGAGCGGAGGGAGGAGAGCCGGTGCGTGACATGAACGAGATCGTGGGCAGCCACGACCTGCTGCTGGTCACGCTCGACACCCTCCGCTACGACGTGGCGGAGGAGCTGATGGCGGCCGGGCGGCTGCCCACCCTGGCGCGGGCGCTTCCCGGCGGGCGCTGGGAGCGCCGGCACAGCCCCGGCAGCTTCACCTACGCCGCGCACGCCGCGATCCTCGCCGGTTTCCTGCCGACCCCCGCCGAGCCGGGACCGCATCCGCGCCCGTTCGCCGCCGCGTTCCCCGGCAGCGAGACCACGACCCCCGGCACCTGGGTGTTCGACGCCCCCGACCTGCCTTCAGGACTGGCGAAGGCGGGATATCACACGGTCTGCGTCGGGGGAGTCGGGTTCTTCAACAAGCTGACACCGCTCGGGTCCGCACTGCCGGGGATGTTCGCCGAGAGCCACTGGGAGCCGGGGTTCGGGGTCACCGCGCCCGCCTCGTTCGAGGCGCAGATCGCCCGCGCGGAGCGGGCGGCGGCGGGAGCCGACCGGCCGGTCTTCCTGTTCGTCAACGTCTCGGCGCTGCACCAGCCCAACTGGTTCCACCTGCCGGAAGGCACCCGCGAGCACGGCGACAGCCGCGAAAGCCACGCCGCCGCCCTCGAATACGTCGACCGGCACATCGGCAGGCTGTTCGCGCTGATGAGCGAGCGGCGGCCGGGGTTCGCGATCGTCTGTTCCGATCACGGCACCGCTTACGGTGAAGACGGATACATCGGGCACAGGATCGGCCACGAGGTCGTCTGGACCGTGCCCTACGGGGAGTTCACGATGGAGCGGGGGCGATGGCGGTGACTCCGGATTCCGGCCGGGTGCCGGAGGCGGCGGGCGGCGGGCGGGTTGCGCTTCCCGCGCTCCCCTTGCTTCCCTCTTCGTCCCGGCCCTCGTCCCCGTCCACCGGCGCGGGACCGTACCAGGGCTACGTCTACGCGTACCCGCACAAGACGGCCTATCGGCCGCTGGAGCCGCGGCCGTCGCTGGCGGAGGTGTGGGCGGGTGAGCCCACCGGGCGCCTCTTCCTCTACCTGCACATCCCGTTCTGCGAGATGCGTTGCGGATTCTGCAACCTGTTCACCAGGACCGGTGCCCCCGAGGAGCTCGTCGCCGCCTACCTCGACGCGCTGGAACGCCAGGCGGGTGCCGTACGGGACGCGCTGGACGATCCCCGCTTCACGGCGGCCGCCGTCGGCGGCGGCACGCCGACCTACCTGAGCGCCGCCGAGCTCACCCGGATGTTCGACCTCACCGAGCGGATCACGGGCGCCGACCTGCGGGCCGTCCCGATGTCGGTGGAGACCTCCCCGGCGACCGCGACGGCCGAGCGGCTCGCCGTCCTCGCCGAGCGGGGCGCGACCCGCGTCTCGATCGGCGTGCAGAGCTTCGTCGACGCCGAGGCGCGCGCGGCGGTGAGACCGCAGCGGCGGCGGGAGGTCGAGACGGCGCTCGGCCGGATCCGCGAGGCCGGGTTCGAGGCGCTCAACATCGACCTGATCTATGGCATCGACGGGCAGACGGAGGAGTCCTGGCGTTACTCACTGGACGCCGCGCTCGCCTGGAAGCCGGAGGAGATCTACCTCTACCCCCTGTACGTCCGCCCGCTCACCGGCCTCGGGCGCCGCGCCCGCGACTGGGACGACCACCGCCTCACCCTCTACCGCCAGGGCCGCGACCACCTGCTCGCCGCCGGGTACGAGCAGGTCTCGATGCGGATGTTCCGGCTGCCGGGACGAGCCGGCCCGGCCGAATACACCTGCCAGAGCGACGGCATGGTCGGCCTCGGCTGCGGCGCCCGCTCCTACACCTCCGGCCTGCACTACTCCTACGAGTACGCGGTCGGCGCCGGTCAGGTGCGTGCGATCATCGACGACTACGTGCGTCTCGCCCCGGAGGAGTTCGCGGTCGCCAACGTGGGATTCCGGCTGGACGACGACGATCGCCGTCGCCGCCACCTCATCCAGTCGCTCCTCCAGGCGGAGGGTCTCGATCGCGCCGTCTACCGAGACCGCTTCGGTGCCGAGGTGGAGACCCACTTCGGCGAGGAGTTGGAGCGTCTGGCGGAGCGGGGCCTGCTGGAGCGCGACGCCCCACCGCCCGGGGGTGCCGGGCCCGGATGGCTCCGGCTCACCGCGGAGGGCCTGGCCCACTCCGACGCGATCGGCCCCGCCCTGTTCTCCGGCAGGGTCCGCGCGCTGATGGCCCGATACGAGAATCGGTGATGACTGATGAGGACACAGCCGGGCGGACCGAGCGCACCGCATGGGGAAGGCGCGGGGGAGACACGCACCGGCGGCCGGAAGCGCGATCATCTGACGATCCTCGACCGGGAGCGCGACCGTCCGGCGATGCCCGGCAGGGAGCACGGTGAGTTGACGATCCTCTACCGGGGGCCGCTGGCGAGTTGCGACTACGACTGCCCCTACTGCCCGTTCGCCAAGCGGCGTGACAACCCGGAGCAGCTGAGCCGGGACCGGGTGGCGCTGGAGCGCTTCACCGCGTGGGTGGCCGGGCGAGACCATCCGGTCTCGGTGCTGTTCACCCCCTGGGGCGAGGGCCTGGTCCGCTCGTGGTACCGCCGGGCGATGGTCGAGCTGAGCCACCTGCCCCACGTGCGGCGGGTCGCCATCCAGACCAACTTCAGCTGCCGGTCCGGCTGGCTGGCCGAGGCCGACCTGGACACGCTCGCCCTCTGGGTCACCTACCACCCCGGACAGGTCACCTACCAGCGTTTCCTCGGCCGCTGCCGTGACCTCCTCGAGCGGGGGGTCCGCTTCAGCGTCGGCGTCGTCGGCCTGCCCGAGCACCTCGGCCAGGCTCGCCGTCTCCGGGCCGACCTGCCGCCGGAGGTGTACCTCTGGGTGAACGCCGCGGAGGGCACCGTCTACACCGACGACGAGGCGGACGCCTGGACGGAGATCGACCCGCTGTTCCAGCACAGCAGGACCCCGCACCGGAGCGCTGGCCTGCCCTGCCGTACCGGAGACAGCGTGATCTCCGTCGACGGCGACGGCACCGTGCGGCGCTGCCACTTCGTCCCGGCCGTGCTCGGCAACCTCTACGACGGCACGTTCGCCCCGAGGGCCGCGGCGTGCCCGGTGGCGGTGTGCGACTGCCACATCGGCTACGTGCACCTGGAGACGACCGGCCTGTACGACGTCTTCGCCGGGGGAGTCCTTGAGCGCATTCCCGCCCTCCTGCCGCCGGGCTGAGCGGAGGGTCCGGCGGTCTCCGGGAAGGTCGGATACCGTTCCGGGGAGCCCGGGGAGCCCGGGGAGCCCGGGGAGCCCGGGGAGCCCGGGGAGCCCGGGGAGCCCGGGGAGCCCGGGGAGCCCGGAGAGATACGAGGACTCTGCGGCTCAGATACCGTCCTCGGGCTCGGGGGCGGGGGCGGGGGCGCTCGGGCAACCGAGGCCGCGGAGCACGAAACCCGAGACGATCCTCTCGGCCTCCTCGGGCGTCACCTCACCGCTGAGCAGCGGGACCCGCTCGGCGCCGATGACGGCGAGGATGATCCGGGCGGCGGCGGCCACGTCGGGGGTCTGGAAGTCACCCGATGACACACCGCTCTCGATGATGCCCGTCAGGATGCGCTGCATCGGCTCGACGTGGTCGGCCAGGCGCTGGTAGGCGTCGGGGCCGAGCGCCGCGGACAGGTCGGCGGGGCCGGGGTGCGGGTGGGCGAGCAACCCGTCGAGCTGGAGCCTGACGAAGACCCGCAGGCGCTCGGCGGGCGATGCCCGGTCGGGCAGCTCCCGCTCGTAGCTGTCGATGAAGTAGTGCGTCACCCGCTCGGTGAAGGCGAGCAGCAGCGCGGCCTTGTCCGGGAAGTAGTTGTACAGCACGGTGCGGGTGATCTCGGCCTCGCTCGCCACGTCGGTCATGGAGATGGCGTCGATGCCCTGGTCACGCGAGAGACGCGAGACGGCCCGCAGGATGCGATCCTGAGTCTGGGCGCGGTGCTCGCCGATGGTCGCGGCCGAAATCCGGGGCATGGCCCCATGGTCGCACAATGCCGTCCCCGGCTGTCAGGTCGTTTCGGGGTCGGGCGTTGCCCGGGTCCATGGCGAGACGCGGGTCATCGAATATCTCCGAGGAGACCCCGCCTTCTGGCAGGGGCGGAATCGGAACCCCGTGGAGCAGGGCGGGAGTGGGCGGGAACGTGGGTCCGGCGTGGTAGGCGCGGCGGGCGTCGAGGGTTGGGCCGATCCCCGGTCGGGCGCCTTCAGCGCCCGCGCTACGGTGGCGGCGAACGAAGCCGTGCCTTTACCTGTTTTCGGAGTTCCTGATGAATATTGCCCTCTGGGCCGTGCAGATCCTGCTCGCCGGGATGTTTCTCATCGCGGGTCTCACCAAGGCCACCCAGCCGCGCGAGGAGCTCATCCCCAAACTGGGGGGATGGGTGGAGGATTTCTCCGCCGCTCAGATCAAGGGCATCGGTGTGCTTGAGGTGCTGGCCGGGATCGGGCTGGTTCTGCCCGCCGTCTCCGGCATCCTGCCCGTGCTGACCCCGCTCGCCGCCGCCGGCCTGGTGATCACGATGATCGGCGCCATCGTCGTGCACGTCAGGCGCAACGAGTATTCGGCGCTTGTGATGAACGTGATCCTTCTCCTGCTGGCCGCCTTCGTGGCCTGGGGGCGTTTCGGGCCGTACGCCTTCTGAGTGCCGTACGCCTCTCGGGACTTTCTCCGGGACCGGAGGATTGACGCCGGACGGGTGAACGCTCCGGCGCGGGGACATCCGTACTCCAGCAAGAGCGGGTATCAGCCGGTCATCGACCCGCGAAACGCTCCGGCACGGGTACATGCGTGCCGGAGCGTCCACCGATGGCGTGGAGGGGCCGGGTTCAGGCGGCGACCTCGGCCCTCGCCACCCGGCCGAGCTCGCCCAGGACCTCGGTGTTGAGCAGGTAGGCGAGCTTGGTCTCGCGGATCAGGCGCTGCTTCTCCGCCTCGTCCAGGGGCAGCGCGTCCAGCCGGGCCCGATACTCGTTCTTGAACCGGGGCAGGCTGCCGATCTCGTCGAACAGGTAGAAGTCGACGCCGCCCCCCGGCTGGTAGCCGTAGATCTTCTGCAGCTCCATCCGGATGAACTGGCCGCCGGACAGGTCGCCCATGTAGCGGGTGTAGTGGTGGGCGATGTAGCCGGCGGGCCAGGTGGCGACCTGGTTGATCCGGGCGACCAGGGTAAGGGTCGGCTTGGAGGGCTCGATCCTGGAGCGCCAGCCGGAGCCGTAGATCGTCTCCAGATCGCGGACCAGGGCCTCCTCCCGGTAGAGCTCGGGGAGGACGAACGGTGCCGCGACGGGGTCCTCGGCGAGCGAACGCGAGGCGCCGTCCAGGGCGACGTAGGCGAAGTAGTGCTGGGCGACCATCTCGCCGTACGCCTCGGGGCTGAGGCGGCCCGCCATCAGGGCCTTGAGGTAGCTCTCGTCCTCGGCGGATTCGTGGTCACCCCAGGTGGCGTTCCTGAGGACTTCGGAGAAGGGCGAATCGCTCATGATCACTCCGCGACGAGGGACACTTTCATGACACAGTGTCACAAAAATCGCGCCACATCGTCAAGCCGATGACGACACCCTGTCATTAAATCGCCCCCGAGTTGATCCGGGAAGGCAGGCGAGCGCGAGAACGGCCGCGAACACCGGTATCCAGGCCAGCCGGTGCAGCAACCAGACAGGCTCGTCGGGTGTGGCCAGCAGGCCGGGTACGTCGCCGAAACGCAGGGCGGCGACGGCGATCGCGCTCACCGCGCTCTGATGCCACAGGAAGAGCGTCATCGCCGACAGGTTCGCCAGCGCGACCACCGCCCACAACCGGGGGCGCCGCATCAACCGGGCCAGCGGCGCGCGTACGAGCAGCGCCACCCCCACCTGGGCGAGTCCGAAGCAGACCACGGCCAGGCTGGGCGGGCTGAGGTTGGAGGCCGCGTCCCCGGTCACGCCCACCATGCTCGCCGGATACCCGAACGCGCCGACCAGCAGCGCGGCCCCGGCCACGCCGCCGATCAGCAGCGCCGCGGCCACCCGCCGCGAGGCGAGCAGCCCGCCCGCCCAGGCGATCCCCAGCGCGTACGGCACCAGCCACCCGGCCGTCAGGTTCGCCCATCCCGTCCAGGCCGGGGCGCCGAACCGGAACCTGGCCAGGTCCACCCCGAGCACGACCGCGAACGCCACGGCGGCGACGAAGACCGGATGCGCGCGCAGGAGAAGCGGGGTGGCCGCGGTCAGCAGGGCGAAGACGGCGAGGAACCACAGCGGCCCGATCGCCGGGAGCACCATCACCCTGATCGTTCCCGCCGAGGACCCGCGCAGCGCCATCCCCACCGAGATCCCCGCCCAGACCAGGACCAGCGGCACCACCGGCCCCAGCAGTCTCCCCATCCTGGCCCGCACCCAGCTCCCCGACGGGTACGCACCGCTCGCCGTCCCCCGACGCGGACCGCGCGCCGCCACGGGATCCGCAGCGTGCGACGGGGAGTCCGGTCCGCGGGTCTCCGGTCTGTGGATCTCCGGTTCGTGGGGCACCGGTCCATGCACCTTTCGGGGGCGGCTCCCCGGGACGCGGGCCGCCGAGCGGAGGCCGCGGGCCGCCGCGTAGCCGCCGACGAGGAAGAACACCGCCAGCGTCTGCAACACCCAGGACATCGGCGTGAACTCCGGCAGGTGGGCGAGCGGACTGGACAGGTGAACGGCCCCCGCCGCGCCCCGATCCCACGCCGTCACCAGCCAGTGCCCCAGCACCACACCCACGATCGCGAGCGCCCGAAGCGCGTCCACCCCACGATCCCTGCCCTCGGGGGTGGTCGCCCCGATCCGGGCCGCGAGGCTAGCCACGGGACACCTCGCCGACCCGGCCGAGCGCGATCAGGGCCAGGTTGCGCAGAGACTCGCCACCCGGCCGGAGATACTCGCTGTGATCTGCGGAACCGGTACCGAACAGGCGGGCGCCGAAGGCCGGGCCGGCGGGGTCGGGGCCGAATCCGAGCGGCCCGATCCTGAGCTTGGGCGCCTCACGTATCCAGTCGCGGGTGCCGCTGCCCGCCCACAACCGGGTGCCGCCCAGCTCGGCGGCCGACGAGACGCCCAGCCCAGGGCTGCCGAACACGACCGTGTCCGCGACCCCGGAACCGGGCACGGCCCCGGCGCACACCACCGATCCGTAACTGTGACACAGCAGGCTGACCCGTTTCCCGCCGAGTGCCCCGGTGACGTACCGCCGCAACTCCACCGCGCCCCGCTCCGCGGCCTCGCCGGTCACCGCGCGCAGGCTGAGCATCGCCGGGCTGTCGTAGCCGAGCCAGGCGACCACCGCGAGCCGCGCCCCCGGATCCAGCGCCCGCGCCTCGGCCAGCAACGCCCGCGCCCCGCCCCCCGGCGTGCTGTACGGCCTCGCCCGGCCGCCGTCGAAGGTGGCGGCCGTGGTGTCGGTGCCGGGAACGATGACCGCGACGAGCTCGGCCGTGCCGAGGTCGCCGTAGACCTGCACCACCCGGTCGCCCGCCGGCGGCGGAACCGTCACGTAGGCGAACGCCGCGGCGGCGACCACGGCGAGCGTACGGCGGAACATGCGAGCCTCCTGTCCGGTCTGAAGAACCAGACAGAACGCTAGGAATCACAGCCCCTAACCCGCGTCACCCCGAGGCGGTCACCTTCCCCGTCCCCCTCGGGCACGAAGGGACCGATCCCGGGGTCACTCGCCGGGGCGGACCAGGCCCGTCTCGTAGGCATGGACGATCGCCTGGGCGCGGTCGCGCAGGTTCAGCTTCGCGAGGATCCGGCCCACGTGGGTCTTGACCGTCTGTTCCGAGAGCATGAGCTGCTCGGCGATCTCCTGGTTGGACCTGCCGCGCGCGATGAGCGCGAGCACCTCCGTTTCCCGCTCGGTGATGTCGTCCAGTCGCCCGCGCGGGCGGCTCGGGCCGACGCGGGCGAACTCCGCGATCAGCCGCCGGGTCACCGAAGGTGCCAGCAGCGCCTCCCCGGCCGCCACCACCCGGACCGCCTCGGCGAGTTGTTGCGCGGAGGCGTCCTTGAGCAGGAAGCCACTCGCCCCCGCGCGCAGCGCCTCGTACACGTAGTCGTCGAGGTCGAACGTGGTCAGGATCAGCACCTTCGGCAGGGAAGGACGCGCGCCGGGATCGTCGGGCGGGCCGGGGGAGGCGGGGGAGTCCGGCCGTACGGAGGAGTGCGTGGGTGCGGCGAGCCCGGAGCTCGCCCGTAAGGAAGGGGCGGGAGGAGAAGAGGTTCCGGGGGTGAGGATGTGGCGGGTGGCGGTCAGGCCGTCCATCACCGGCATCCGCACGTCCATCAGCACCACGTCGGGCCGCAACTCGGCCACCCGTGCCACGGCCTCGGCGCCGTTGGCGGCCTCGCCGACGACCTCGATGTCGGGCTGCGAGCTCAGGAACACCGTGAAACCGGTCCGCACCATGCCCTGGTCGTCGGCGATGAGCACCCGGATCGTCATCGCATCTCCTTGAGCGGGGAGCCTTTGAGGGAAGGGTTCATACGTCCTCGGTGATCGGCAGTATGGCGGTGACCGCGAAGCCCGTCCCGGTCGGACCGGCCCAGAGTTTCCCGCCGAGCATGGACACCCGTTCGCGCATCCCGATCAGGCCGTGTCCCATATGCCCCTTGGCCCCTCGCTGCCTGGGGGAGCGGTATCCGGTGTTGTTCGTCACGTGGATGTGCAGCTCGGAACGGTATCGGGCGATGCGCAGCGAGACGGCGGAGCCGGGGGCGTGCCGCATGGCGTTGCTGAGAGACTCCTGGGCGATCCGGTAGGCGGACAGACTCACCGCCGTGGGCAGCTCGATCAGGTTGCCGGCCAGTTTGAGCGTCACGTCGAGCCCGGCGGAGCGCGCGGTGTCGACGAGTTCCTCCAGGCGGCCGAGGCCCGGCTGCGGCGCGGTGTCGGCGTGCTCGTCCCCCTCCCGTAGGACGCCGAGCACGCGGCGCATCTCGGTCATCGCCGAGAGGGACAGCGCCCGGATCTCCCTCAGCCCGTCCTCCAGGCGCCGCGCGTCCCCGGCAGCCTGCATCGGGACGGCCTCGGCCTGGATGGCGATCACCGACATGTGGTGGGCGACGACGTCGTGGAGCTCCCTGGCGATCCTGGCCCGTTCCTCAAGGGCGGCCTGGGCCGCGAGGGCGCGCTCGCTGCGCCGTTCCTCCCTGGCCAGCAGTCCGGCGGCCAGCCGCCGGGCGCGCACGTTGTGGCCGAACAGGACGGTCACCGTGACCATGCCGGTGATGACGGTCACCGAGTCGGGATGGATCATCCAGGAGCCCAGGACCGAGGCGATCCACACACCGATGGTGATGTGCCGCTCGCAGCGGACCGCGACCGCGTAGACCACGAGCGTGTACATGAACGTGGTGGACGCGGTGTAGGGGATGCCGATGAGGAGTTGCCGCGAGACGACCGTTCCCAGCGGGATGAGAAGGAAGGCCGACCGCCAGGCCGCCAGCGGCCACCGGTCGCGCAGCGCGAGCGGCAGGGAGAAGGCGAGGGCCGCGAACACGATCCCCTGGGGATCGAGGGGAGAGCGCGTCGCGACCACCCGGTCCTGGAGGTCGGACAGGGCCAGATTGAACAACAGGAAGGCGAGCAGCAGGTCACCCAGCAGGACCAGGTCCACCCTGCGGAAGGGCAGCAGTCCCAGCACTCCCGGCATCCGGGGAGCGAGGCGGCGCGACCGAGGACGGGCCGGGTCGGACACCCCGGTCACCAGCGCCTCGGTGAGCGGCCGGACCAGCGGTACGGCGATCTCCCGCACCCGCCACGTACGTCGCGAGAGGAACCGCCGGGCGGAGCTGGAGATCACCGGAACAGCCTAGGCAGGGTGGGGCCCACTCCGCGTCCCACCGTGGGGTGAGACCTCGGCATCACCCGCAGGAGCCACTCGGCCACCGTGGGGCGAGATCCCGGCATCACCCGCAGGAACCACCCGGGGTCTTTCGGAAGAGCGGTCCACCCGGAGCGGTGGCCTTGCCCTGGTAGCTCCCGTGTCCTCACCGCGGGCCGAGGATCTTCTCCGGCTCTCCGTCGGCACCCGTCTTCGCTGAACGTTTCATCGGCCGACCTCGTTCATCAGGGACAGCCGGGCGTGGTGGTCGCGCGGCGTTGACCATTCCCATCCTGAGGGTGATTTTCGTGGAAAAGACTGATCGGTACGGGGAGGTAGGTCGATGCGAGTAAGGACATGGTTGGCCGGTTGGGTCACCGGAGGATTGACGGCCGCGGCTCTCGTCCTCATGGCGGCAGGGAGCGCCACGGCCGCACCGGCACCGGCGCCGTCGCCCGCTCCGTCCGGTGCCCCTCCGTGCCATACGGGCCCGGTGACCCCGGCGCCCTCCAGCAGCCCGCCGACCGCGCCGGGAACGCCGACGGTCCTGAGCGTCGTGCTCAACTCGGCACGCCTGAGCTGGGCCGCCTCCAGCGACCCGCAGGGCATCGCCTGCTACTACGTGTACGAGGACAGGAACGGCACGGCCGTCAGGGTGGCCACCTTCCAGTCCGCGGCGACCGAGGGGACGGTCTACCTTCCGTTTCCCCCGCGCGGCGTCGAGTCGGTGACGTACCACCTGTACGTCGTGGCCGTCGACCCCCTGAACGAGGTGAGCCCTCCGTCCGGAACGGTGGCCGTCAAGATCTACAACGACCTCCCCATGCCCCCCACGCCGACGCCGACCGGCAGCTGCGAGGTGGAGTACACCTCCTGGCCGTGGAGCACCGGAATGAGCACGCACATCAAGATCTCCAACACCGGCTCCACCCCCCTCACCGACTGGCGGCTCACGTTCACCTTCGCCGACTCAGGTCAGCGGGTGACCTCGGGCTGGGAGGCCACCTGGTCGCAGACCGGGACCGCGGTGACGGCCAAGAGCCTGGCCTGGAACAAGGACCTGTCTCCCGGGCAGTCCCGGCTCATCGGCTTCCAGGGAACCCATGGCGGAGCCAACCCCACCCCGGCGGCCTTCCAGATCAACGGGATCGTGTGTAGCCGGGGGTGAGGGAGAGAACGGTCTGATGACACGTCCGTTCTGAACGGTCAAGGTGTGCCCGACAGCGTGACCGGAAGCCGAAGAGGGCCCCGGTGGTCCCGGTGGCAGCCGGTCGCGATGTCGGGCACCCGTGATCCGGGCTGCCCGCCGGGAGGCGCGTGACCGCCCGCCTGTCACGCTCGCGCGGTGCGGACCTGTGAGTAGATCGCCGTCGCGCCCAGTGCCATGAGACCCAGCATCCAGTACTGCCACGACTGCGACAGACCGAGGAACACCGTGGTGTTCTGGATGAGCTGCAGGAGCACGACTCCGAACAGGACGCCGACGAAGCTGCCCCTGCCCCCGAAGATCGAGGCCCCACCGAGGACGACCGCGGTGATGGCGGCCATCGTGTAACTGATCCCCGCCGTCGGGTCGCCCACGCCGATCTGCGCCATCAGCAGCAGGGCACCGCACACGGTGAAGAGCGCGCTGGCCAGATAGACGACCAGGTGAACGCGTTCCACCGGGATGCCCCGGTTCCGTGCCGCGTGTTCCGACGAGCCGGCCCCCCGCAACCTGAGCCCCGTCATGGAGCGCCTGGACATCACTTCCAGCAGGACGAGGAGAACGGCACCGACGATCACAGCCCAGGGAATCGGGCCGATGCGCGCGCTGAGCGCCTCGGTGACGGAGGTGGCGATGGAGCCTCCGGGCGAGTCCCGCATGAACAGGGAGAATCCCTGGAGCGCGGTGTAGGTGACCAAAGTGGCGACCACCGGTGTCACCCTGGCGAATCTGACCATCGCTCCGTTGGCCAGCCCCACACCGGTCGCCATGAGGATCATCAGCAGGAAGCCCAGGATCCACCAGCCTGCCCCGTACCCGTCGAGGACGTAGAACGACGCGATGACCACGAGGGCCCCGCTCAGGGGGCCGACGGAGAGGTCGATCCCCCCGGTGAGGATGACGACGAGCTGGCCGGCGGCGAGGAAGAGTACCGGTGCCAGCAGTCCCAGCATGCTCGCGATGTTGAACTCGGACAGGAAGCGGTCGCTACGGGTCGCGCTCACCGCGGCGAGCAGCACGATCGCGATCGCGAGGAACGCGCTGGGTGCCTGCTCGCTGGAGAGCAGGCGCCGCACTCCGCCGAACAGGCCCGTGCCTCGTGTCCGTACCGAGGACTCCGCCGTCCGCGCCGAGGTCGCGGCCGTCAGGGACGCCTCGGTGAGGGAATGGTCGGAGATCTCGTCGCCGGTCAGTTCGCGGACGACCCGCCCCTGGGAGAAGACCAGTACCCGGTCGCACAACCCGGCCAGTTCGACGTTGTCCGAGCTGAGCACCACGACGGGTGTTCCAGACTCGGCGGTGGAGCGGAGCCGGTGGTAGATGTCGGAGCGGACACCGACGTCGATGCCCTGGGTGGGCTCGTCGCAGAGCAGCACCTTGGGCGCGGAGAGCAGGGCCCGGCCGAGCACGACCTTCTGCTGGTTTCCTCCCGACAGGTGCTCCACGGCGGAGTCGGGCGAGGCCACCTTGATGCCGAGCCGGCTGATCTCCTCGGCCACGATCGAGTTCTCCGCCGAGCCTCGCACCACACCGGCGACCGCCGTCTCACCCGTGGCGGCGACGCCCAGGTTCTCCTTGACCGACAGTACGGTCGCGACGCCCTCGACGTGCCGTTCCTGGGGCATGAGCACGACGCCGGCACGCCGGGCACGACGTGGGCTGCCGAGATCGACCCGGCGACCGGAGACGATGACGTCGCCGCCGGTCACCGGGTCGGCGCCGCCGAGTGACCGGATGAAGTCGCGCTGTCCGTTGCCCTCCACGCCGGCGAGGCCGAGAACCTCGTTGCGGGCCAGCGTGGTGGTGATCCCCCGGAGCCGGTCCGAGCGCAGGTCCCTGACCTCCATCACGACGTCGCCGACGGACGAGGGACGCGGTGGGAACAGCGCCTCGATCTCGCGTCCCGCGATGCGGGTGATGACCTCCTGCTCGGACACCTCGGAGGAGAGGAAGGTTCCGCGCACCTGCCCGTCGCGCAGTACCGTGAGCCGGTCGGACAGTGCCATCACGTCGGGCAGCCGATGACTGATGTAGATCACCGTCATGCCGCGGGCCGCGGCGAGCCTGACCTGCTCGAAGAGTCTCTCGATCTCGGCCGCCATGAAGGGCTCGGTCGGTTCGTCGAGAATCAGGACGCCGGGCTCGCAGGCGAAGGCACCGCAGATCTCGACCGCCTGCTTCTCGGCCAGGGTCAACCGCCCGGCCGCGACGGCCGGGTCGATGTCCATCCCCATGACGAGCAGCTGTTTCCGAGCCCAGTCCTGGGCGTCGCCGAACGACGGCCGCAGCCGCTTCGGCACGCTCAGCAGGAGGTTCTCGGTGACCGTGAGGTCGGGGAGAAGCGCCGGATGCTGGAAGGCGATGGCCAGGCCCTGCTCCCGGGCGGCGATCGGGGACCGCTGCCGCATCGGCGAGCCCGCGATCTCGACGGTGCCCGCGTCGGGTGCCAGTGCGCCGGAGGCCACGGCCATGAGCGTGGACTTCCCGGCGCCGTTCCCTCCGACCAGGGCGTGCACCTCGCCCGGACGGGCCTGGAACTCGACGCCGTCGAGCGCGACGACGCCGGGGAAGCGTTTGGTCACCCCGCGGAGAACCAGTCCAGCGTTCGAATCGGCCATGCGAAGGATCACTCCTCACTCAGGCTCAATGCGCTCCGCCGGGCGCGCGCCCGGCGGAGCACAACGAGTGATCAGTTGTAGGCCTGCTTGAGCTGCTCCGGCGTGAGCTCGGAGGACAGGATCGCGCTGGCGGGAAGATCGGGGTCGCACTTGGGGGGCTTCGTCTCGTCCAGGGTGTTCTCGAAGATCGGGATGTTGATGATCTCGGGCTCGTCGTTCTTGATGCCCTGGTGAGCGGCGACGGCCTTGCGCAGTGCGAGGCGGATGATCCAGGTACGCGAGGACACGGTCACGGTCTGGAAGGTCGGTTGCTTGGCCGAGTTCTCCTTCCAGGCGCAGGCGAAGCCGTTGAGGTCGTTGGCGGTCCACAACGGCAGGGGCCGACCGGCCTGGAGGAAGGCGCGGATGCCACCCAGCGACGCGTCACCGGAGTCGGTGATCACACCGTCGATCGTCGGGTACTTGGTGAGCAGTCCGGACACGACCTTCTGCAGCTGGGCCGGGTTCCAGTTCGTGTCGATCGGCTTGCCGGGCTCGTTCAGCAGCTTGACGCCCGCGCAGGCGGTGTTCTCCTTGAGTTCCTTCTCGATGCCGACCATCTCGGTGATGCTCTGGGTGTTGCCCGGGGTACCGCCGAGGAAGACGACGTTCCCGCCCTTGCTCCCGAGGTTCTCGCACATCCAGCGCGTCCACGTCACGCCGTCGTTGACCGTGTTGTGGCCGACGAACGTGGTGTAGTCCTGGCCCGGTTTGCCTCCCGGGTTCGCCGTCCACGGCACCACCTGCACGCCCGCCTTGTAGGCCTCGCGCAGGGTCGGCAGCAGTGCCTCGCCCGCGTCGGGGAAGACGACCAGGGCCTCGACACCCTGGGCGACCAGGGCCTTGATGTCACTGATCGCCTTCTGCGGGTTGTTCTGACCGTCGGCGTACGGCAGCACGGTGATGTTGGGACACTTGCTCGCCTCGTCCTCGAACTCGGCGCGGGCCGTCTTCCTGAAGGCGTTGTCGCCGGTACCGTCGGCGAGCGCGACCTTCACCGGTTTGGTGCCGCAGAAGTCCGTCATGGGGCGGAGCTGGGAGACGTCTCCGGTCCGGGCCACGTCGCTGTAGACGTCCTGGACACCGCCGGCGGCCTTCGTCTCGCCCGGGCCGCCGGCGCAGCCCGCCGCGCCGAGGAGCGCGAGTGCCAGAACGGCGGCCGAGTGGCGGGCCCGGAATCGAGGTTTGGTGGGAGGCATTGCGATCTCCTGTCGGGGGTGACACTTCTTGGGGAGGGAGGAAGCTCGCCGTTCACGGTGATGACGGCATGGATCGGGTAGCGGGGGAACGGGTTCTCAGCCGCGTGCGGACGGTGCCCCAGGGCACTCCGCGGAACACCACGCTCAGCGCGAGCACGCCTGCCTGGACGAGCAGCTGGGTGGCGGTGGAGGCGCCGGCGGCGAGGACCACCTGGTCCAGCTGGGTGAGGAACAGGGCGGCGACGGCGGTGGCGGCCAGGCTGGTGATGCCGCCGGACAGCAGGCTTCCGCCCAGGACGACGGCCGCGATCGTGGGGAGCAGGTAGGTGTTCCCGAGCAGGATGTCCGGAGTCCGCAGGTAACCCGCGAGCAGGACGCCGGCCAGCGAGTAGCAGATACCCGCCGTCACGTAGGCACCCGCCTCGTAGGAGCCGGTGGGCAGACCGAGCAGCCGCGCCGCGGGCCGCCCGGCGCCGACCGCGACGAAGCGACGGCCGAGCACCGTGTGCCGGACCCCCCAGTGCGCGAAGGTGACCACCACGACGGCGACCAGCAGCAGGTTGGGGACGCCCCACACGGATCCGACGGCGAAGGCGCTCAGGCCGGGTGCGGCGGAGGCGGGGAACCCCTTGGAGACCTGCAGGACGACGCCGATGAGGATGGAGTTCACCGCGAGGGAGGCGACGAACGCGGCGATGGACAGCCGCACCACGGCGATGCCGATGACCAGACCGCTCACCGCGCCCACCGCGATCCCCATCGCGACCGCCGCCCAGACCGGCACACTCGTGACCGTCGGCAGTTTGGTCGCCAGGACCGCGGCCAGCGCCATCACCCCCGGCACCGACAGATCGATGCCGCCCTGGGAGACGACGAGGGTCTGGCCGAGCGCGGCGATCGCCATCACGGCGGCGAACGGGAGCATCGACAGGACGGCGGAGCCGGACAGGCTGCCGGGGGAGATCAGCGGGCTGGCGGCGAAGAGCAGCAGCGTGATCAGCCAGATCGAGGAGAACCGGCCTGTCAGGAGGCGGCGCGGGTCGATCGGTCCACCGGGAGCGGTGCGCCTCGTCGGCGGCAAGGTCGTATGCCGGGACATTTCCGATTCCCTTTCTGGAAACTGCGCGAGCCGGGGATGGGGGAGGTACGCCGGTGCTCTCAGACGGCGGTGTAGCCGCCGTCTACGGCCACGTCCGCCCCGGTCATGAAGCCGGCGGCGGGGCTCAGCAGAAAAAGGATCACCTTGGCCACCTCCCGCGGTTCCGCGAGACGCGCGATCGGATGGCCTTCGATGAGGCGCCGCCGAGCCGATTCGGGATCGGGCTGGGAGCCGAGGTAGGTCTCCAGCTGCTCGGTGACCACGGACCCGGGGCTGACCACGTTGCACCGGATCCCGGCGGCGGCGTAGTCGACGGCGATCTGGCGGGACAGCTGCGTCACCGCACCCTTGGAGGCGCAGTACGCGGCCTGGTTGGCCAGGCCGACGGTCCCCGAGATCGAGGAGAGGTTGACGATGGAGCCCGGTGACCCCTGGGCGAGCATCGCGCGCACCACGTGCTTGTTCAGCAGGAAGGTGCCGGTCGCGTTGATCGTGATGACCCGCTCCCAGTCGGCGAGTGTGGTGTCGACCAGCGGTTTCGCCACGATGGTGGCGGCGCAGTTCACCAGGCCGTCGATCCGGCCCCACCGGTCGAGAGCGATCCGCACGGTCCCGGCGACGGCCTCCTCGTCGGTGACGTCCAGTCCGTGTGCCACCGCGTCCGCGCCGTTCGAGCGGAGTTCGGCGGCGAGCCGCTCCGCGAGCTCGGCCCGTTGATCCGTCAGTAGGACGGACATGCCGGCCGCCGCGCATTCGCGGGCCGTCGCGGCGCCGATCCCGCCCACGGCACCGGCGAGGACAACTACTTCTGGCATGACCGTTACCTCTCAGGTGCAATGTCCGAATCAGGTCGGGCCACCATTGCATGCAGCACTTTGCATGTCAATGGTGAATGCTGCGCTTGACGTGCAGCATGCTGCATGCAACTCTGAGCCGTGTTCACTCCCTCATGGACATCAGAGGTGCACATTGCCCGGTTTGGATACGGGGTCCGGCATCCCGATCGGCGTGGCTCAGATGAGCGTCGACCGAACGGATGCGGCGGCGAACGTCGATCGAGTCGTTGAGATCCTGCGGGCAGGCGCCACGGCCGGGCACCGGCTGGTGGTCTTCCCCGAATGCGTGCTCACCGGCTACCTGTTCGACTCCCGTGCCGACACCTACGCCGCCGCGCTCAACGTCGCGGATCCGCGGATCGGCCGCGTGGTGGACGCCTGCCGCGCGAACTCCATCCACGCGGTGGTCGGTCTCCTGGAGGAGACGGACGGGGTGGTCCACAACTCGGCCCTGGTGATCGGGCCCTCCGGGATCATCGGCCGTTACCGTAAACAACACCTGCCCTACCTCGGTGCGGACCGTTTCGTCGAACAGGGCGACGGCACCGAGCCCCGGGTGGTCGACACCCCCTTCGGCAGGGTCGGTGTGATGATCTGCTTCGACCTGAGGTTCCCCGAGTCCGCTCGCGAGCTCGCGCTCCAGGGCGCCGACGTCATCGCGATGCCCACCAACTGGCCCGCGGGGTCGGACTTCCTCGCCGACCACGTGACACGGGTGCGCGCGCTGGAGAACCTCACCTATCTCGCGGTGGCCGACCGCCCCGACTCCGAGGCCGGCACCCCCTTCATCGGCAGGAGCCAGATCATCGCGCCCTCCGGAGCGGTGCTGGTGGACGCCGGGCAGGAGGAGGGGTTGTTCGGAGCGGAGATCGACGTGCGGGACGCCCGGACGAAGAGACTGATCATCGAGCCCGGCCGGTTCGAACTCCCGGTGTTCTCCGGACGCCGCCCCGAGATGTACGGCGAGATCACCCGCCCGGTGCCCCCGGGCCGGTAAGCGAAGCGAACAGGAAGGCGGACACCACCATGTGCGGGCCCGCGCTCATCAGTGAGGCGACCAGGGACAAGATCGCGGCGTACTGTGCCACGTTCCGAGAGGTCACCCGTAGCCCATTCGGCCCCGACGACGAGATCGGCATGCTGAACCTGCTCACCCCCGAGGCCTCGCGCGAGGTGCTGCGACGGGCGGACGGCGGCGGTGCCATCGACCTGTCGGTGGACTACTTCGTCGGAATGCCCTCGTGGACGAAGGCGGGCGACCCCGGCTTCCAGCAGTGGATGACGCACACCCCGGCCGGTACGGTCCTGGACGACATCACCGGAATGGGGCGCGAGCAGAACGAACTGGTCTCCTACTCCGGCGACGCCATCTCGATGTACACGCACTGCGGAACCCACATCGACACGTTGAACCACTTCGGGTACAACGGCCGGATCTGGAACGGCTTCTCCGCGCAGGACCACATCAGCTCCCGGCACTGGACCAGGTGTGGTGCGGACAAGATCCCTCCCATCATCGCCCGCGGCGTGCTCTTCGACGTCGCCGCGCTGTACGACGTCGACATGCTTCCCGACAACCACGGGATCGGCGAGGAGGACCTCCGCCAGGCGCTGCGACGTCAGAACGTCGAGTTCCGGCCCGGTGACGTGGCGCTGGTGCGCACGGGCCGGATGCGTGCCTGGCCGAAGATCGACGCCTACATCGACAACAGTCCCGGCCTGAACCTGGAGGGGGCCCGGTTCCTCGCCCGGCTCGGCGCCTCGGTCATCGGCGGCGACACCCTCGCCCTGGAGCAGATGCCGGCCGCGGACGAGGAGAACTGGCAGGTCGTCCACACCTATCTCATGGGAGAGGCGGGCGTCCCCATCATGGAGGTGGTCGACTGCGAGCGGCTCTCGGCGGACGGGCTCCACGAATTCGCCTTCGTCGCCGCCTCCCTGAAGCTCCGTGGCGCGACCGGTGCTCCCACGCGTCCGCTCGCCATGCCTCTCCGACACTGACGCCCCCTTTTTTCCTTCCCCCCGATCGGTTTGACCCCCGGAGGTCCACCCACCATGAATACGACGCCCCCGACCGAATCGGTCATCGACCGGGCTCGCACGTCATACGGTGACGACGGTTTCAGCAAGTACCTCCGGCGTGCCTTCCTGGCCTCCAGCGGGTACGACGACGTGGCGCTGGACCGGCCGATCGTCGGGATCGCGGTGACGAAGTCCGACTACAACACCTGCCACCGCGACATGCCCGCCCTGCTGGCGGCGGTCAGGCGCGGGGTCCTGGAGGCCGGCGGCCTTCCCATGGAGTTCCCCACCATCTCGCTCGGGGAGATCCTGACGTCCCCGACGACGATGCTGTTCCGCAACCTGCTCGCGATGGACACCGAGGAGATGATCCGCGCGCTTCCGATGGACGCCGCGGTCCTGCTCGGCGGATGCGACAAGACCGTGCCGGCCCAGCTGATGGCCGCGGCCTCGTCGGACAAGCCGGTGCTCCTCGAGGTCGTCGGGCCGATGATGACGGGCAGCTGGCAGGGCGAGCGGCTCGGGGCCTGTACCGACTGCCGGCGTTTCTGGGGCAGGCACCGCGGTGGTGAACTCGACGAGGCGGAGATCACCGGTGTCCGCGACGAACTGGTGTCGACCGCGGGAACATGCGCGGTCATGGGAACCGCCTCCACCATGGCCTGCCTCACCGAGACCCTCGGCATGATGCTGCCGGGAGGCGCGACGCCGCCCGCCGCCACCGGCGCCCGCCTCCGGCACGGTGTCGAGACCGGCCGCCGCGCCGTCGAACTCGGCCGGTCGGGAGGCCCGCTGCCGAGGGAGATCATGACCCCCGCGGCGTTCCGCAACGCCATCCGCGTGCTCTCGGCGTTGAGCGGATCGACGAACGCGCTGATCCACCTGACCGCCGTGGCACGAAGGGCCGGGGTGCCGCTCGACCTCGGTGACTTCGACGCGATCGGCGCCGAGGTGCCGCTCCTGGTCGACTGCAAGCCCGCCGGATCGGGTTACCTGGAGGACTTCCACCGTTCCGGAGGACTTCCGGCGCTGCTGAAGGTCCTGGAGCCCATGCTCGAACCGGAGACGGTCGGGGTCTCGGGGAACACCCTGGGATCGCTGATCGAGCGGACCCCCGCCCGGCAGGACTGGCAGACCACGATCCGCCCGCTGAAGGACCCCCTGGGAGCGGCGGGGAGTCTGGCGGTGCTGCACGGCACGCTGGCCCCGGGCGGCGCGGTCATCAAGACCGCCGCCGCGAGCCCTCACCTGATGGACCACACCGGACCCGCGCTGGTCGTCGACTCGGCGGAGGACGCGGCCCGGATCCTGGACGACCCGGATCTGGACGTCACGCCGGATCACGTGCTGGTGCTGCGCAACGCGGGACCCGTCGCCGCGGGGATGCCGGAGGCCGGTGCCCTGCCCATCCCGGCCAAGCTGGCCCGCGCCGGGATCCGGGACATGGTCAGGGTCTCCGACGCGCGGATGAGCGGCACCTCCTACGGCACCGTGGTGCTGCACTGCACCCCGGAGGGCGCGGCAGGGGGACCGATCGCGCTGGTCCGTGACGGTGATCTCATCAGACTGGACGTCGCGGCCCGGCGACTCGACCTGCTCGTGGACGAGGACGAACTGGAGCGGCGCCGTGCGGACTTCGTCCCGCCCGAGCTGCCGGCACGCGGCTGGCGGCGACTGTACGCGCAGACGGTGCTCCCGGCCACCGAGGGAGCCGATCTATCATTTCTCTGAAACGGTTGCCATGCCACACGCCGCATGTCGCTCTCTGGATGCGTCCCTGAATCAGCAGGGGCATCATTGAGCGTCACGTCAGACGCTGTAGATCAAAAACACCAGGAGCCATGCCGGATGGAACAGATTTCGACGGATAAGACAACGCTGACGACTCAGACGTTCGAAGTCATCCGCCGGGCCATCCTCACGGGCGAGCTGGCACCTGGCACGTTGCACTCCGTGGTGGGGATCGCCGCCCAGTTGGGAGTGTCCCGGACGCCGGTCCGGGAGGCTCTCCTCCAGCTCGCCACCCATGGGGTCGTCAGTTTCGAACGCAGCCGCGGTGTCAGGATCCTCCAGATGACGACGCGTGACATCGAGGAGATCTACTCGATCCGTTTCCTGCTCGAGGTCCCCTCGGTCTATCGCGCCGCGACCACGATGAACGACGACCAGATCGCATCGGTCTCGGAGGCACTGGAGAAGATGGGCAAGGCGGTCGAGATCGGGGACGAGCGCCTCTTCCAGGAGGAGGATGTGAAGTTCCATCAGCTGATCCTGGAAGGAGCGGGCAACGAGCGGGTGACCCAGAGCGTCGCGACGACACGCGCCCAGATGTCCGCCCGAGGTCTGTCCACGACCCAGACCAGGACGCTCGCCGACATCTGGCGAGTTCACGAGCGCATCCTGGAGCGCATTCAGGCCCGTGACAACCAGGGGGCCGCACAGGCCATGCACGATCATCTGCTGGAGACCACGCGCCTGCTGCTGACCCAGTCGACCGGGGATCCGCTCACCGGGGCCGGCTTCGAACCTCCGGTCTTCCCCGTCGTCTCGCCCCAGAACCCCTCGCACCCCTGACGGCTCCGCGCGCGGGCACCGGACGTGCCCCGCGTCGGCCTCGTGCTCGATGACGGTGAGACGGCTCCGCGCCTCAGCGCCGGACGTCTCGCCGCCGGGCGCCCCTCCCGAGGGGCGCCCGGCGGCGTATCGGCCGTCCTCCGGCGCTGAGGCGCGATCTTCCTCACCCCTTCGCCGACGTGGTCCGGCGTACACGCACTCCTGAAGCGGCCGGGTTGTCCGAGCAGCCGTGATTACACAATTACGATCGCTCACAGCGAACAGGCTCAACGCCGGGAACATTATCGGACTCCCATTAATTGAGTGTGTATAACTCAACCCTTGGAGTTCACATGAGTGAGAGCTTGATCCTCCCGGTCCTGCCGCTCGACGACGAGGTCGTGCTGCCGGGCATGGTGGTCCCGCTTGACCTGTCGGAGACCGAGGTCCGGGCCGCGATCGACGCGGCGCAGGCTCTCGCTGACAACAAGCCGGAGGTCCTTCTCGTTCCCCGGATCGACGGCAGATACGGCTCGGTGGGCGTGCGGGCGATCGTCGAGCAGGTGGGCAGGCTCCCCGGAGGCGAGCCGGCGGCCGTGGTGCGCGGTGTCGACCGGGTGCGCGTGGGCACCGGCACGACCGGCCCCGGCGCGGCCCTGTGGGTGCAGGCCACCCGCATCCCCGCCGTCGCGGCGGGCGAGCGCGCGCACGAGCTCGCCAAGGAGTACAAGGCGCTGGCCACCACGATCCTGCAGAAGCGGGGCGCCTGGCAGGTCGTCGACGCGGTCAACCAGATGGACGACCCCTCGATCCTCGCCGACAACTCGGGGTACGCCCCCTGGCTGAGCGTCCCGCGCAAGGCCGAGATCCTCCAGACCGCCGACCCCGCCGACCGCTTGGAGAAGCTGGTCGAGTGGTCGCGCGAGCACCTGGCCGAGCTCGACGTGGCCGAGACGATCCGCAAGGACGTCCAGGAGGGCATGGAGAAGCAGCAGCGCGAGTTCCTGCTCCGCCAGCAGCTCGCCGCGGTCCGCAAGGAGCTCGCCGAGCTGAACGGTGACACCTCCGCCTCCGAGGAGGAGGACTACCGCTCCCGCGTCGAGGCCGCCGACCTGCCCGAGAAGGTCCGCGAGGCCGCGCTCAAGGAGGTCGACAAGCTGGAGCGGACCTCCGACCAGTCTCCGGAGACCGGCTGGATCCGCACCTGGCTCGACACCGTCCTCGACATCCCGTGGAACGAGCGGACCGAGGACTCCTACGACATCGCCGCGGCCCGCGCCGTCCTCGACGCCGACCACACCGGCCTCGACGACGTCAAGGACCGCATCATCGAATACCTGGCCGTCCGCGGACGCAGGGCGGAGAAGGGCCTCGGCGTGGTCGGCGGGCGCCGCAGCGGCGCCGTGCTCGCGCTGGCCGGCCCTCCCGGGGTCGGCAAGACCTCCCTCGGCGAGTCCGTGGCCCGCGCGATGGGCAGGAAGTTCGTCCGGGTCGCCCTCGGCGGCGTGCGCGACGAGGCCGAGATCCGCGGTCACCGGCGCACCTACGTGGGGGCACAGTCCGGCCGGATCGTCCGGGCCGTCCGCGAGGCCGGTTCGATGAACCCGGTCGTGCTGCTCGACGAGGTCGACAAGGTCGGCTCCGACTACCGGGGCGACCCCACCGCCGCGCTCCTCGAGGTGCTCGACCCGGCGCAGAACCACACCTTCCGCGACCACTACCTGGAGGTGGAGCTCGACCTCAGCGACGTGCTCTTCCTGGCGACCGCGAACGTGCTGGAGGCGATCCCCGGCCCGCTGCTGGACCGCATGGAGATCGTGACGCTCGACGGCTACACCGAGGACGAGAAGGTCGCCATCGCCCGCGACCACCTGCTTCCGCGCCAGCTCGACAAGGCCGGTCTCACCGCGGAGGACGTCACCGTCGGCGAGGACGCGCTGCGCAAGCTCGCCGGTGAGTACACCAGGGAGGCCGGGGTCCGTTCCCTGGAGCGCTCGATCGCCAGGATCCTGCGCAAGGTGACGGCGAACGTCGCGCTCGGCGAGAGCGAGCTGCCCGTGACGGTGAAGGATCTGGTCCCCTACCTGGGCCGCCCGCGCAACGTGCCGGAGTCCTCGCTTCCGGAGTCCAGCCAGCGTACGGCGGTGCCCGGCGTGGCCACCGGCCTCGCGGTCACCGGAGCGGGAGGCGACGTCCTCTACGTGGAGGCGTCCCTGGCCGACCCCGAGACCGGCGACACCGGTCTGACCCTCACCGGTCAGCTCGGCGACGTCATGAAGGAGTCGGCCCGGATCGCGCTCTCCTACCTGCGCTCGCGGGGCGCGGAGCTGGAGCTGCCCGTCGGTTCCCTCAAGGACCGTTCGGTGCACGTCCACTTCCCGGCCGGAGCCGTTCCCAAGGACGGCCCGTCCGCGGGCGTCACCCTGATCACGGCCCTCGCCTCGCTGCTGTCGGGCCGTCAGGTCCGCGCCGATGTGGCGATGACCGGCGAGGTCTCCCTCACCGGCCGGGTGCTCCCGATCGGCGGGGTGAAGCAGAAGCTGCTCGCCGCCCACCGGGCGGGCATCACGACCGTGCTGATCCCGGCGCGCAACGAGCCCGACCTGGACGACGTCCCGCAGGCCGTCCGTGACGAGCTCACCGTGCACACGGTGAGCGACGTGCGCGAGGTCCTGGAGATCGCGCTCACCCCGGCCAAGGTGGCCGAGCACGCCGCCGCCTGACCGGCGCTCCCCGAGACGGCCCGTTCTCTCCGACGAGAGGGCGGGCCGTCCGCGTCATTCCCGGATGAAACGGACGTAGCGAATATAAATGAACGAATCATCAAGTCGATTGACCAAATGATCTGGTCATGGTGGCATGGTCTCCATGCTGTACGGAACGCCTTCCCTGGAGGCCGTCGACGAAGCGGTGCTCGGCGAGATCGAGGAGATGCGCCGCGACCTGAAATACCGTCTCGCGGAGAGCCACCGCTGGGACGGCCAGCTCCGGCGCCAGCTCCAGGCGCGGGCCATCCAGGGATCCAACTCGATCGAAGGCTATCGAGCCAGTGTCGAGGACATCGAGTCGATCATGGCCGGTGAGGAGCCGCTGGAGACCTCCGGTGCGGTCGCCAGGGAGATCTCCGGTTACCAGCAGGCGCTCACCTACATCCAGACGCTCTCCCGCGCCCCGGTGTTCGCGTTCGACGCCGGACTGCTCCACGCGCTCAACTTCATGATGATCGGTCATCACCATGACAAGACCCCGGGCACGGTGCGGCCCGGTGTCATCTACATCCGCAACTCCGCCACCGGGGAGGTCGTCTACGAGGGGCCCGACGCCGAGCGGGTGCCGGAGCTGATGGCCGAGCTGGTCGCCTGGCTCAACGAGGGCGATCTGGATGCGCCGAGCTACGTGCGGGCGGCGATGGCCCACTTCAACCTGGTGAGCATCCATCCCTGGCGCGACGGCAACGGCCGCATGTCGCGGGCGCTCCAGACGCTCGTGCTCGGCAGGGACCGGATCACGACCCCGGAGTTCTCCTCCATCGAGGAGTGGCTGGGGGGCGCCGAGAACACCGTCGACTACTACCGGACGCTGGCCGCGGTGGGCAGGCGCACCTGGAGTCCGCACAAGGACACGCTGCACTGGGTGCGCTTCTGCCTGCGCGCCCACCACCTCCAGGCCCAGCAGGTCCGACGGAGACTCTCGGAGGCGGGGGAGGTGTGGATGCTCCTGGAGGAGCGGATCGACGCCGACGGGCTCAACCCCCGCACGGTCTCGGCGCTGTACGAGGTGTTCGTCAACCGACGGCTGCGCCGGAGCAGATACCAGCTGGACGAGTCGCTCAGCCAGGGACAGGCGGTCAGGGACCTGCGCGATCTGGCGGCGAAGGGCTGGCTGACGCCGTACGGGGAGACCAAGGGCCGCTTCTACGCGCCCGGGGAGAGGATGCGGGTGATCAAGGAGGACTTCGCCCAGCGGATCACCCCCCTGCGGGACCCGTACCGGCATGACTAGGGAGCCGGTCAGGTAACCGCACAAAGTGTTGATCAACACCAGATGCGGTCAGGTCGACCTGTTGCGACCCGCGGTTCACCCGAAGGCCGGACACCGCCTGGTCCTTACTTGACCGGTGCTCCAGCCGGTGGTCGGACACGGGGCCGTTCACCGAGACGATCCTTCGGGACCCGTATCGGCATGACCGGCCCCGGCCGGACCTCGGCGTGACCGGGTACGGTCGTGGTCGGTGGCGCCATATGCCGATATTTCTGACAAGTGATTGATCTCACCTAACATGTCGGGAATGAGGTAAATAGCGGGCGCGTTGGGAACCGGTTGTGATCGATGTGTCGGGCCTGCGGAAGGTCTATCAGGATCGGGGCCGAGAGGTGGTCGCCGTCGACGGGGTGGATCTCCACGTCCGCGAGGGCGAGATCTTCGGCGTGCTCGGGCAGAGCGGCGCCGGTAAGAGCACCCTGCTGCGCTGCGTGAACCTCCTGGAGCGGCCGACCTCCGGCACCGTCTCGGTGGCCGGGCAGGAGCTGACCGGCCTGAAGGAGGGTGAGCTGCGCAGGGCCCGGCAGCGGATCGGGATGATCCACCAGCACTTCGCCCTGCTCTCCTCCCGTACGGTCGCCGGGAACGTCGCCTTCCCGCTGGAGGTGATGGGGATGGCCAAGGCCGAGCGTGTCAGGCGTACGGCCGAGCTGCTGGAGCTGGTCGGGCTGGCCGACAAGGCGGGGGCGCACCCCGCGCAGCTGTCGGGCGGGCAGAAGCAGCGGGTCGGCATCGCCCGCGCGCTGGCGGGAAGCCCTCCGGTCCTGCTGTCGGACGAGGCCACCTCGGCGCTCGACCCGGGCACCACACAGTCGATCCTCGCCCTGCTCAAGCGCCTCAACCGCGAGCTCGGCCTGACGATCCTGCTGATCACCCACGAGATGCACGTCGTGAAGTCGATCTGCGACTCGGTCGCGATCATGCGGGACGGCGTGGTCGAGGAGTCGGGGACCATCCCCGAGCTGATCTCCAGGCCCGGCTCCAGGCTCGCCGCCGAGTTGTTCCCTCTCCCCGAGCCGGAGCCGGGCCAGGTCACGATCACCTTCACCGGGCAGGCCGGTGAGCCGGTGGTCTCGCAGGTGGTCCGCAAGTTCGACGTCGACGTCAACATCCTCGGCGGGGCGCTGGAGGAGGTGGCGGGCCTCTCGACGGGACGGCTGCGCCTGCTCGTCACCGGTGACGAGCGCGCCGCCGCGCTCACCTACCTGGCCGGACGCGGCCTGCTCGTCGAGGAGGCCCGATGACCTGGGAAGAGATGCTCCCGCTGCTGCTGGAGTCGACCGGCCAGACCGTCCAGATGGTCCTGTGGTCGACCCTGTTCACGGTGATCCTCGGCCTCCCGCTCGGGGTGGCGCTGGTCGCCACCGACCGGGGCGGGCTGTTCCCCTCGCCCGCGCTCAACCGGGTGCTCGGGCTGATCGTGAACATCGGCCGCTCGCTGCCCTTCATCGTGCTGATGATCGCGATCCTCCCGCTGACCAGGCTCATCGTCGGCACGACCATCGGCACCATCGCCTCGGTGGTCCCGCTGACCCTCGGCGCGGCGCCGTTCTTCGCCCGGCTGGTGGAGACCGCGCTGCGCGAGGTCGGCAGGGACAGGGTGCAGGCGGCCCAGGCCATGGGGGCGGGGCGGGTGACCATCGTCGGCAAGGTCCTGCTGCCGGAGGCGATGCCCGGCCTGGTCGCGGGGCTCACGGTGACCGTGGTCGCGCTGATCTCGTACTCGGCGATGGCCGGGGCGATCGGCGGGGGAGGACTGGGGGACCTGGCCATCCGCTACGGCTACCAGCGCTTCGAGACCACGCTCATGATCGTCACCGTTGTCGTGCTGGTCGTCGTGGTGCAACTCGTGCAGACCCTGGGGGACACCGTCGCCCGCCGTCTCGCGCGTAACTGACCGGATTGTCGCACTGATCATTTACCCCTGTTTTATGATTTATCCGGCAAGTAGTTTTATTTGATCATTGATGTGGCCTCGCCTTTTAAGTGAAGTGAAAGTTACGGGCAATCGGCGCATCGTACAACGTGGGTGTCAAAATCCTCACTCCCGAGAGGAACCCTCGAAATGCGATTCGCCAGCCGAATCCTCCTGGGCGCCGGTGTCGCCGCCCTGTTCGCCACAGCTACCCCGGCGATGGCCAACGCCGAGACCGTGACCCCCGTCCAGACCGTCGCCGCGACCACCTCCGCGGACCCCTTCTACGCCGACAGCTGGGGACCGTACTACTCCGGTGACAAGAAGGCGGAGGCCGAAGGCAAGGTCACCGTGGAGAAGAAGTCGGAGAAGAAGTGGTACTGGAAGAAGTATCACAAGATCGTCAAGAAGTGCACCTGGTACAAGGGTGAGAAGAAGTGCAAGTGGGTGAAGCAGTGGTTCAAGAAGCGCGCGTGGAAGTGGGAGGACACATACCACTACACCGTCGACAGTAAGCTCACCAACCACAAGTGGTGGGGCAAGCCCAGGCACTTCTGCGCGTGGGAGACCTTCAAGGTCGTGGGCTTCGACGGCTCGACCACTTTCAAGAGCTTCAAGAACTGCTCCAAGCGGCCCGGCTTCTACTCCTTCTCCGGTAAGGACGCCGAGCACATCTACGTCAAGGTGGGGCGGGGCAACCACGGCCACTTCAACGGCTACCAGAGTGGCTGGGAGAACATCTACAGCCACGCCTGATCCATCCGGCCGGGCCCCGCGCGGGGCCTGACCGTCCGCCGGGCCGCGATCTCGTCCGCGAGATCGCGGCCCGGTCGCGTACGGGCACCTCCCGCCGAACCCGCGGGGCGAGCCCGTCGATCAGCCGATGCCCGATCTGCCGGGCATCGGCTGATCGTTCCTTGCCGGTGGAGCGAGAAGGGGACGCTTGGCCGTGCGGCCGTCACCCGAGGATCGGCCACGCAGACGACGGCCGATCCACGGCCTGGCGAAGGTGACCAGCCAGCGCAGCTCCGTCGCCGCGGTCCGCCAGGCGGCGGGGACGGGCAGCGTGGGGAGCGGAGACATCCAGGTGGAATCGCTACCCGGCAGGCTCAGGGCGTGCGCCATGGCGGCGGCGAGCCTGGCGTGCCCCACGGAACTGATGTGCAGGCGGTCCTCGTGCCACATCCGGGCATCCGTGACGAACGCGAGCGGATACAGGTCGACCACGGTGACGCCGTGACGGGCGGCGGCCTCGCGGATGCGCTCGTTGAGGTCGACCACCCTGGGCAGGAGCGGGCGGGTGAGCGGCGCCACCCTGGTGATGTCGGGGAAGGTCGAGGTGACCACGTGCGTCCCGATGGCGGTCAGGCCCGCGAACATGTCCTCCAGGGCGCCGGCGACCTCGGCGGCCCGGTATCCGGGCCGGATGACGTCGTTCATGCCGGCCACGACCGTGGCCAGGTCGGGGCGCAGTTCCAGGGCGACCGGCAGTTGCTCGTCGCGGATCCGGGCGGCCTGGCGGCCGCGTACGGCGAGGTTGGCGTAGAGCAGGTCCGGGTTGGCGGCGGCCAGGTGCTCGGCGAGCCGGTCGGCCCAGCCGCGGTACCCGCTCACGTCGTCGCCGTCGCCGAGGCCCTCGGTCTGGCTGTCGCCGAGCGCGACGTAGCGGTGGTAGGTCTTCACGTCGGCTTTCCCTCGTTGTGTACGGCGCGTTCACCCAGCGTCCTGGCGGTCTGCAGGCACCAGTCGCGCATCTCCCGCTCCAGCCGGAGCCCTCCCAGGCAGGTGAGGTACGGGCCGACACGCTCCCCCTCGCGCAGGAACGACTCCTCGTCCATGTCGCCGCGCAGGCGCACCAGCATCTTGCCGAACAGCGCGAGCTTGGCCGCCGCCGCCTCCGCGCGCTCGTGGAGCTGGGCGATCAGAATCTCGGGGTCGAGCAGGTCGGACACGTGGACCTTCACGGCCAGGTCGTCGCGGATGAGCAGGGGCTTGACCGGGCTCGCGGCGAAGGCGGCGAGCTCGCTCATCCCGGCCTCGGTCACGGTGAACACCCGCTTGTTGGGACGTCCTCGTTGCACGACCTCGCGGCCCGTCACCAGAGCGTCGGACTCCAGCTTGGCCAGCTCGGCGTAGAGCTGCTGGGGGGCGGCGTACCAGAAGTTGGAGACCCCCACATCGAAGATCTTGGTCAGTTGGTAACCGCTGTACTCGCCGTCCAGCAGCGCGGCCAGCACCGCGTGTCGCAAGGCCATCGACTAGCCACCACAGTCATGGTGATTAATACTCATATTTATGAGTATGGAGCTGAGATGGGCTGAGAACAAGAGAGCGAGGCGAAATGCCGGTGGTGTCCTCACGGGTGATCGCCGCATTTCCCGGCCGGAGAGGCGGGTGGTCCTCGGCATCCCCGTCCGCGCGCCGAGTCTGGAAAAGATCTTCACGTTGGTCTCCGGGCCGCGGGGTGCCCGCTGAGCACGGCGGATAAAGCCGTTGTCAGAGGATCCCGCCCGACGCGATCAGGCTCTTAACCTGGTCTTACGTGCGGTCGGGCATTGTTTTCCCTAACCGGTGAGTACCGGCCTCCGCCCCGTCGAATCGTGGGGGATGTAGGACTTGGGGGAAGACATGGACCCGAACAGGAATGAGCAGCAGGGCACACCGGCCGAGGCGACCCCCGGGAACGACGGCTGGACCCAGTTCGGCAAGGTGCCGCCACGCGTCGGCGCCTACCGCGCCGACGCCGACACCGGACCGCAGCCGACGCTGATCCACCCGGTGCCGGAACAGCTCGCCGCCGAGGCGCCGGTAGGAGCCGGAGGGTACGGGGGATCGGGGGCGGTCCCCCCGCAGCGAGGAAGACTCAGCGTCGGGCAGAAGGTAGGCGCCGGTCTCGCTCTGGCGGCCATGGCCGTCGGAGGTGGGGTCGCGGGGGCCTTCGCCGCGACGAGTCTCAACGGCGGCGCCGTCGCCCAGGTCTCGTCGGCCGGCCCGGTGGTGAGCCAGGTCGGCAACGTGACCACGGTCGCCGACATCGCCCAGGCCGTCCAGCCCTCCGTGGTGTCGATCGAGATCAGGACCGCCGCCGGCGGGGGCGAGGGGTCCGGGGTGGTGCTGTCGGAGGACGGACTGATCCTGACCAACAACCACGTGGTGGAGGCCGGAGGCCAGGGGGGTCCGGGCAGCCAGGTGACCGTCAAGTTCAGCGACGGGAAATCCGCCACCGCGAAGATCGTCGGTACCGACCCGGCCACCGACCTCGCGGTCATCAAGGCGGAGGGGGTCTCCGGCCTGACCAAGGCATCGCTCGGCGACAGCGACCGGCTGAAGGTCGGTGACTCCGTCCTCGCGATCGGCAGCCCGCTCGGCCTGTCCGGCTCGGTCACCGCCGGTATCGTCAGCGCGCTGAACCGTACCCTGACCGTCGGCGGCGACCAGGGCCGGCAGCAGCTCCCGCCCGGCTGGGGCAGGCAGCAGCAGAGCGGCAGCGCGGGCACCACCATCGGCGGCGCCATCCAGACCGACGCGGCGATCAACCCCGGCAACTCGGGAGGTGCGCTGGTCAACGCGGCCGGCCAGGTGGTGGGCATCAACACCGCCATCGCCACCAACGGCGGGGAGGGCAGCATCGGCGTCGGCTTCGCGATTCCCATCACCACCGCCAACCAGGTCGCCCAGCAGCTCATCGAGAGCGGCAAGGTCTCCCACGCCTTCCTGGGCGTGAGCATGACCGACGCCACCGGGGACGCGGGCGGAGCCCTGGTCGGCCAGGTCACCGAGGGAAGCCCCGCGGCCAAGGCGGGCATCCAGCAGGGCGATCTGATCACCAAGATCAACGACACGGCGGTGGACGAGGCCGCCACCGTGGTCGGAGCCGTCCGCGGCTTCAAGCCCGGCCAGCAGGTGAGCATCACCTACGTCCGGGACGGGCAGCCCCACAGCGTCACGGTGACCCTCGCGGAGAAGACCGGCGAGTAAGGTTCCCCGACGGATGTGCCGCCGGAGCCACCACGGCTCCGGCGGCACATCCGTTTTCGTCGTTCACGGCACATCCTCGCCGTGGGCCGTGGGCCGTGGGCCGTGGGCCGTCGCCGGGTCCCACTGGTCTCGAGCCCTCGCCGGAGGCGCCCCTCGCGCGGGGCCGGAGAACGGGCGCTCCCGCGAGGCGGTTGGAGAACGACACAACGGATCGGGCCCGGTTCGTCGTGAAGGCCGAAGAAGCGCAGCCCGGGTGGGCTTAACGTTCGGACATGCCTCGCCTTCGGGTGGACCACGAAGAAAGGATCGTCGAATGGCTGGAGCAGCGGATCCCGGTCGCTGGCACGCCCGTCTCGCCGAGCTGATCACCGAGTACGAGGTACCCGGCGCGGGCCTGGCCTTCCTGCACGAGGGGGAGGTGCACGAGTTCGCCGCGGGCGTGCTCAACGTGGAGACCGGGGTGGAGGCGACCACCGACTCGCTCTTCCAGATCGGCTCGGTCACCAAGGTCTGGACCGCCACCCAGATCATGCTCCTCGTCGAGCGGGGCGCGCTCACGCTCGACACCCCGGTCGCCGAGGTCCTGCCGGAGTTCCGGGTCGCCGACCCCGAGGTGACCAAGACCGTCACCATCCGGCACCTGCTCTCGCACACCTCCGGCATCGACGGGGACCTCTTCCTCGACACCGGCCGCGGCGACGACTGCGTCGAGAAGTACGTCGAGGCCTGCGCGGACCTCGCGCAGAACCACCCCCTGGGCGCCACCCAGTCGTACTGCAACTCGGGGTTCGTCATCGCCGGGCGCGTCGTCGAACGTCTCACCGGCAAGGTGTGGGACGCCGCGCTGCGCGAGCAGATCATCGAGCCGCTCGGCCTGACCCACACCTGGACCCTGCCGGAGGACGTGCTGCGCTTCCGCGGCGCGATGGGCCACATCGACGGCGCACCCGCCCCCGTCTGGGGCCTGATGCGCTCCTGCGGCCCGGCGGGTTTGATCTGCGCGCGTCCCGCCGACGTCGTGGCCTTCGCCCGCGCGCACCTGGGCACCGGCCTGCTCGCCGACCCGCGGGCGATGTGGGAGCCGCAGGTCGACATCCCCAACCCGTACACCCTGGGGAGGCAGTGGGGGCTGGGCTGGATCCTGGACGAGTGGCAGGGGCAGCGGATCATCTCCCACGGCGGCAACACCATCGGCCAGGCGGCCATGCTCTGGGCCGTACCCGACAGCGAGACCGTGGTGTGCGTGCTGGCGAACGGCGGCCACACCGCCGCGTTCCACCACGCCCTCGCCACCGAACTCTTCGACGAACTGCTCGGCCTGGCCGTGCCGCCCGTGCTGGGACCGCCGGCCGTGCCGTTCGAGGCCGACGTCGAGCGGTACGCCGGCGTGTACGAGCGGGCGGGCAGCCGGATGACGCTCACGGTCCGCGACGGCAGGCTCTCGCTGCACATCGAGGCCACCGGAGCCCTCGCCGGGCTGAAGCAGCCCATGGAGTTCGGTCTCGTCGCGGTGGACGACGTCACCTTCGTCGGCCGTCCCGAAGGAGAGCCGCAGTGGCTGTCGGCGGTGTTCTACGAACTCCCCGACGGCTCGCCGTACATCCACCTGGGTGTGCGTGCCACGCCCAAGATCGCCTGAGGAGCCGGGATGTCCGAGAACCTGCGAGAGCGCCTCGACGAGGCGGCGCGGCGGCACGGCGTGCCCGGTGCGGCGCTCGCGATCTGGGCGGGCGGCGAACTCGTGGAGGCCGCCACCGGGGTGGTGAACAGGAACACCGGCGTACGGACCACGGCCGACAGCGTCTTCCAGGTCGGTTCCACCACCAAGGTCTGGACCGCGGCCCTGGTGATGCAGCTCGTCGACGAAGGGCTGATCGAGCTGGACCGGCCGGTCCGCGAATACCTGCCGGAGTTCGCCGTCGCCGACGGCGCGGAGAAGGTCATCACTGCGTGAGGCATCCGATGGTGCGGACAGAGAACAATATCGCTGTATGTCCGTTACCGTGAGTGGATGACCAGCCAGCCGCGGGCGAGCCTGCAGCGGATCCTGGAGGATCTGGGCAGCACGGTGCTGGAGGTGGCGGTCTCCCCCGGGGAGCTCGACGCCGAGGTCACCGGCGTGCACATCTACGACCCTCTCGACGAGCTCCTGCTCCCCGAGGGAGGTCTCCTGCTCGCCGTCGGGGTCGACCGCGCCGAGCGGATCTGCGCCCTGCTCGACGAGGCGGGCCCGGCGGCGGGTGTGGTCGTCAAGCAACCGGTGGACGTCGACGAGCTCGTCCGGGCGAAGGTCCTGGAAACCGGGGTGGCGGTGCTGGGCCTCACCCGTGCCGCCTCGTGGGCGCAGGTGGCCGCGCTGCTGCGTTCCCTGCTGGCCGAGGGCGACTTCGCGGAACCGGGGGAGGATCCGCCGGACGACCTGTTCGCGCTGGCCAACGCGGTGTGCGCGCTTCTGGACGCGCCGGTCACCATCGAGGACCGGTCGTCGCGGGTGCTGGCGTACTCCGGGCGGCAGGACGAGGCCGATCCGGGCAGGGTGGCGACCGTGCTCGGCCGCCAGGTGCCGGAACGCTACCAGCGGATGCTGGAGGATCGCGGATTCTTCCGCCGGCTCTACCAGAGCCGCGAGCCGATCTACATGGAGCTGAGCGGCGACAGCATCAACCGGGCGGCGATGGCCGTCAGGTCCGGGGACGAGATCCTCGGCTCCATCTGGGCCGCGGTGCGGGAACCGCTGAGCGAGCAGCGGCAGCGCGCCCTCGCCGACGCCGCCAAGATCGTCGCGCTGCAACTGCTCCGGCAGCGGGCCGGAGCCGACACCAGGCGGCGGCTCCGCGCCGACCTGCTCTCCACCGTGCTGGCCGGCGGCCGGGACGCGGCGGAGGCCGCCGGGCGGCTCGGTGTCGCGAGCGGACGGCTGTGCGTGCTCGCGGCCCAGCTCAGCGGCGGATCCCACACCGACGCCGCGCACAGGGAGAGCGACAGGCAGCGATTCTGCGACGCGCTCGCCCTGCATGTCGGGGCGATCCATCCCAAGGCCGCCGCCGCGCTGGTCGGCTCGGTGGCCTACGCCATACTGCCGCTGCACGCCGGAGGCGACGAGGAGTCACGGGCCGTGCGGGTCGCCGAGAGCTTCCTCGCCCGGGTCGGCCCCCGGCACGCGGCCAACATCGGCGTGGGACGCCTCGCGGGCAACCTGGCCGAGGTGGCCAGGTCCCGGGTCGACGCCGACCGGGCGCTGCGGGTGCTGCGTGCCCGCGAGGCGTCCGGCGCGGTCGCGGGCTACACGGGGGTGCACTTCGAGGCGCTGCTGCTGCGGCTGTCGGACCTCGTCGAGGCCGAGGAGCAGGTTCCCACCGGGCCCTACCAGCGGCTCGTGAGGCACGACGCCGAGCACGGCAGCGAGCTGGTCGCCACCCTGCGGGCCTACCTGGACGCGTTCGGCGACGTCAACGCCGCCTCGGCGAGGGTGCACGTGCACGCCAACACCTTCCGCTACCGCTTGAAGCGACTCGTCGAGATCAGTGGCCTGGACCTGGCCGATCCCGACGCACGGCTCACCGTGATGCTCCAGATGCGGCTCTTCGGGCGATAGCACGAAGCGGAAACCGGCCGCGCCGCGGAAGGGGCGGAGGGGAGCCGGCCGCGACCGGCTCCATCTGGGTTCTCGCCGAGGTGGGGAACGCTTCAGACGGTGATCCATTCGGTGGAGACGGTGACCTCGTCCAGGATCGCGGGGACGGGGGCGACACCGATGCCGGGCCCGGTGGGGACCTCCAGGTGCCCTTCGTCCAGCTCGAAGGGGGCGGTGATGTCGGTGGCGTAGTAGCGGCGCGAGGCGGAGGTGTCGCCGGGCAGCGTGAAGCCGGGCATCGCGGCGAGGGCGAGGTTGGCCGCGCGGCCGATCCCGGTCTCCAGCATGCCGCCGCACCACAGGGCGACGCCGTGGGCGCGGGCGAGGTCGTGGATGCGCCGCGCCTCGAGGTAGCCGCCGACGCGGCCGGGCTTGACGTTGATGATCGAGCAGGCGCCCAGGGTGATGGCGGCGGCCGCGTGCTCGGCCGACTCGATGGACTCGTCCAGGCAGATGGGAGTGGTGATCTTCGTGGCGAGCCGGGCGTGCTGGACCATGTCGTCGTTCGCGAGGGGCTGCTCGATGAGCAGCAGGCCGAAGTCGTCGAGCCTGGCCAGGTGGGGGGCGTCGGCGAGGGTGTAGGCGGCGTTGGCGTCGACCTGCAGGAGAAGGTCGTCGCCGAAGCGTTCGCGGACGGCGCGGACGGGGGCGAGGTCCCAGCCCGGTTCGATCTTCAGTTTGATCCGCGCGTAGCCCTCGTCGAGGTAGCCGGCGACGGCGTCGAGGAGCCGGGGGACGGAGTCCATGATGCCGACCGACACTCCGCAGGGCACACGGTCGGCCTCCGCGCCGAGGAAGGAGGCGAAGGACTCGCCGGAGGTGCGGAGCCCGGCGTCCAGGACGGCGGTCTCCAGGGCCGCCTTGGCCATGCGATGGCCCTTGAAAGGGCGCAGGGCGCGGTTCACGCCGTGGGCGTCGACGTGGGCGGGCAGGGCGGGGATGAGGAAACGGCGCAGGACGTCGGCGGCGCCGTCGACGTATTCGGAGGAGTAGAGCGGGTCGGACATGGCCACGCACTCGCCCCAGCCCTCGGCGTCGGGGGTGACGACGCGCAGCAGCAGGACGTCGCGTTCGGTCTCGGTGCCGAACGAGGTGCGGAAGGGGGCGACCAGCGGCATTCTGATCCGCCGCAGTTCGATTCCAGTGATCTTCATGACGATGTGCGGCCTCCGCCGCGTCTCCCTCCTCTAGCGCCGCCGGTCAGGCGACCCGTTCCACGATTGTCGCGCGGCTCGCGCCGCGTCCTTCTCCGCGCGCCTCGCCGGACGTCTCCGGAGCCTCCGCCACGAGCCTCGCAGATCGGGACACTCAGCGGCGCACCTCCACCGGGTGGCGGCCCTCGCGATGAACCCGGTCAGCTCCACGAGGCAATCGCCCTTGGTGGTGAACCCGGTCACCCGGGCGCCCTTTCCACGAGGTAGTCGCCCTTGGTGGTGAACCCGGTCACCCGGGCGCCTTCTCCCATCAGTGAGCCGAGCACGTCGCGTACGGCGTGGCGCCATGACGTGGCCGCGCCGGGATCGGTGCGGCGCAGCGCCTCGATGTCGGCCGGTATCGCGACCAGCAGCGTCCGGGCGTCGGTCCTTCCCGGGACCGGTCGGCCGTCGCGTTCGGCCAGTGCGGTCACCGCGTCCGACGGGATCTTCGGCCGGTGCGGCTCGCCTCGTACGGCGGCGAGCACCTGCGGCTCGGTCAGCCGCCAGACGGTGAGCATCCGGTCGGACTCGTCGCCCGCGTTGATCGCGTCCTCCATCACGCCGTAGAAGGACGGCAGGTACTCCTCGGGACGGGCACCGAGCTTGACCAGGTTGAAGTGGGCGTTGCGGCGCACCAGCGGATCGTAGGTCCAGGTGATGCGCTCCAGGCCCCGGTCGAGTGCCCAGCGGCGCTGGTGCGACTTGAGCGCGAATCCGATGCCGCGCCCGACGGCGGCGCCGGTGACGTGCGAGTGCAGCACCTGCCCGGCCGGGGCGGCGAGGAAGCCGACCGAGGCGCCCACCAGCCGATCGCCCTGGTAGGCGCCGGTGACGTAGTTGCCCGCGTGTGACAGCGCCCGCATCAGCTCGACGGTGATGGGCTCCCCGCCGGGATCGGGGTGCCAGATGCCGTCGAACAGCCGGAAGACCTCCTCCATCTCCTCGATGGAGCGCAGCTCGCGCAGTATCACGCCGTTCATCCGAGTGTCGCCCGGAGCAGGCCGGCCAGCAGCGCCGTACGGCCGGGCATCTCGGCCACGACCACGTGCTCACCGTCGGCGTGGGCGCCGCCGCCCACCGCGCCCAGCCCGTCGAGGGTGGGACAGCCGGCTCCGGCGGTGTAGTTGCCGTCGGAGGCTCCGCCCACTCCGACACCGATGAGCGGGGCGAGCCCGAGGCCGTCGGCGATCCGCTGGGCGACGGCGAACAGTCCGGCCGACGAGGCCTCCTCCAGGGGAGGGCGGTTCGGGCCGCCCGTCACCTCCAGCCGGGTTCCGGCGAGCCGGGGGGACAGTGCCCTCATCAGCTCGTCCACCCGTTCCTGCGCGGCGAGTGTGGGCACCCGCACGTCCACCGACAGGCGGGCCAGCGCGGGCACGGTGTTGACCGTGGTCCCCGCCGACAGCACCGTGGGCGTGACGGTGGTCCGGCCCAGGCCGCCGGGCCCGCCGGATGGCGTCCCCGGTGTCGTGGAGCCCGGCCGCGGATCGTGGAGCAGGGGCAGCCCGCGCGTCGCGGCGGGCGGCGTCTCCGCCGTCGTCACGGCATGGGGAGCACCGTTCACCCGGTCGGCGATCCCGGTGACGGCGAGGATCTGGTGGGCCAGCTCGATCCCCGCGTTCACCCCCTTCTCCGGTTCCAGGCCTGCGTGCGAGGCCGTTCCGCGCACCACGAGCTCGTAGAGCGACGTTCCCTTGCGTGCCGTCTTGAGCGCTCCGCCGTCGGCGCTCGCCTCCAGCACGAACGCGGCCGCGAGGCCGCGTGCCGACTCCTCGATCAGCGCGCGTGAGGACGGTGAACCGACCTCCTCGTCGCCGGTGACCAGAACGCACACCCCGTCCGGCGAGGGCAGCGCGGCGAGTGCGTGAAACGCCTGCACCAGCCCGGCCTTCATGTCGAACACCCCGGGGCCCCGGGCGATCCCGCCGCTCACCGACCAGGGGCGTTCGGCGAGCGTCCCGAGCGGCCAGACCGTATCGTGGTGGCCGACCAGCAGGACCCGAGGTGTGCCGAAGGTCCACCGCAGGTGGGTGACCCCGTCGATCACGATCGTCTCGGCGCGTGCGCCGAGCCTCCTGAACCCCTGGTCGGCGACCACCCGGGCGCTACGGGCCACCGCCTCGTGGTCGGCGGAGAACGACTCGCACGCGACGAGCTCCTCCAGGTCCTCGAGCATGACGTCCAGGTTCATCGTGCTCGTCCCAACTCGGCGCGGAACAGGCGGTGTACGTTGCCGCCGATGATCTTCGTGATCTCCTCGTCGGCGAAGCCGTGCTTGAGCAGGGCGTCGGTGACCAGGGGCAGCCCGCTGGTGCCCGACAGTCCCGACAGTCCCGGCAGGGCCGCGAAGGGATCGGCGCCGTAGTCCTGCTCGCAGCACGGGGGAGTCACCTCCCGCAGCACCTCGCGCACGAAGAACGACGCCCAGCGGTCCGGCGGACGCGCGGTGACCGCCATCAGCAGATCGTTGTGGGTGTCCGCGACGACGGCGCGGTGGTGGAGCTCAACGGACACGGGCCAGCCCTCCTGCGTGGTTACCGCGACGGTACGACAGGTTGAGGGAGATGTAATTCGGCTGGTTTTCCTAAGAATGGTGAATTGTTCGTCCAATCGGCCAAGATCACTTGTTTCGCTCCGGCCGGAGAGGAGGGACGGGCGGCGGGTGAGCAGGCGTCACCGGCCGGCGGTGAGCGCCTCCGAGCGCCACAGGTCACGGTAGTAGCCGGGAGAGGAGACCAGCTCCCGGTGGGTGCCCCGCTGCGTCACCGACCCGTTCTCCAGTACGACGATCTCGTCCACCCGCTCCAGCCCGCGCAGCCGGTGCGTGACGAGCAGCGTCGTGTGGCCGTGGGTGGCGTCCAGGAGGTCGGCCATGAGCGCGTCCGCCGTCGTCTCGTCCAGGGCCTCGGCGGGCTCGTCGAGCAGCAGCACCGGCGGGTCGTGCAGCAGCGCCCGCGCCAGCGCCAGCCGCTGCAACTGGCCACCGGACACCGTACGCCCGTCCTCCCCGAGCGTCGCGTCCCAGCCGGTGCGCTCCACCCACCGGTCCAGGCGTGCCCGCCGCACCGCCTCGGCCAGCTCCTCCTCACCGGCCTCCGGGCCCGCGAGCCGCAGGTTGTCCCTCAGCGAGGTCTGGAACACGTACGGATCCTGCGTCAGCCCGGTCATCACCCGCCGCACGTCGTCGGAGGCGAGCTCCCGGACGTCCACCCCGCCGACCCTGATCGTCCCCGACTCGGGTTCGACCAGGCGCATCAGGGCCGACAGCAGGCTGCTCTTGCCGGCACCGCTGGGGCCGACCAGGGCGACGCGCCTGCCGGGGGTGAGGGTGAGGCTGACGCCGTCCAGGGCGGGGGCGAGGCCGGTGTCGTGCCGGACCACCAGGTTCTCGATCTCGACGGTCGGCGGCCCGCCGGGGACAGGGAGCGGGACGGACGGCTCGGTCACCGCCGGCGGGGTCGCGCCCACCTCCCGCAGGCGGCGCAGGGCGGCGAGCACCCCGGTCAGCCGCTCCCCGGCCGCGGCCATCGGCAGTACCGGCTCGAAGGACACCAGCGAGACCAGCGCGAGCACCGCGGTGGTCACCGAACCCGCCCCCGAGCTTCCCGCCAGCAGCACGACGGCCGTCACGGTCAGTCCCTGGGTGAGCATGCCCAGGGCCGAGGCCACCGCGTTCGCCCGCGCCTGCCTGCGCTCCAGCGCCGCCAGCCGGGCGTCGGTCTCGGCGGCGGCGGCGAGTGCCCGCTCGTCCGCCCCGTAGGCGGCGAGGTCGGCGGCCCCGTGCACCAGATCGGCGACCCGGGCGGCCAGGTCGGCCCGTGCCGGGGCGATCCGCGCCGACCAGCGCCGCGCGGCGGCGGCCGTGCCCGCCGGGATCAGCACCCCGGCCACCAGCAGCCCGGCGAGGAGCGCCAATGCCGCCACCGGGAGCAGGAACAGGCCGATCACCACCGCGGCCACGCCGGTGACCAGCGCCGCCAGCGCCGGCAGCAGGCAGCGTACGAGCAGGTCCTGTACCGCGTCGGTGTCGTCGACCATGCGGCTGAGCAGGTCGGCCCCCCGCTGCTTCGGCGATCCTGTGGGGATGAGCGCCCGGTAGAGCCGCTCCCTGGTCGTCGCCTGGGCCCGCAGCGCCACGTCGTGACCGGCCAGCCGCTCCCCGTAGCGGAAGACGCCCTTGGTCGTCGCGAACGCCCTGACCCCGACGATCGCCACGCTCAGCGCCGCGAGCGGCGGCTGCTCGGCGGCCCTGGTGATGAGCCACGCGGCGGACCCGATCAGCCCGAGCCCGGCCAGCTCGGCCGCCGCCCCCGCGGCCGCGGCGAGGGCGAGCCGCCCGCCGGACCGGCCCACCGGTCGTCCGCCCGCCCGGTCCACCGGTCGCGCCTCCGTCCGCTCCCCGTCCGTCCGGCCCGTCGGGATCTGGCTGACATCGGTCACGGGGAGACCTCCTCTCGTGTCCCCGCCGGAGGTCTCTCCCCGGCCACCACCCGGCCGTCGGCGATCCGGATCACCCGGTCGGCCAGGTCGATCATCGCGGGCCGGTGGGCGACGATCACGGCGGTGCGGCCCTCGGCGAGCTCGCGGGTCGCGTTCACGACCGCGGCCTCGCTGCGGCCGTCGAGCCGCGCGGTCGGCTCGTCCAGCAGGAGCAGGTCGGCCTCCGGGCGGCAGAACGCGCGGGCGAGCGCGACCCGCTGCCGCTGCCCGGCCGACAGGTTCGTCCCGCGCTCGCCGAGCACCGTGTGGTAGCCCTCGGGCAGCGCCAGGATGAACTCCTCCGCCTGCGCGGCCCGCGCCGCGACCCCGACCTCCTCGATCGTCGCACCGGGGGCACCGAGCCTGATGTTGTCGGCCACCGAGGTGGCGAAGAGGTGCGGGCGCTGGGGGACGAACGCCAGGCGCGCCCGCCAGGGGTCGTGGTCGCCGATCTCGGCGCCGTCGACGAGCACCCGGCCCTCGGTGGGGGTGACGAAGCCGAGCAGCAGGTGGAGCAGGGTGCTCTTGCCCGCACCGCTCTCGCCGACCAGGGCCACCCGCTCGCCGGGGGCGATCACCAGCGACACGTCCCGCAGCGCGGCCTCCTCGCGGTCGGGGTAGCGCACCGTGACATGCTCCAGCCGGATCTCCGGCGCCCTCCCCGCTCCGGACCGCGCCTCCGGCGGGGATTCCTCCGCCGGACGCGTTCCCGCCCGCCCGCCGCGCGCGGGCCCCACCGCCGGGATCGCCGGGATCGCCGGGGCCGCCGGGGCCGCCGGGATCGCCGGGGCCGCCGGGGCCGCCGGGATCGCTGAGGCTCCCGCGGCCCCCGTCGCCCTCGGGGCTCCCGCCTCGCCGTCGAGGACGGCGAACGCCTCGTCGGCGGCGGCGACGCCCTCCATCGCCGCGTGGAACCTGCCGCCCATGGTGCGCAGCGGCAGGTACGCCTCCGGCGCCAGGAGCAGGACCAGCAGCGCGGTCGACAGGTCCAGGGAGCCGGAAAGCAGCCGCAGGCCCACCGGGACGGCGACCAGGGCGAGCGACAGGGACGCGGCCAGCTCAAGGACGAGCGAGGACAGGAACGCCACCCGCAGCGTGCGCATCGTCGCGGCGCGGTGGGCGTCGGCCACCCGCCGGATCACCTCGGCCTGGTAGCGGGCCCTGCCGAAGGCCCGCAGCGTGGGAAGGCCCCTGACCACGTCCAGGAAGTGCCCGCCGAGGCGGGACAGGGCCTTCCACTGGCGCTCCGTCACGGCCTTGGTGTGCATGCCGACCAGTGCCCCGAAGATCGGGATGAGCGGCAGTGTGACCAGTACGATCACCGCACTGGCCAGGTCGGCGGTGAACAGCCGGACGAGCACCGCGATCGGCACGACACCCGCGACCGCCACCGCCGGCAGGTAGCCCGACAGGTAGGGGTCGAGGGCGTCCAGGCCCCGGCCGGTCAGGGTCACCAACTCGCCCGAGCGCTGCGAGGCGGGCCTGACGGGACCCAGATCCCGCAGCCGCGCCAGCAGGCGGTGCCGCAGGGCGGACTTCACCCCGGTGGTCATGCGCCCGGCGGCGACTCCCTGCCCCAGGGTGAGCAGCGCCCGGACGCCGACGACGAGCGCCAGCAGGATCAGGGCCTGGGCCGCGAACCGTCCGGACAGCACCCCGGCGAGCAGTTCCGCCTGGACGAGGACGAGCAGCCCGGTCAGGACGGCGGCGGCCAGGCACAGGGCCAGGTGGCGGCGGACGGCCCGCTCGCCCAGTGCCAGCCGTACAAGATCCTTGTGCATGCCAACCCTAGAGAGCTCAGAAGAACGAAGGAACCCGATCGGAGGCGGCGCGCCCGGGACCGAACGTCCGCCATACCCATACTTGCGCAGCCACCATGACCGGCGCGAAGGGCAGAATCATGACACTCAACACACTCAGCGTCCCGGCGGGCGCCGTACGGTCGAGCAGCCAGGGGGCGAGTACGGCGAGCAGCACCGCGACGGGCGCCGCGGCGGCGCCCGCGGAGAGCAGGAGCGCCCGTCCGGTGCGGCGCGCGCCGGTCACCTGTCCGGGCAGCCGCCACGAGGCGAACGTCCAGCCGTGGAAGGCGAGCAGCGCGGCGACCACCAGAGCGCCGACCAGTCCCGGCAGGCTGATCGGGGACCCCGTCAGGCCGCCGGCCACCGCGACCAGGGCCATGCCCCAGCTCAGCGCGAGACCGTACGAGCCGGCGACGATCGCCCAGTCCCAGGTCGTCCGCCACGCGCCCCCGTCGGCGCGGCGGCGGAACCAGAGCCCGGCGTCGCGCACGATCCACGACACCAGCAGGGAGACCACCAGCGGGTAGAGGCCGAACAGCACGTCTCCCTCGATCGAGGGGAAGACGCCGAACAGCACGCCCGCCACGGCCACCAGCCACACCTCGTTGGCCAGGACGAACGGCGCCATGGCGGCGACGATCTCGTCCCGGTCCCTCCTCGTCCTGCCGAGTACGGGCAACAGCATGCCCAGGCCGATGTCGAAGCCCTCCAGGGCGAAGTAGCCGATCAGCAGGAGGGCGAACACGCCGAGCCAGAGGATGTCCACGGTCTGTCTCCCTAGTGGCTGAGCGCGTGCGCGCGCTCGGTGGGGTCGGCCGGTGCGTCCGCGCCGAGGGTGGTGGCGGCGGGTCCGCGCCGTACGGTGCGGACGATCAGCACGTAGTCGATCACCGCGAGCAGGGCGAGCACACCGCCGAAGGCGATGAGCGAGACGCTGACCATCTGGGAGGTGAGGCCGGGGGACATGGCGTCGGCGACGGTCAGCCTGCCGTTGATCATCCAGGGCTGCCTGCCGGACTCCCGCGCCAGCCAGCCCAGGATCGCCGCCACGAACGGCAGCGGGGTGATCGCGATCAGCAGGGGGTGTGCCCAGCGCCAGCGCGGCAGCCAGTACACGGTCGGCGCCAGCACCAGCATGACGAAGAACTGGAGCAGCTGGCCGATCGCGATCATGAGGCCGAGCGCCCACGCGGCCGGCCCCCCGTTGTCGAACTTGTCCGGCTGGAACAGGGAGAGCGGGCCGAACTGGGCGTAGCCGAAGCCGACCGTGATCAGCGAGCCGACGAGCGAGGTGATCACTCCGGTGCGGAGCGAACTCGTGAAGAACTCCCGCTCGGCGGTGCGCCGGAACAGCTGGTACGCGCTCGCACCCATCAGCACGAAACCGCCGGTCCACAGGCCCGCGCCGAGTACGTGCGGCAGCGCCATGGTGAGCGTCGGGTTGGTGAGCAGGGCGCCGAAGTCGGTCAGGACGAGGTGGCCGTCCCCTTCCACGGCTCCCGCCGGGTTCTGCAGGAACGAGTTGGCCACCATGATCCAGAAGGCGGAGGCGTAGGCGGTCAGCGTCACCACCCAGATGCACGCCACGTGGAGCCATTTCGGTAGCCGGTGCCAGCCGAAGATCCACAGCCCGAGGAAGGTGGACTCCAGGAAGAACGCGACGAGCGTCTCGATCGCGAGCGGCGCGCCGAAGACGTCTCCCGCGTAGTGCGAGAGGCCGCTCCAGTTCATGCCGAACTGGAACTCCATCACCAGTCCGGTGAGGATGCCGAGCGCGTAGTTGATCACGTAGATCTGGCCCCAGAAGCGGGTCGCCCTTTCGTGGACCGGCTTTCCGGTGACGGCGTAGCGGGTGTGCATGATCGCGATCAGGGGGGCCAGGCCCAGGGTCAGCACGACGAACAGGAAGTGGAGGCTTCCTGTCACGGCGAACTGCGTCCGGGCCAGGTCGAGCACGTCCACGGTCTCACCTCCTTTGTTATGTCTGTCTACCTATAGGCATGCTACATGTAGAACGCCTACATGTAGCATGCCTATACGAGAGGTAGGCTGACGACGTGAGCCAGCGAAGTGAACGAACCGCCGGGTGCGGTGAGACGGGATCCGCCCGGTGGGCGGAGGCGACCGGATGAACACCGACGCGCTCCGCGGTCACATGGACGCCCTGCTGCTCTCCGTGCTGGAGCACGAGCCGCTGCACGGTTACGCGATCATCGAGGCGCTCCAGGCGCGCAGCGGTGGCGCGCTGAACGTGCCGACGGGCACGGTCTACCCGGCGCTGCGGCGGCTGGAGCAGGCCGGATACCTGGCCAGTGAGTGGGCCACGGTGGGCGGGCGCAAGCGGCGCACCTACCGGCTCACCTCCTCGGGGCGTACGGCCCTCGCCGGCGAGCGCTCCGCCTGGCGGGAGTTCGCCGGGGTGATCGGCAGCGTCCTGGAACCGCGCACCACCCGCTGACGCCCTCCCGAGCCGCCCTCAGGCGGTCACGGGGACGGGGCCGCGCCGGGTGACACTCAGGCAACGGGAGGCGCAGTACAGCTGTGCGAGCCAGAACACGTAGCTCATCAGCGACGCGACGATCCCCGGCGGATAGTCGCCGAACCCGGCCGAGCCGCGTGAGCCGAACATCAGCGCCCCGCACAGCACGAGCATGACCGGCAGCATGGCCCAGACGAACACGGCCAGGGCCCGGGTGACGAGCCGGGGCCGCCTGATCCTGCGCAGCCCTCTGCCCAGCGCGAACAGCGCGACCCCGCCGATCACGCCGGTGAGCATCTGGAGCAGGTCCACGCCACGGGCGACCGGGACGAACCAGTCAGGCATGGTCTCGTACGCCGGGGCGGCGGGAAAGATCTTCCAGATCACGCTCCACATGACCGTGGTGAGCGGCACGGTGACGAACAGCAGGGCCGCGAGCCTCCGGCCCGCCGAGTTGGACAGCTCCTCCTGGTAGCCGGGCGCGATCTCGCGGATCGTCCCGAACTCCTCGACCGCGGCCCGCTCGGCCTCCTCACGCCTCAGGCCCTCGCCCTCCAGCGCCTCGGCGGTGTCGAGCAGGCTGTCGCGCGCCTCGGCGATCATGTCGAGCTTCGGTCTCCGAGGACCCCTGAGAGTGCGGCTGAGCCCGGTCACGTAATCCTCGATGACCCCGGTGCCTGCCATGTGCTCTCCAGTCGCCCGATTTCCATCCAGGGTACGCGTCTCCCATCCTGGTCTCCCGTCCGGAACCCGCGCATCGGGGAGGCCCCTGAGAAGACCCCGAGGCGGCCCACGCCCACCTGCGAATACGCTCGAACCCAGCGGCACCGGTGGGAGGGAGGGGCTCGTCGTGAGGATCAAGGATCTTGAGGTGCGTGAGGGCACGATGGCGGGCGGCCTGCCGTACTACGCCCTCGGCGATGGCGCGCCGCTCGTCGTGCTGCGCTGGTTCACCCCCGCACACGCCAACCCGACCGGACTGGCGCGCGGCCTGGAACTGCGGGTGCTGGCCCCGCTGGCCCGCCACTTCCGGCTGTACGCCGTCGGCCGCGCCCCCGGCATGGCCGAGGGAACCACCATGGCCGACATCGCCGCCCGGCACGCCGATGCCCTGCACGCGCGGTTCGGCGGACCCGTCGACGTGATGGGCCTGTCGTCGGGAGGTTCGGTGGCGCTGCAAATGGCGGCCGACCGTCCGGACGCGGTCCGCACGCTGGTCGTGGCCGGGGCGGCCTGCAGGCTCACGCCACGCGTCCGGCGGCTCCAGCGCCGTTACACCGAGGCGGTCGCCGCCGGGCGGCGCGGCCTGCAGCACCAGGCGGTCACGGCCGCCGCCTCGCCCGCGGGACAGGCCCTCGCCGGGGCGCTGCTGTGGCTGCTGGACCCGCTGGCGCGCCCCGACGACCCTCGCGACATGCTCGCCTTCGCCCGCGCCGAGGAGAGGTTCGATCTGACCGGCCGTCTCGCCGACGTCGCCGCCCCCACCCTGGTCATCGGCGGCGAGAGAGACCTGGACTACCCGGTCGAACTCTTCAGGCGGACCGCCGAGGGGGTCCGTGACGGCCGCCTGATCACCTATCCGGGCCTCGGCCACCTGGGAGCCTTCCGCAGCGGGCGGTTCGCGGAGGACGTCACGGCCTTCCTGACGGGAACCGGGCCGGGAGAGATCACCCTCACGACCTCCTGACCGCCGCGACTCTCCTCCGCGTCGCGCCCCGACCTGGCGGGGGAGGCCGGGGAGAGGCCACCTGCCTGACCTTTTGACTGGGCCGGCTCTCTCCCGGGCCTGCCACGGTCTGCCCTCTTCCGGTCCGGTCGCAGGCTCGCGCGGCCGGACCCCGGTGGGCCGTCCGGCCGCGCGAAAAGCTCTCACCCGTGGTCGGGGGAGCGCCACAGGGACCACCAGCGCGTCCCGCGCGGGACGACGGCGAGCGCGCAGCCGCTCATCCTGAGTCCTTCCGGATGGCGGATGCCGGTGAAGAGGCAGGTGCTGAGATCCAGGTCGGCGAGTTCCAGCTCCTCGGCGTCCACCTCGTGCAGCGAGGTCACCCTGGCGCCGTCCCGGCCCCGCACCGTGGCGGGGCCGCGCAGGGTCGCCCCCTCCAGGTCGGCCTCGGCGTCGTCGAGCCGGACGTTCAACCGCCCGCCCACCTCCAGGCGCCGCAGGTCCACCGAGCACCCGCCCGTGGTCACGTCGAGCCCCTTGCCCGCCCACGCCCCGGCGAGGGTGAGGTGGCGGCCGACCGAGATCGGGGCCAGGTAGCCGCCCGCGGAGAAACGCGCGCCGTCGAACCCGGCCAGCCCGCCGAAGCTCGTCTTGCGGAAGGACACCGTACGGCGGAACCTGCATCCTCGCAGGGTCGCGTCGCCCGCGAAGCCGGTGCCGTCGAAGGTGACGAAGCCATGGAAGTCGGCGCACTCGAAGGACGCGGTCCGGTCGAAGAGGGCGGCCCCGAACAGGGCGTCACCGTCGATGGAGACCCGGTCGAAGGCCGCGTGCCCGGTGACGGCGACACCGTGCAGGGACAACCCCCGGTCGAACCTCGCCTCCCTGAAGGAGGCGTTGCGTGCGAAACGGGCGTTGAAGAACGAGGCGAGACGCCGGAAGTGGGCGTGGTCGAAGGAGACGTCCCCGCCGAACGTGATGTCGCCGAACCGTACGCTCTCGGGAAAGGTCGCCCAGTCGAACCGGGCCCGGCCCAGGCGACCTCGGGTGGCGGTGAGGATCCGCTCCAGCAGATCCCTGCCGACGACGGTGGCCCGCAGGTCGACGGCGGAACCGGGGGAGAGGCCGTGGGTGACCTCGTCGAGCTCGGCGGTGTCCAGATGTGCCAGGCACCGTCCGTATGGTTGCCGCGCGGATCCGGCGCACTCGGGGGAGGCGGCGCAGGTGACCCAACCCACGTCCAGAGTTCTCATGATTCCAGTGATACCCGCGAACGCCGGGACAAGCGACTTCTAGGTCAAGGAAAGCCATATCTGACCGGGCCGGATAGACATGAAGTGTCAATATTCGGGATTTCACTATCTATCCACTTATATGTGAGTGATAAGCAATGCATGGAGCCTTACGCTCCGGTTCATGCGTGCTTCAACCCGGGCGTTCGCCGCCCTCGTGGCCGCCTGCCTCGCCACCACCGGCGTCGCGGCCCTCGCCTCATCCCCGGCCCTGGCGGAACCGGGCACCGTCGTCATCAGCCAGGTCTACGGCGGTGGCGGCAACGCCGGAGCGCCGCTCGCCAACGACTACGTCGAGCTGTTCAACCGCAGCGCCGCGCCCGTCGCCCTGGACGGCTGGTCCGTCCAGTACGCGAGCGCCACCGGTACGGGCAACTTCGGCGCCAACCCGGTCGTCCCTCTGGCGGGCACCCTCGCGCCCGGCCAGTACCACCTGGTCCAGCTGGCCGGAGGCGCCAACGGCTCCCCGCTGCCCGCCGCGGACACCACAGGAACGATCAACCTGAGCGGCACCGCGGGCAAGGTGGCCCTGGTCCGCTCGGCCACGGGCCTGGCGTGCAACGGCGGCTCCGCTCCCTGCGCACCGGAGCAGACGGCACTCATCGCCGACCTGATCGGGTACGGCGGCGCCAACTACTTCGAGGGCACCGCCGCCCCCGCCCTCGCGGTCGCCCTGGCGGGCCTGCGCAAGGACCACGGCTGCGCCGACACCGACGTCAACGGTGACGACGTGGAGACAGGGGACCCGGCGCCGCGCAACCGGGCGACCACCCCCGTGCCCTGCGGCGACGTCGAGCCGACCCCCACCCCCACCCCCACGCCGACCCCGACGGTGGAGCCCACGCCGACCCCCACCCCGACGCCCACGCCGACGGGGGAGCCGTGCGAGATTCCGGTCACCCACCAGATCGCCCAGGTGCAGGGGAGCGGTGACGTCAGCCCGCTGGCGGGCCAGACCGTCCGCGTCGAGGGTGTCGTGACCGCCGACCTCCAGAAGAGCACGCAGCTCAGCGGCTTCTTCCTGCAGGATCCGACCCCCGACTCCGACCCGGCCACCTCCGAGGGGCTGTTCGCCTTCGCCCGCGACACCTTCAAGGACGTCAAGGTCGGCGACCGCGTCCTGGTCACCGGCAGGGTCATCGAGTTCAACGGCTGGACCGAGCTGTCGCCGGTCACCGCGGTGGACGTCTGTGGAAAGGGCACCATCACCCCGCTCAAGCAGAAGCTGCCGCTCGCCGAGGGCGCGACCTTCGAGCCCGTCGAGAGCATGCTCGTCACCTTCCCCGAGCTGCTCACCGTCAACGACCACTACAACCTGGGCCGCTACGGCGAGGTCACCGTCGCCTCCGGGGGGCGGGTGTTCCAGCCGACCGACCGGGCGGGAGTGGACGCCGCCAAGAACGCGCGGCGCACCCTGCTGCTGGACGACGGCTCCACGGTGGAGAACCCGGCGACGATCCCCTACACCGACCCGCGCACCGTTCGTCTTGGTGACACCGCGCTCGGCGTCACCGGCGTGATGGGGTACGGCTTCGGCAAGTACCGCCTCCAGCCGACCAAGCAGGTCAACTTCCTGCGGACCAACCCGCGCCTGCCCGCGCCGTTCCCGGTCATCGGCAACGTGAAGGTGGCCAGCCTCAACACGCTCAACTGGTTCACCACCCTCGGCTCGCGCGGCGCGAGCAACGCCCCCGAGCAGCAGCGCCAGCTGGCCAAGCTCGTCGCCGCGCTGAAGGGCATGAACGCCGACGTCGTCGGCCTCATGGAGGTCCAGAACAACGGCCAGACCGCGGTGCAGGCCCTGGTCGACGCGCTCAACGCCGAGGTCGGCGCGGGCACCTACGCGGCGATCACCCACCCCTATCCCGGCACCGACCTGATCCACGTGACCGCCATCTACAAGCCGGGCAGGGTCGAGCCGGTGGGTGCCGCGCGCTCCTCCACCGACCCGGTCTTCCGCAGGCCTCCGCTGATCCAGACCTTCCGCAGGGTCCAGGGCGGTCAGTCCTTCACCGTGCTGGTCAACCACTTCAAGTCCAAGGGCTGCGACGCGCAGGCGGTGGGCCCCGACGCCGACCAGGGTGACGGGCAGAGCTGCTACAACGGCGAGCGCGTCCGCCAGGCACAGGCGACGCTGGGCCTGATCGACAGCCTGAAGCTGACCAACCCGCTCGTCCTCGGCGACCTCAACGCCTACGGCGAGGAGGACCCGATCGACACCCTGGAGGCGGCGGGCCTGACCAGCGTGACCAAGAGGTTCGTCCCGGCGCCGCTGCGCTACAGCTACCTCTTCGACGGACTGGTCGGCGAGCTGGACCACGCCCTGGTCGGCAAGGACCTGCTCAAGCGCGTGACCAGCGCGACGATCTGGCACATCAACGCCGACGAGAGCCGGATCCTCGACTACAACACCGAGTTCAACCCGCCGAGCCTCTACCAGCCCGACGCGTTCCGCTCCTCCGACCACGACCCCGTGATCATCGGACTGACGCTGACCGGTGGAAAGCACTGATCGCGACCACGGCACATTGACGCGAGACCTCCGCGGGGCCGCCCCGCGGAGGTCTCGCCGTATGACCAGACCAGACCAGGCCAGGCCAGGCCCGGCCGGCGAGGGGCGTGGGACCGCCCCCCGCCCTCGGCCTCCGGTTCCGATTCCGGGGAAAAGGAGAGATCCGGTGCGACGCGCGACGCCGGGCGGGAGGCGTGCGGGCCGTGCGAGGAGCATGCCCGGCGGGATGGCGGGATGGAATGCGCGGGGAGGGGAAGTGGTTATGCCAGCCATACAGACGTGAACGACAGAAGGAGCCACCGGTGGCCACCATCGAGGTAACCGAGAAGAACTTCAACGACATCGCCGACGAGGGGATCGTCCTGCTGGACTTCTGGGCGGCCTGGTGCGGACCGTGCCGCACCTTCGGGCCGATTTTCGAGAAGTCGTCGGCGAAGCACACCGACATCAAGTTCGGCAAGATCGACACTGAGGCCGAGCAGGCGCTCGCACAGGGGTTCGAGATCACCTCGATTCCGACGATCATGGCCATTCGCGATGGCATCGTCGTCTTCGCCCAGCCGGGCGCGCTGCCCGAGCCCGCCCTTGAGGACCTCATCGGCCAGGTTCGCGCGCTCGACATGGACGCGATCCGCGCCGAGCTCGCCAACGAGCTGGGCGCGCAGAAGGGCTGATGCCCGGCTCCCGATCACGTGAAAAGCCCCGCGCCACCGGAGGAAGACCGATGGCGCGGGGCTTTCGCGTGATGGCAGAACCTGCCGGTGAGATCAGACCGAACGGTAGAGCTCGGCCACCCGGAAGGCGAGGTCGAGTGACTGGCCGCGGTTGAGACGCGGGTCACAGGCCGTCTCGTAGCGCCTGGCCAGGTCGTTCTCGACGATCTCGGCGCCGCCGCCCACGCACTCGGTGACGTCGTCGCCGGTGAACTCGATGTGGACGCCGCCCGGGTGGGTGCCGAGCGCGCGGTGCACCTCGAAGAAGCCCGCCACCTCGTTCAGGACGTCTTCCAGGCGGCGGGTCTTGTGACCGCTGGGCGCCTCGAAGGTGTTGCCGTGCATGGGGTCACAGATCCACGCCACCTGGGCGCCGCTCGCGGTCACCTTCTCCACCAGCTCGGGGAGGTGCTCGCGGATCTTCGACGCGCCCATCCGGGTGATGAAGGTGAGCCGTCCGGCCTCGTTGTCGGGGTTGAGCTTCTCGATCAGCGCGAGGGCGTCCTCGGAGCTGGTCGTCGGGCCGAGCTTGACGCCGATCGGGTTGCGGATGCTGGCGAAGAACTCCAGGTGGGCGCCGTCGAGCTGGCGGGTGCGCTCGCCGATCCAGACCATGTGCGCCGAGACGTCGTACGGCCGGCCGGTCCGCGAGTCGATCCGGGTGAGCGCCTGATCGTAGTCGAGGATCAGCGCCTCGTGCGAGGAGTAGAACTCGACGGTGTGGAACTCCTCGGGCTCCGCCCCGCAGGCGCGCATGAAGGCGAGCGCCTGGTCGATCTCGCGGGCGAGCTGCTCGTAGCGCTTGCCGGCCGGGGACTCGATCACGAAGTCCTGGTTCCAGGCGTGCACCTGGCGCAGGTCGGCGTAACCGCCCTTGGTGAAGGCGCGGACCAGGTTGAGCGTCACCGCCGAGGAATGGTAGGCCCGCAGCAGCCGCCACGGGTCGGGAACGCGGGACTCGGCGGTGAACTCGAAGCCGTTGACCATGTCGCCCCGGTATGCGGGCAGCTCGACACCGTCGCGGATCTCGGTGTTCTTCGAGCGCGGCTTGGCGAACTGCCCGGCCATCCGGCCGATCTTCACCACGGGGACCTTCGCCGCGTAGGTCAGCACGATGGCCATCTGGAGCAGCGTCTTGAGCTTGTTGCGCACGTCGTCGGCGGTGGCGCCGGCGAAGGTCTCGGCGCAGTCTCCGCCCTGGAGGACGAAGGCCTCTCCCCGCGCCACCGCCGCGAGGTCGGCCTTGAGGTTGTCGCACTCGCCCGCGAAGACGAGGGGCGGAAGGCTCTTCAGCTCGGTGACGACCTTCTCCAGCTCGCCACGGTCGGGCCACTCGGGCTGCTGTGCCGCGGGCAGCCGCCGCCAGGATTCGAGGTTGATGCTCACGACATACCAGGCTATTGCAACCGGGTGTCGGAACAGACCCGATCGTCCACGTAGTGAGAAGGACTTTATACCTGGTGAGATTCCTCGGGGCTGGAAACATGCTCCTGGAGGACGCCAAATCCGACAAAACGCCTGGCCAGCCAGCCGATGAGCGGAAGGCGGGAGATGTCGCGCGGTAGCCGCACCGGCCGGCCGCGGTCGCTCAGCGTCGGACGGATGAGCCGGCTCTGGACGACGCGCTGGGCGAACTGAGTGATCACGGTGGGCGGGGTGCGCCGCCGCTGGACCTTGGCGAGCAGGGATTCGGGAATCTCGGCCCCGGAGGCGAGCGGCCCGGCCAGCAGGTTCGCGGCGGCGACCGCGTCCTGTACGGCGAGGTTGATGCCGACGCCGAAGATCGGGGACATGGCGTGCGCGGCGTCGCCGATGACCAGCAGGCCGGGCCGGTGCCAGCGGCGCAGTCGGTTGAGGGCGACCGAGAGCATGCTGACCTCCCCGAAGTCCCGCAGCCGCCCGACCCGGTCGGCGAGGAAGGGCAGGAGCCTGGCGACCGGCCCGCGCAGCGCCTCGATCCCCTCCGAGCGCAGGGTTTCGAAGTCGCCCTTGTCGATCAGATAGGCGAGCTGCCAGTAGGTCTCGCGGCTGATCGACACCATCATGTGTCCGTTGGACAGCCGAAGGAACGTCTCGTCGGGGTCGGAGGGTTCGCGCGGCAGCCGGAACCAGAGCACGTCCATGGGGGCGCTGTGCTCGACGGGGACGAGCCCGGCGGCCCGGCGTACGTCGGAGTGGCGGCCGTCGGCGGCGACGGTGAGGGTCGCGCGCAGTTCGTGCTCGCCCGAGGGGTCTCGGTAGCGGACCCCGCGCACCGCGTCGCCCTCGCGGATCACCCCGTACACCTCGGCCTTCATGATGAGGCGGAAGTTCGGATAGCGCCCGGCGGCGTTGGTCAGCAGGTCGAGGAAGTCCCACTGCGGGACAAAGGCGATGTACTGATACCTGCCTTTGAGCCGCCTCAGGTCGGCGACCGGCACCGTGGTGTCGTCGGTGTGGATCTCCATCGTGTACGCCTTGTGGTGCGGGAGCCGGTGGAACTCCTCGGCCAGCCCCAGCTCGTCGAGGATTTGGAGGGTCGAGGGGTGGATGGTGTCACCCCTGAAGTCCCGCAGGAAGTCCTCATGTTTCTCCAGGAGCGTCACCTCGACGCCTGCCCTCGCGAGCAGCAGCGCCAGCATCGCCCCCGCCGGGCCGCCCCCGGCGATCACGCATGTGTTTCTCCGCATAATTCATCACCTAGTGAAATTCTGACACAGGATCCGGGGGAAGGAAAGCAGGTTGGGGGGCGATAGTGGTGATCAAAGCTCTTCGCCGCGGACCGTCTTCCCGAGGGCACGTATCCTGACCTACGGTCTGGCCATGCCCGTTCCGCTGCCACGGAACCGTCGGTGTGAAGGGCGTTCGCGGGCGGTGAGAGCCGGTGAGAACCGGTGAGAACGAGGAAGGCGAGGGAAGGTGGCCGAGGTCTGGAAGGTGGCCGCGGCGATCGCGGGGGGCATGCTGCTGCTCTGGCTCGTGCTCGCCGTCTTCCTGGTGATGGCGCGCCCCAGGGGCGGCGCCCTGGGCGAGGCGCTGCGCCTGCTGCCCGACCTGCTCCGCCTGGTCGCCAGGCTCGCGCGCGACGACGGCCTGCCTCGCGGGGTACGGGTCCGGCTGTGGCTGCTGCTGGGCTACCTGGCACTGCCCATCGACCTGATCCCCGACTTCATCCCGGTGCTCGGCTACGCCGACGACGCGATCGTCGTCGCCTTCGTCCTGCGGTCGGTCGTCAGGCGTGCGGGCCCGGACGCGCTGGCAGGACACTGGCCCGGTACGCCCGAAGGGCTCGCCGTCGTACGACGCCTTGTCGGAGGGCCCGGATGATCGCGAGTCGCCGCCCGTCCGTGCCTTCCCGGCCTTCCCGTGCCCTCTCGTGTCGGCGGCGACGAGCGGCTCAGGTCACCCGAGTGACGCGGGTCACGGCGTCGCCGAGAGCTTGCCGAGGGCTTCGAGCACGTCGGCGGCGCAGCGGTCGCGCAGGGGGGCGTACTCCTTCTCCGGATACCGGCGGGGGCCGTTCTCGATCAGGATCATCAGCGCCAGGTAGAGACGGTAGAGGACCATCCGGGTACGGGCGGGGCCGGTGAACTCCACGACGCCGCCCGCGTCGCGGTATCCGGCGACGATCGGATCGGACTCCTCCAGCTCGCCGAAGATCGTCGGGACGACGAAGTCTGCGAGCGGGTCACCCCAGAAGGCCCGCTCGTGGTCGATGATCGCCTGGATGCGCGGTGTCTCGTCGCGGGTCAGGAAGACGTTGCCCGACCCCAGGTCGAAATGGACGAGGCAGGGGGTCACGACCTCCTCCAACGCGCTCGCACCCGCCTCGATCGCCGCCGCGATCTCGGACACCGGCCTCGGCAGCGGGGTGGCGTAGCGGCCCGCGTCGGCCAGGATCGCATCGGTCATCACCAGGAACGCCTCCCGCCACGTGCTCCCGGTCAGGCCCGCGTACGGGTAGCCGTAGACGTCGCCGGTGATCGCGTGCAGCCTGGCCAGGTGGCCGCCGAGCTCTCTGCGCAGGGCCCGCCGGTCGGCCTCCGCCGGTTTCGCCCGGCTCCAGGGCACCCCGTCGAGGGCGGACAGGACCAGGTAGTCGCCGCCCAGCACCGGATCGTCGAACCCGGCGCGCAGCAGCTCGGGGACCGGAATCCCCGCTTGAGCGGCCAGGCCGTAGACCGTGGCCTCGGTACGCAACAGGTTGCGTTCGTAGCGCAGCTGCTCCAGCTCGGGCGGCGGTGCCAGTTTCATGACCACCTCCCGCCCGTCCAGCAGGGCGAGCCGCCACACGGCGTTGGCGAAGCCGCCGGTGAGCTCGGTGGCGGAGGAGAGGCCGACCCCCAGGGCACGCCGCGTCAGCGCGTCGAGCTGGGCGAGCGTGAGCGGGCGTTTCGTCCTGCTGTCCATCTCCTACCTCGTCCTGCCTCGGCGCTGCTGGGGGAGCGGTGCGGCCGGAACACGGCGCGCCGGGGCAGGGAAGAAGGGGGGCGCCGGCCGTCGAGGGCGGCTCAGGCTGAGTCGCGCTCGATCAGGTGGGTGTCCAGTATGACCACCGGCTGCTCCAGCTGCTCGCCGTTGATGCGGGCGACGAGCAGATGGGCCATCTGCCGGCCCATCGACTCGGTGGGCTGGTGCACGGTGGTCAAGGCGGGTGAGGAGTGCGCCCCCGCGGGGGAGTCGTCGAAGCCGATCACCGCCACGTCACCGGGAATCGACTTCCCCGCCTCGCGCAGCACACGCATCGCACCCAGCGCCATCGGGTCGGAGGCGGTGAAGACGGCGTCGAGGTCCTGGTGTTCGGCGAGCAGCCTGTGCATCGCCGCCATGCCGCTCTCCTCGCTGAAGTCGCCGTACGTCACCATCTCGCTCACGCCGGTCGCGATCAGCGCGTCGCGGTAGCCCGCGAGCCGGTCGACGCCCACGCCCATGTCCTGGGTGCCCGCGATGGTGGCGATCCGGCGGCGACCCTTGCTCAGCAGGTATTTGACCGCCTGCCTGGCCCCGGCCCGGTTGTCGACGTCGACGTAGCTGTAGGGGGTGAGGCCGACCGGCCGACCGCCGATGACGGTCGGCACGCCCATCGCCTCCAGCCGCCCCGGCAGCGGGTCGGCGCCGTGCAGGGAGATCAGCAGCACCCCGTCGACGTGCTGCCCGGTCAGATAGTGCTCCAGCCGCTCGTGCTCCTGCGCCGACTGCGCCATCGCGAGGATCAGTTGCAGGCCGGTCTCCGACAGGGCCGAGCCGATGCCGCGGATGGTCCCGGCGAAGTACGGCTCGTCGAAGACCCTCAGCTCCGACTCCGAGACGACCAGTGCCACGGTGTCGGTGCGCCGGGTGACCAGCGCGCGGGCCGCCCGGTTGGGCACGTAACCCAGCTCCTGGATCGCCCGCAGCACGGCGTCGCGAGCCCTCTCGCTCACCTTCGGCGAGCCGTTGATGACCCGCGACACCGTGCCCCGGCCTACACCTGCCAGGGCCGCGACCGCCTCAAGCGTCGGACGACGGTCGCCGTTCATGTGATTGTGCCCCCAGTGATGAATTTCCCGGCCCCTATTCTGCCGGACCGCTCAGGCCTCCACGCCTGATGGTCCCGGCATACCAGAGAGCGCTCTCTTTGGGAACTCTAATCTGGGTTTCATAATCGACGTGTACCAGCCCGAACCGCTTGCCGTACCCCCACGCCCACTCGAAGTTGTCCATCAGCGACCAGGCGAAGTAGCCCTCCAGCGGGATCCCGGCCTCGATGGCGGCGTGGCAGGTGCGCAGGTGGGCGTCGAAGTAGTCGACTCGGTCGCGGTCGTGGACGACCCCGTCGGGGCCCACGACGTCGTCGAAGGCCGCGCCGTTCTCGGAGATGACCAGCGGGACGCGCGGGTACTCGGTGGCCAGCCGGTGCAGGATCTCCAGCAGTCCCGCCTGGTCGATCTCCCAGCCCATGGCCGTCACGGGGCGCCCGCCCTCGACGAACGACACGTGCTCGCTGCCCACCCAGGGCGACCCGCTGTCGGTGGGTGCCGCCGCGGCCGACGCGGCGCCGCCGGGGGTTCCCGAGACGGTGAAGCGGCTGTAGTAGTTGATCAGCAGCTTGTCCAGCGGCGTCGAGATGATCTCCATGTCGCCGTCGTGGACGAGCCCTTCGGGCCGGCCGAGGTCCACCAGGACGTCGTCGGGGTACTCGCCCTTGAGCAGGGCGTCCAGGAAGAAACGGTTCTGCAGCCCGTCGATGCGGCGGGCGGCGTCCTGGTCGGCCTCCGAGGAGGTCTGGGGCGAGATCGCGTACAGGTTGACGCAGCCGCCGATCATGCTTTCCGGCCGCTGGGCACGGATCGCCTGTGCGGCCAGGCCGTGCGCGAGCAGGAGGTGGTGGGCGGCGTACACCGCCTTTTCCGGCTCACGCCGCCCGGGGGCGTGCTCTCCCGAGGCGTACCCGAGGTACGCCGAGCACCAGGGCTCGTTGACCGTGCTCCAGTTGCGGACCCGGTCGCTCAGCGCGTCGTGCACGGCCAGCGCGTAGTCGGCGAAGCGCTTCGACGTGTCCCGTGCCGGCCAGCCGCCCGCGTCTTCCAGGGGCTGGGGCAGGTCCCAGTGGTAGAGCGTCACCCACGGGTCGACGCCCCGGGAGAGGAGCTCGTCGACCAGGCGGCTGTAGAAGTCGATGCCCGCGGGGTTGACGGCCCCGCGCCCCTCGGGCTGGATCCGGGGCCAGGAGACGGAGAACCGATACGCGTTGAGGCCGAGTTCGGCCATCATCCGCACGTCGTCCCGGTAGCGGTTGTAATGGTCGATGGCGATGTCGGCGTGCTCGCCGTTCACCACCTTTCCCGGCTGCTTGACGAAGGTGTCCCAGATGGAGCGGCCTCGGCCGCCCTCCGAGACAGCGCCCTCGATCTGGTAGGCGGAGGTGGCCGCACCCCAGACGAAGTTCGTCGGAAACATTAGATCCGGGCTCTTGATCCGCGTCTCTTGCGTGGTCACGCCTTGACCGCACCTTCCATGAGTCCGCCGACGATCTGGCGGCCGAACGCGATGAAAACGATGAACAGCGGCAGGACCGATGCCGCGGTGCCGGTGAACAGCATCACGTAGTCGGTTCCGTGGGCCTGGTTGAGCGCCGCGATCGAGGTCTGGACCACCGGGTTGTCCGGGTTCAGCACGATCAACGGCCACATGAACTCGTTCCAGGTCTGCATGAAGACCAGGAGCGTGAGCACCGCCATTCCCGGCCGGAGCGCCGGGAGGATGACGTTGAGATAGATGCGCATGGTGGAGGCGCCGTCGACACGGGCCGCCTCGACCAGTTCGTCCGGCACCGCCTGGGTGGCGTACTGGGTCATCATGAAGACCCCGAAGCCGTTGACGAGGAAGGGCAGGATCACCGCCTTCAGCTGACCGGTCCAGCCGAGCGTGACCATGAGCTCGTACAGTGGCACGACGCCCATCTGCTGGAGCGGGACCATCATCGTCACCAGGATCAGGCCCAGCAGGATCTTGCTGCCCCTGAAGCGCAGCTTCGCGAAGGCGAAGCCGGCGAGGGTGGAGATCAGCACGACCGAGACCGTCACGGTGACCGAGACGATGGCCGAGTTGATCAGGCCGGTCATGAAGTAGGCGTCCTCGGTGGACAGCAGTCGCGCGATGTTCTCACCGAGGTGGCCGCCGGGGAACAGCGGCGGGGGTACGTCGATGGCCTCCTCGTTGGTCCGGGTGGCCATGATGAACATGTAGTAGATGGGGAACGCCGACAGCACGAGGGCGAAGGCCAGGACGACCTTCGTCAGCGGGCCCGCGTCCCAGATGCGGTTTCGCGCGGCCGACTGGCCCGAGGGGCGTCGGGAGTGCTGCGCGGGGGGCCGCCGGAGCTGGGTGGCCGTCACTTGGAACCCCCGATACGGCGGGTGAAGGAGTAGTTGATGAGCGTCCCGATGAGGATCAGTGCGAACAGCAGCCACGAGGCCGCGGCGGCGTAGCCGAAGTCGAAGTCGCGGAACGCCTCCTTGACGATGAACATCGCCACGGTCTGGTACTGGCCGGTGGCGCCACCGCTCATCGTCGGGTTGCCGTCGAACATGACCGGCTCGGTGAACAGCGTCAGGCCGCCGATGGTGGAGATGAAGACGACGAAGATGATCGTCGGGCGGAGCATCGGGATGGTGATCTGCCAGAACTGCCGCCTGGGCGTGGCGCCGTCGATGGCGGCGGCCTCGTAGAGGTCCTTGGGGATGGTCTGCATGGCGGCGAGCAGGATGATCGAGTTGTAGCCGGTCCAGCGCCAGTCGATCATCGTGGAGATCGCGATCCACGCGGACCACTTCTCGTTCTGCCAGTTGATCGCGTCGACCCCGAAGAAGCTCAGGAACCAGTTGATCATGCCGTAGTCGCGCCCGTAGAGCTGGGTGAAGACGACGGCGACGGCGACGACGGAGGTGATCAGCGGCAGCAGTACGCCGAGGCGGAAGAAGAGCCGTCCCCGGATGCGCTTGTTGAGCGCGTTGGCCAGCAGGAGGGCCAGGACGAGCTGCGGGATCGTCGACATGACGAACATGCCGAGGGTGTTGATCACCGCGTTCCAGAAGGCCTCGTCGGTGATCAGCTCGATGTAGTTGTCGAGGCCGACGAGAGTCTTGTCTCCGGCGAGCTCCCAGTCGTGCAGGGAGACCCAGAGGGTGTAGCCGAGGGGGAAGACGCCGAAGACGGCGAAAAGCAGGAAGTACGGGGATACGAGGAAGTAGGGGGTCGCCCGGAGGTCGAAGCGGGACCACCCACCGCCCTGCTTCGGTCCGCGGCGCCCGCCGGACCGGCGGGGGCCGGGCCGTGGCGGCGCGGCCGGGGAGTCGACGTGCAGTGTCATCGGTCAGAGCCTTTCAGCGGGGGCAGGCGACCGGCCCGGCTGCGGGATCGCCACAGCCGGGCCGATGCGGGGCGGTACGGGGATCAGCCCGCTGCCTTGACGCCGGCCTCAAGGAACTTGGTCCAGGCCTGGTCGTAGGGGACCGAACCCTGGTCCATGCCCTCGAGGACCTTCTCCACCGCGGTCTTGACCTGGGCGTGCTTCTCACCGAGGAAGACGGGCAGCAGGTCCTTGACCGAGGCACCGAAGATCTGACCGGTCGGCGCGTCGTTGAAGAACGGGTTCTTCAGGTCGGCGACCGCCGGGTCCTGCTGGGCGGGGATGGAGCTCGGGAAGGCCGCGGCCTCCTGGAAGGCCATGACGTGGCCCTCCTTGCCGGTGAGGTAGTTCAGAACCTCGGCGGCCTCCTTGGGGTGCTTGCTCTGCTTGGGAACCGCGAGGTAGGAGCCACCCCAGTTGCCCGCGCCGCCGGGCACGGCCGCGACGTCCCACTTGCCCTTGTTGTCGTCACCGGCCGCACCGGAGACCACGCCGAGCATCCAGGCAGGGCAGCCCATGGTCGCGAAGGCGCCCTTCTTGATCGCGGCGTTCCACGGCGGGGTGAACGAGGCGAGCTTGGCGGTCAGACCGGCCTCGCTGAAGTCCTTCACCGTGTCGAAGGAGGTCTTGATGGCCGGGTTGCTCTCGATGATGAGCTGGTTGTTCTTGTCGAAGTAGGCGACGTTGCCGTTCTTCGGCGCCTCCTGCGACAGGATCACGTTGTAGAGCGTGTTCGGGCCGTCGAGGAACTTGGGATCGGTCTTGCCGGGGTTGGCGGCCTTGAACTTCTCACCGATCGCCTTGAAGGCGTTCCAGTCCGGCCAGAGCTTGCCGACCTCCTCGCGGTCGGTGGGCAGGCCCGCCTTCTCGAACAGGTCCTTGCGGTAGCACATGGTCATGCCACCGATGTCGGTGCCCAGGGCGAAGAGCTTGTTGTCGGCGTTGATGCCGTTGTCCCACTTCGCTGCGGGGAAGTCGGCCTTACGGCTGTCCAGCCCGTACTCGGCGAGGTCGGTGAAGAACTGCGGGCGGGCCTTCATGAGACCCATCGCGCCCTCGTCCAGGGCGATGATGTCGGCCGCGCCGCTGCCCGCCTGCAGGCGCTGGAGCAGCTGCGGAAGATAGACGTCCTCGAAACGGTCGGTCAGGTTCTGGTACTTGACCTGGATGTTCGGGTTCGCCGCGTTCCACGTCTCCACGGCCTTGTCGTAGCCGAAGTTCTCACCGCCACCGAAGGTGTGCACGGTGATGGTTACCGGCTCGGCCGGGGCGGAGGAACCGCCCTCCGCGGCGGGTGCCGCCGGCTCGCTGGAGCTGCATGACGTGATGGCCAGGGCGGTGGCCGCCATGACCGCGACGGCGGCGAGCTTGCCGTGTCGCTTGTTGTTCAACATTCCGGACCCCTCTCAGGTGGTCGCCCGAACTTCATTGGGAGGCGACATCGCGGACCGGTCCCCGACAAACGCGGTCGTCGCGACGAGATCGTTCCTCAATGTGCTTTTGGGAGCGCTCCCACGAAGAGTGGACGATGGGCAACCAGGACGTCAATATGCCGAAACTCAACCGTTACATCCAGCCGCTTTAGGTGGGACTTTTGGTGTGAAAAGTCGACATACCTCCCACAAGGGTGATTGGGAGCGCTCCCACCTCACGGGCATACCAGTTGGGGCATTTCGTGGCCGTGCGGGGCTCGCGGAGGGGAGAGAGGGGGGCGGGCGGGGTGGAATATGGAATATCGTCAGGGGCACCGCTCGAACGAGCGGCGCCCCTGGGAGTGTGATGACCGGTCCGCGTTCACCGGCGGGGGGCCGGGGCGGCCGGAGGTCAGTCCGAGTAGACCGGGTAGCCGTAACCGACGACCTGGGAGACGGGCCTGACGCGCTCCTCGACGGCGCCGTTGCCGGTGTTGCCCTCGATCGTGGTGATCGTGCCGTTCCCGTTGTCCTTCTTCACGAAGCCGACGTGGTCGATGCCCTCGATGCTCTTGCCGCCGGCCCAGTCGAAGTAGACGACGGCGCCGGGAGTGGGGACGGTGCCCCAGTGTCCGTTGTTCTTGAACCACTTGGCGTGGGCGACGGTGTAGGCGTCCCAGCCCATCGTGGGGCGGATGCCGGCCGTCTCGCCGACCCAGGAGACGAACATCGCGCACCAGGGGGCGTTGGCGTACTCGTACACGCTCTTGCCGCCGTCGCGGGCCATGGTCTCCTTGGCGCGAGGGCTCGAAACGTACCAGGACTGGAACTTGGTTCCACCACCCTGGGCGTTCTCGCGGACACCGATCTGCTTGGAGGCGATGTCCAGGATCTGTGCGGCGGAGACCTTGGGAAGGCCTTCGGCGATGACCTGCAGGGAGGTCTTCGCGGCCCCGGCGTCCTGCGCGCGGGTGTCGGCGGGCGGTGCGTTCACGACGCCGTGGCCGTCGGCCAGAGCCGCGCCGGTGGTGCCCGTCGCGAGGACGGCGCAGGCGCCCAGGACGGCGCAGACGGCGCGGGGGGTGGAGGTGAGGCGATGCTTGGTCATGCGGGGGTTCGACTCCTTGCTTCGCTTCCATACCGCCTACCGGGTTAGCTGACGGGTTCGGGCTGGGAAGTGCCCTACGACGCATGAGTGCGTTGATTCACCCCAGGAACGTGGTTCCCCGGTTCCGCAGACTTCGCGGATTCGGCGGCCGTGCTCACCGACGGCGGAAGGTTCCGCCGGGTGGAGCGCGGTCGGGCAATGTGACGGCAATGCACAGATCTGTATAGACCTAGACAATTGCCATGAACAGGACGAACGTACGACAACACGGCAGACGATTACAAGTGGGACACATTGCTCTGACTTGGTAATACGTCCTAAATGAGGGGGTACGGCGGGGTGCCGCCTGGAGGGGAAGAGGGGAGTCGATCACGCCCCTCCGGCGCCGGGCGCACCTTCCTCCGGGGATGGAGGGGCGTCCGGGATCCCCCGCGTTCACGGCGATCCGGGTTTTCCCGACCCGCTCGCGAGGCGTCGGCCAGGTTGTGCTACCGCGCGTGGGGGGACCCTCCGTCGAAGATCGTATAGTCACCATTTTTTAGAACAAGTATTCGATGGTAAAAAGTATGCGGATGGTAGGAGTTCTCCCATGGAAGTGCCTGAGAGCGCGCACGGGGCCCGGCGGCTCACGACCATGTCCGAGGAGGTTCTCGCGGCCTCCAGGTGATCGGGGTCCACGGCCGGCGCCTCCCCGCCCGGCCCGCGACGATGAATCATCGTGGCCCCGCCGACGCCGGCCCGCCCGACGGACATCCGGTCGCATCCGATCTCGGACGGTGGCGGCGGAGAGGTAAAGACCAGAGAGATCATCTGCAATCTCGCGTGGTCGGCTGTTCACCCGCAGTTCCCTGCTCCTTAAGGCCACCGGGTTAGGTTGTGCCAGTCGTGAACGGGTCATCGCCCGGCGTGGAGGACGGTCGAGACCACGCGCGGGAGCAGGATTCGGCCATCGCCTGGGTGGAATCCCCGCTGCAGATGCTCTGCGCGGTGGAGGCCCACCACGCCGGGCTGCTCGGCGCCCGCAGCCATCTCGTACCCCGGGCGAAACTCCGCCCGCTGGCCGTGACAGGCCGCGAACTCGGCCGCCTCACCCTGCCGAGAGGGCTTGAGCTCACCCCGGCGCGCCCGGACATGCCCAGGCCGCGCCGGGGGGAGACCTGGGCGGTGGGCGACGCCTTCTCCGGCAAGGTCCAGTTCCGCTGGCTCACCGCGTCCCCCGGCCGGATCGTGATCGTCGACGACGGGCTCGCCACCATCAGGCTCCTGGAACTGCTCACCGGCAGGACGGGAACGCCCCTGCTGAGGGCGAGGGGGAAGGCGGGGAGGCTCAGGACCGTCCTCGCCACGGCGGCCGGGCTCAGGCTGCGCGCCGCCGCCCGCGCGGGGCGGTTGTCGATCTTCACCGCGCTGCCGGTGCCCTCCGACCTGGCGAAGGCCGTACGTGCCAGGGGAGTCGAGCTGGTCACCCACGACTTCGCCTGGTTGCGATCCCAGCCGCTGCGAAGGCCCCGCCCCGCCGAGCGCACCGTCGTCCTCGGCACCTCGCTGGTCCGCAACGGCCTGATCCACCGCGAACGCTACTTCGGCTGGCTGGCCGGGCTCGGATCGGCCGAGCCGGTGGCCTACTTCCCGCACCGCCGCGAGGACCCCGGCGACCTGGCCCGGGTCGGGGAGCAGCCGGGAATCACCGTCTACGACGGCGGGATCCCCGCCGAGATGACCCTGCGCGGCCTGGCCGCCGAGCAGCGGGTGCTGAGCCTGCCGTCCACCGCGGTCACCTCCCTGCGGGTCCTGCTCTCGGCCCGGGGGGTCGCCGTGGAGACGGTGGACGTTCCCGACGAGTGGTGGACGGCCGAGGCGGCGCCGTCACTGCGCTCCCACCTGTCGAGGTTCGCCCATCACGACACGGGAGTCACCGGGTCATGACCCGACGGCCGAGGCCGGGCGGGCTCGCCGCTCGCGCCACGCACACCGTGCCCGCACACGAAACCGGGGAATTCCCCGCCGGAGGTTTTCTTTGAAGGTCCTGGCCGTGGCCGACTCCGACTCCTACCTGAAGTGGGCGGCCTGCCTGCTGCGGGACCTGCCCGCAGGCTGTGAGTCGGAACTGGCGGTCGTCCGCACCCCCATCACCCCTTCGCCGGCGCAGATCCACGCCGCCGTGGCGGGCTCGGCGGCAGACCCGCCGGTGCTGTCGGCCCGCGCGCTGCGCCGGGCCGCCGAACGATTCAGACCCGACGTGGTGCTCGTCGCCTGTACGGGACCGGTGGTGGACGTGCTGACCGCAGACGTGCTGACCGGGCTGCGGCCCCGGCCGGTGTTCGTCTCGGGGCTGCCGGGCATCTCCGTCCCCGCCACCGAGAAGGCGTGGCTGTTCCGCAGCGGATGCGACCTGTTCGTGCTGCACAGCGGCCGGGAGGTCGAGGAGTTCTCCGAGATCGGCGCCAGACTGGGCGGGGGCGGCCAGATCGGGCTGGCCAGGTTGCCGTTCCTGCGCGGTGACGCGGAGATCGCCGCCACCGGGCCGCGCGACCGGGTGGTGTTCGCCACCCAGGCCAAGGTGCCCAAACGCAGGGAGGAGCGCGAACGCGTCCTGCTCGCCCTGGCCGAGCTGGCCGGAAGGCGGCCCGACCTGGACGTCGTCGTCAAGCTTCGGGCCCTGGACACCGAGCGTCAGACCCACAACGAGCGCTACCACTACCAGCGCCTGTGGCAGTCGCTCGCCGAGGAGGGCCGGGTGCGCGCCGAGGCCGTGCGCTTCGCGGTGGGGCCCATGCACGAGCACCTGGCCCACGCGACGGGCTTCGTCACCGTCAGCTCGACCGCCGCGCTGGAGGCGATCGCCCAGAAGGTACCGCTCCTGGTGCTGTCGGACTTCGGGGTCGGCGCCGAGATGATCAATCTGGTCTTCGAGGACAGCGGCCTGCTCGGCACCCTCGACGACCTCTCCGCCGGGCGCTTCCTGCACCCGGACGACGCCTGGTGCAAGGTCAACTACTTCCACCCCGGTGGCGAGAGCGACTGGGTGTCGCGGATGGTCTCCCTGGTGGGAAAGGCCCGCTCCGGCCGCCTCGCCCCGGCGATGTCCCTGCTCGAAGGTCCCGAGTACACCATCGCCCGCCGCCGCGCCCGCATGCGCGTGGAGGTGCCGCCGAACATGCTGCGCGTCGGCTACCGCGCCAAGCGCCGGATGCGCCGCTACCTCAAGGGGTTCGGCCGACCCTAGAGCACCGGTCGGGTAAGGGCCGGTCACCGGGTAAAACCGCGGTTCGCAACGGATCGGCCTGGCCACGTCCCATGTCGATCAACGCTCCTGCGCGACTACCCGACCGGCCCTCTAGGGGAGCGCCTTCGACAGGCGGTCGCGGAGCCTGACCAGCGGGCTCCGCTCCCTGGGGGCGGCGGCCGGGGGAGCGGTGATCAGATCCAGGGCGCCGAGGCGCTGGCGCTTGAAGTAGCGGGCGGTGCCGTGCGCCTCCAGGTAGGCGGCGGCACTCTCGCGCAGCCCCGGATACACCTCGGCCCGCATGCAGTAGCCGACCGCGCTCACCAGGGCGGGAAGATCCACCGGCGGCGGTTCCTCCAGCGAGCCGTCCGCCGACAGGCGCGGCAGCAGGGCGTCGGCGATGGTGGCCGGGATCCGGTTGCTGTTCTCGTACGGGGTGAGCCGCTCCAGGACCGATTCGACGCCCGACGTCGCCACCGGGAGCCCGAAGTACCGGCTCGCGGTGATCAGGGCGGTGGAGAAGCAGCCGACCACGAGTTCGGGCCTCAGTGCGGCGAAGCACGACTCGGCGGGTACGGTCTCCGCCACCACGTCGAGCTCGGCGCCCAGCTCGGCGGCCGTCTCGCGTAACCGCTGCGCGTGCCTGCGCCCGGCGGCCGGGTGGGGCTTGAACAGCACGCCGCGAAATCCCCGGGCGACGAGGCCGCGCAGCATGTCGGCGTGCAGTCGCGCCTCCTCCTCGGGGGTGAGGATGCCGAGGGCGGACAGGTACTGTCCGAGAATCATCGCCCGGCCCGAACGCGCGTGCCCGGTCTCCCCGCCGACCTTCCCGATCACGTCGAGGAAGGCCCGGCCGGGAAGGGACTCGGCGGGAACCCCGTACTCCGACAGCAGCAACGGCGTGAGGCCGGGCACCAGGTCGAGGTGGAGCAGGCGCGTGATCCGCCCGGAGATCTCCGACGGCAGCGGGTCGCGGGTCGGGCCGTAGCTCATCAGGCCGTCGGAGTAGACCGTGATCGGACAGTCCCTGACCAGCCCTCCCAGGGTCCTGGCCGGGGGGACCGCGACGGACTCCAGGATCAGCTCGGCGGGGCCGTCACCCAGGGACAGACGCGAGGCGACCAGGCGGCTCAGCATCGGCACCTCGATGACGCGGGCCCTCCAGTCCGAGGGATGCAGCGGGGCGATGATCTCGTTCCACGAGTGGAGTTCGTCGAAGTGCGGGCGCAGCGCGGCAAAACCGGGCGCCTCGTCCAGGGGCGGGGTGATCTCCGGGATGGCCGCGTTGTTGGACACCAGCAGGATCCGGCGCCCTTCGCGGGGACCGAAGCGGCCGTCGTCGATCGCCGCCGCCAGCGTCATCGCGCCGAACAGGGTCGAGGCGTAGAACAGCTGCGTCATCAGCCCTCCAGGAGTCTGCGCAGGATCTGGTCGCGTTCCGGGTCCAGACGGATCTCGGCGAGCAGATCCGGGGGTAAGCGCCTCAGGGCCGCGGCGCCGCACTCCTCGAAGCGGGCGCGCAGTTCGGGGGAGAACCGCTCGCCCGTCTCCAGGTGGTGGGCGAGAAGCGCGAGGAACATCCGCACCGCCTTGGGGGTGAACTCCTCCTCCAGGCCCTCGAAGACCAGGTCGAAGGCGTCGAAGAAGTGCAGCTGCCTCGCGTCGCCGATCTGTGTCAGCGAGCCCGCCACCATCCGCCGGTAGAACAGCCCGGCCAGCGACACCACCGCGAAGGAACCCGCCTCACGGTGCAGCCGCCAGATCCACGGCCTGTCCTCGGCGGTGTGCAGGTGCCCAGGGAAGGTCAGCAACTCGCCGAGGTCGCGGCGGTAGATCCCCGCCCACGCGTACGGGTAGTCGACCATGGTCTTCGACTCGGCGGGCAGGATGTGGTCGCGCGGCTTCACCACCACCTCCCGGGTGGCGAGCGGCGCCCGGTGAATCGTCCGTTTCCTGCCCTCCACCTGGACGTGGTCGACCCGGACGAAGTCGCAGCCGAGCCGCTCGATCGCCCCGACCAGGCTCTCCAGGTATCCGGGCGCGAGCCAGTCGTCGCCGTCCATGAAGGTCAGATAACGGCCGGAGGCCAGGGAGACCCCGAGGTTGCGCGCGTCGGCCAGCCCGACCGGCGCCTCGTTGCGCAGCACGACCAGCCCCGGCAGGTCGTCGCGGAAGTCCTCGATGATCTGCCCGGTCGCGTCCGCGGAGCCGTCGTCCACCACGATGAACTCGAAGTCCCTGCGCGCGTTCCTGGTCAGCGAGGTCAGCGCGTCACCGATGTAGTCCTCCGCGTCCCGCACCGGAACCACCACCGACAACTTGATCAACTCCACCCTCCCATCCCCACCTCAAACACCCAACAACCCCTTCACGTCGCCCCCTAACCTCCCTCCCAAGGGACCCCCTCACCTCCCCTCTGACGGGACTATCCGTGAGGCCGCGCCGGCGACTGGACTGAGGAGAGGGAGGTCGCGAGGAACGAGCGACCTCCCTCGACGAGGGAAGGAGCCGGACAAGAGCGGCCTCACCGCGACGCGTTAGCGTCGCAAATCACCCGCCTCACCGCGACGCGTTAGCGTCGCCATTTACACAGTGACTCGGCGCAACCGCGACTTGGGAGCCTCTTCACCGGGGAAGACGCGCTTGACGCCGTCGCCCAGGGCGGTCTCGATGATCCGGATGTCGCGGACCAGGTGCTCCAGCCCGGCCGGCTCCAGGGAGGCGGCGTGGTCGGAGCCCCACATGGTGCGGTCGAGCGTGATGTGTCGTTCCACGGTCACCGCGCCCAGGGTCACCGCCGCGAGCGAGATCTGCAGGCCGCGCTCGTGGCCCGAGTAGCCGACCGGCACGCCGTACCGCTCCTGGAGGGTGATGATCGCGCGGAGGTTGGCCTCCTCGGGAGGCAGGGGGTAGGTGGAGGTGGCGTGCATCAGGACCAGCTTGGAGGTGCCGATGATCTCCACCGCCCGGTCGATCTCCTCCAGCGTGGACATGCCGGTGGACAGGATGATCGGCTTGCCGGTCGCGGCGAGCGCGCGGAGCAGCTCCAGGTCGGTCACGCTCGCCGAGGCGACCTTGTGGGTGACGACGTTCATGGACTCCAGGAACTCCACCGACGGCACGTCCCACGGCGAGGCGAACCAGTGCAGCCCGCGCTCCTGGCAGTACTTGGCGATCTGGGTGTACTCGTCCAGGCCGAACTCGGTCCTGAGCTTGTACTCCATATAGGTCATCTCGCCCCAGGGCGTCTGCCGGATCTGGTCGCGCTGCTCAAGCGGCACGCAGATCTCCGGCGTGCGCTTCTGGAACTTGACCGCCTGGCAGCCCGCCTCGGCCGCCACGTCGATGAGCCTGCGCGCGATGTCCAGGTCGCCGTTGTGGTTGATGCCGATCTCGCCGATCACGTAGACCGGCTGCCCGGCGCCGACGAGCGCGTCGCCGATCTGGACGGGCCTGGCGGTCGAGGTGAGCCGCAGCTCGGCGCGCGGCGCGGGGGCGACGGCGACCTCGTCCACCGGGCGGGCCGCGAGGACGCGGTCACACAGTTCCCGTACGGCCCCGGCGCCTCCTGGCCTGGTCAGTACGGTCCTGGCGGCGGCGCGGACCCTGGGGTGGGCGTCGGGGACCGTGACGGGCCAGCCGACGTCGCTCATCGGGCCCAGATCGTTGACGTCGTTGCCGACGTACGCGACGCGGGCCGGGTCGATCCCCTCGATGGCGAGCCAGTCGCGCAGCACGGTCCGCTTGTCGGTGAGGCCCTGCAGCACGGGCACGCCCAGCTTGCGGGCACGGGCCGCGACCACCGGGTTGTGCTCGGTGGACATGATCATCAGCTTGACGCCCGAGCGGCGCAGCAGCGAGATGCCCATGCCGTCGGAACGGCTCACCGCGACCGTCTCGCGGCCGTCCTGGTCGACGTAGGCGCGGTCGTCGGTGTGCACGCCGTCGAAGTCGGTGATCACCGCGTCCACGTCGATCGGCTCGGGCTCGTCGACGAAGGGGGCGAGCGCCCGTACGATCTCCAGGTCCTCGGGGGTGTCGATCTCGATGGCGTGGCGCGAGGGCACCTGCTGCACGGCGACGGAGCCGAAGAAGCGGTGGCCGTGCTCGCGCAGACCCTCGGTGCGCATCACGTAGAACGCGCCGGTCTCGCGGAAGTGCGGCTCGCGATCCTGGCGGCGGGGACGGTAGGACGGGTCGTGGTTCACGCCCGCGCCGGCGGCGTCCCAGAGGAACTCGTGGGTCTCCAGCCCGGAGAACACCACGTCGGCGCTGCCGTCCAGGACCTTCGCGATCGCGCCGTCCAGGTCGGCGGGGTCGATGAACGCGCTGGTGCACTGCACCAGGATGACCACGTCGGGAACGTCGGGGACGTGGTCGAGCGCGTGGAGCACGGCGGACTCGCTGGAGGCGGTCGAGCCGCTCAGCTCTCCCGGCCTGTCGATCACGGTCGCGCCCGCGGCGCGGGCGACTTCGGCGATTCCCTCGTGATCGGTGCTGACCACGACCTCGTCGACCAACTCGGCGCGCACGCAGGCTCGTACCGCACGGGCGACCAGGGGAGTGCCGCCCACCGCGGCCAGGTTCTTCAGGGGGACCCCCACCGAACCTCCACGGGCGGGGACAACGGCCAGGACTCGCAAGGTGGCTCCTCATGACATACGGCGAACGCCCCTGAGCTGGGGTGTCATAGGAACCTAGCTACGGGGATAGACCGAAAAGGGGTGTCTGAGCTGAACGTCCAGAGTCGCCAGTCTTAACTTTCCGCGCCGCCGGGAGCCCCAGCCGGGAGCGGGCGGAGAAGAAGGACGAGGGCCTGCTGCTCGTGGCGCCGGACGAGGACGAGTCGGGGGTCCTCAGGCCGCCGCGCCGATGGAGCCCATGAGCAGAGGAAGCGAGCGTTCGAGGCCGCGGCGCCAGTAGGGCCAGGAGTGGGTACCGGGGCCGTAGAAGTCGACCGCCACGTCGACGCCGTTCGCCCTGGCCCGCTCGACGAAGGTCACGGCCTGGAGGAGAAGGGAGGCCTCGCCCTCGTCCCGGGCCTCGGAGTCGTCCAGCGGTCCGGGGGCGCCGTCGCCGCTGGAGACGAAGAGCCGTATCCCGCGCAGCGCGCCGGTGAGGTCGGCCGGGTTGTGGGCGGCCCACCGCGGATCCTCGGGGGGACCCCAGAGCTTCACGGACTTCTCGCCGTACTGCCCGAGCAGCCAGTCGACGCCGCCGTTGCCGTCGCGAGTGTGCAGCACCCCGGAGAAGGAGGCCGCGGCCTGGAACATGCCGGGGTGGCGGGCCGCGTACGACATCGCCCCGAACCCGCCCATGGACAGCCCCGCCACCGCCCGCCGGTCTCCGGCGCCGTAGTCGCGCTCCAGGATGGTCCGTACCTCGCTGAGGTGGAAGGTCTCCCAGCCGGGGCCCTCGCGCCAGTCGGAGTAGAAACCGACGGTGCCTCCCTCGGGGACGACCACGAGCGCGCGGTAGCCGGAGGTGAGCTCCGCGGCGCCGCCCTTGGTGATCCAGGTGTCGTAGCCGGACTGGCAGCAGCCGTTCAGCAGGTACAGCACCGGCCACGGACCCGAGCCCGGCGCCCATCCCTCGGGCAGCAGGACCCTCACCCTGCCCTCGCGGCCGAGCGCGGCGGAGGTGACGGTGAGTTCGTGGTCGCGCTCGCCCAGCTTCTTCACCGCGACGGTGGAGACGTGGATGCCCTCCTTGCCGTACGTGCCTGTCGAGGACGGCGGCAGCAGTGCGAGCAGCACCGCCCCGACCGCGACGGCGGCCAGCAGGAGCACTCCCAGACGTACAGCGGTGCGGTTCACGCCGCCAATCCTGCCGCCTCCCGCTGATCGCGTGAAGCCTACTTGCCGTACCGGCCACGAAGCGGTGTCTTTTCGCGGAGGCACTGGAGCTCATGGTCGATGCGGTTCGGCTGATCCGGATCGTCCGTTCGTATCGATTCCGGCGACGCGCAGGGCTTCGCGAGCCGACGGTCCGAGAGCCGGTCGGAGGGGTAAAGTCCTGGTCAAACGGCGTTACGGCTTGAGTGAGGCAGGGGATTGGCGGGATATGTCGTGATTTGTGGAGGCCGCCATGGCGAGGACAACCACCACCGCTTCGAACGGCAGGGCGCGTGGCAGGGCGGAGGGGGGACAGTCGCCGCCGCACATCACCGTGCCGGTGATCGGGACGTTGACCCTGCCGACGCCTGACCGGCTGGTCTTCTACGGGGTGCTGGGGGCGCTGGGAGCGTTGGGAGTCATCGATTGGCCCGTCGCGCTCGTCGTCGGGTTCGGCCACTACCTGTCGGAACAGCGGCGGTTCCCGATGCTGCGGCAGGCGGGGGAGGCCGCGGAGGCGGCGTAGCCGGAAACGAGAATGCCCCCACCGGGACACGGGACGGGGGTGACGGCGATGGCGCCTCTCGGTGAACTCGCCGGACAGGGCTGGGCGCAGGTGGGGATGCTGCTCCTCGCCTTCGTGCTCTCGGCCCTGATCGGCCTTGAGCGGGAGGCCCGCCAGAAGAGCGCGGGCCTGCGCACCCACACCCTGGTCGGCTTCGCCGCGGCGTTGATCATGCTGGTGTCGAAGTACGGCTTCTCCGATGTTCTGCGGGATCACGTCACGGTCGATCCGTCCCGGGTGGCCGCCCAGATCGTGTCCGGCATCGGTTTCATCGGCGCGGGCCTGATATTCGTCCGAGGTGACGTGGTCCGGGGTCTCACCACCGCCGCGGCGGTCTGGCTCACCGCCGGGGTGGGGATGGCGGCCGGGGCCGGGCTGTGGTTGCTGGCGGTCATCGTGACCGCCGGGTACCTCGTGACGGTGTTCGTCCTCACGCCGCTGGCCGAGCGGCTTCCCGGGTCCAAGTACGCACCCTCGCGGTTCCGGTTGACCTACCTCGGCGGCCGGGGCGTGCTGCGGTCGGCACTGGCCGAATGCACGGAGCGAGGGTTCGGTGTGGACGAGTTGTCGGTCGACCGGCGCAGCGATGGCCAGAGCCCGGCCGTCGTGTCGCTCTGGCTCACCGTGCACGGCGTCGGGTCGATAACGGAGCTGACCACGGCGCTCTCCGAGATCGACGGAGTGCTCGCCGTGTTGAGCCGGGACCCCGGCGCGGCTTCCTGAACCGCGGTCGCAAGCCCTCGGGGGTCCCGCTGTGGTCGCGCCCGCCGCGCTGGTCGCCCGACGGGAGATCGTGAAGGCGCGAAGGTCCGTATTGACGGGCAACTAAAAGGTTGCCTATATTCAGACATGCATCCAAACGGTTGCCTAACTCTGTGAGACAGCATGGACGCGGTATTCAAAGCACTCGCCGACGCCAGTCGCCGGAGGCTGCTGGACAGTCTCAACCGGCACAACGGCCAGACCCTGCGCGAGCTGTGCGCGGGGCTGGACATGACCCGGCAGGCCGTGACCAAGCACCTGTCCGTCCTGGAGGCGGCCGGCCTGGTGGAGACGGTGAGGCGCGGCAGGGAGAAGCTCCACCACCTCAACGCCGCGCCCATCAACGAGATCGCCGACCGGTGGATCGGCCGCTACGACCGCGAGCGGGCGCGCGCGCTCGCCGACCTGAAACGAGCCCTGGAGGGTACGGACGTGTCCGAGACCAGCTTCGTCTACGTCAGCTACATCAAAACCACGCCGGAGCGGCTGTGGGAGGCCCTGACCGGCACGGCCTTCATCACCCGTTACTTCGGTGGCGGGGGCCCGCGATCCGACTGGACGCCGGGTGCCCCGGTCGAGTGGAAGGTCACCGCGGACGGCGAGTACCACGACTGGGGCCAGCGGGTGCTCGAGGCCGACCCCGGCAAGCGCCTGTCGTACACCTGGCACAACTACGAGCAGGAGGTGGCCGACATGTTCGGCTGGAGCGACGAGAAGCTCGCCGAGCTCAGGAGGGAGCCGATCTCGAAGATCACCTTCGAGATCGAACCCGCCGGTGGGGCCACGGTCAAGCTGATCGTCACCCATGAGGGCCTCGTCGCGGGCAGTGAGATGATCAAGGGCGTCAGCGAGGGCTGGCCCGAGATCCTGTCGAACCTGAAGACCCTGCTGGAATCGGGTGAGACGCTGCCGCTCGGCTAGGCGCCGGAGCGGTCTTCGTGGACGTCCGGCCTGCCCGGGTCCCCCGCTCAGCGGGCAACGTTCCTGCGCATCCTGCGCCCCCAGCGATGACCTCTGACATGGATATATGAGCATCTGCGTGATTTGTTAGCCGAGAACCGCAGGGCATGAGTAGGGGATACTCATGCTTTCCGCCGTGCCCCCGCCTAGCGTTCGGAAAGACCCGTCCCGGCCGATCCACGGGGCGGGCGTGCAAGGGCTGGATCCGTACCCGTCGTTACCCGTCGTTTTCGATGGCGTCGGCGCCGCTCCTCGTGGGTGTCGTACCGGGTGCCGGGAAAGCCGCGAGCCTGGCGGGGGCCGGCTCGCGGACCGTCCCATCGGGCCGCGCCCGAGCGCCGGCCGCCCCGGGGGACGTACGGCGGGCTACTCCCAGCGGAAGAACACGGCCGCGACGACGCCGCCGAGCACGATGGCCGCGGCGAGACCGATCAGGTTGGAGGCCTCGATGGGCGCGCCGATCCAGGCGGCCGACAGGGCCTGGCTCCCGGCACCGAACGGCAGCCACTGCCCGATCGTCGCGATCACCTCCGGGAGGTTGCCGCGCCCGCCGAACATGCCGCCGGTGGCGCCCAGCACGAAGAAGACGACCAGGCCGATCGCGACGGAGGAGTTCGGGGTGGGCGAGAGCGCGGCGACGGTCAGCCCCAGGGCGTACATGGCGGCCACCGTCAACGCCAGCACACCGAGCGCCGCGCCGACGCGCACCGGGGGGTGGGCGCCGAACGCCAGCAGGGCGAGGATCCAGGCGGCCGCGATACCGAGGGCCATCTGCAGCACGCCGGCGGCCGCCTGGGCGACGAGGACCAGCGCGGGCGAGGCGGGGGTCACCCCCAGGCGTCGCAGGATGCCGCTGCGACGGTAGTAGGCCAGAAAGCTCGGCATGTTGACGATGCCGGTCGTGGCCACGACCATCGTGAACACCAGCGGCAGCACGTAGACGTCGAACGCCGTGCGACCGTGCGCGATCGTCTCCCGGCCGGCGGACGAGGCGTTCATCACCAGGATGAGCATGGGCAGGCCGATCGGCACGATCAGCCCGGCGGTGTCGCGGGTGACCATCTTGAGCTCGCAGATCAGCAGTGCGGCCCAGGCCCGCGGGCCTGGGCGGTGGACGGTGATGTCCGTCATCGGATCGTCTCCCCCTTCGTGTCGGGCGCGGTGTCGAACTCTGCGTCGAGCTTGGTGTTGTCGAGCCGATGCCCGGTCAGCGCGAGGAAGGCGTCGTCGAGGCCGGCCTGTTCGCTGCGCGTCTCGGCCGCCGCGACGCCCGCGCGCACGAGCGCGACGCTGACGGCCTGGAGCAGCTCACCGCGGCCCTCGACGACGACGCGGTCGCCGTCGGCGTGCACCCGGTCGACCCCGTCGAGTCCTTCGAGCAGCCCGCCCGGCACAGGGGTGATCGCGCGGAAGGTGACCCGCTGGGCGAACCCGGCCCTTCGCACGAGCCCCGAGGGAGAGTCGAGGGCGACGACCCGGCCCTCGTCGAGCAGCGCGACCCGGTCGCACAGTCGTTCGACCTCCTCCATGGTGTGGCTGACGAGCAGGATGGTCACGCCTGACTCGCGCAACCGCTCAAGGGTCGACCACATCCGACGGCGCGCCTCGGGGTCTAGGCCGGTGGTGAGCTCGTCGAGGATCACCACCCGGGGCCGTCCGACGAGCGCGAGCGCGATCGACAGTCGCTGCTGCTGGCCGCCGGAGAGCTTCTCGAAGCGGGTGCGCCGGGAGGCGGTCAGGCCGACCGACTCGATCAGGTCGTCGGACGGCAGCGGGTCGCGGTAGAAGGTCCCGTACAGGTGGACCAGTTCGGTGACCGTGAGCGCGGAGTGCAGGACGGCCTCCTGCAGCTGGACCCCGAGGACCTGGCGCAGCCGGGCCCGGTCCCGCCGGGGGTCCAGGCCGAGCACGCGGACGGTGCCGCGGTCGGGCCGCCTGAGCCCGGCGATCAGCTCGACGGTGGTCGTCTTACCGGCTCCGTTGCGTCCCAGGATGCCGAAGATCTCACCGGCGGCGACGGAAAGGCCGACCTCCTCGACGGCGACCTTGGAGCGGTAGCGCTTGTGCAGGCCGTCCGCTTCGACGGCGGGAGATGACGTTGTCGCATGCATGCCGTCGACGTTAGGAAGGGCGAGCCGCCGGCGCCTGTGCCGATGGTCAGTATCGGCACCCATGACTTTCGGCACCTCAGCGGGGGCACGAGCGCACGTTAGGGTGAACGGCATGCGGCGAATCGAGCCGGACGTGTGGGCGGGGCTGGCGGCACTGCTGGTGTGCCTCGCGGTGGGCACCCCGATATTGCTCGGCGTGGCCGAGACACAGGTCCCCCGGCCGGTGTGGGGCGCGCTCTTCGTGGCGCTGCTGGTCACCGCGCTGATCGCCGCGCTCTGGGAGGAATGCCGGCCGAGGCAGGCGTGGGTCTGCTACGGCGCGGCCGTCGTGCTGGGATGGCTCACGATCCTGACGGCCCCCGGCGCCGGATGGCTGCCGATCCTGCTGGTCTTCACCGCCGCCCTGAGCGCGTACGTCGCGCCGCCGTGGGCGGGCCCGGTGGTGATCGTGCTCAACGTCGTCGTGATCGCCGTGACCGTGGGTCTCACCGGTTCCACCGTCGCCGAGATCGGCCTCAGTGCGCTGCTGTACCTGCTGATCCAGATCGCGACGCTGCTGAGCGTGCTGGTGACCATCAGGGAGCAGCGGATGCGCCGCGAGCTGAGCGAGGCTCATCTGGAACTGCGGGCGGCGAGTGTGATCCTGGCCGACACCGCACGCGCTCACGAACGCCTGCGCATCGCCAGGGAACTGCACGACCTGATGGGGCACCAGCTCACCGCGCTCACCCTGGAACTGGAGGTCGCCCGGCACCGCGAAGGGGCGGGCGCGCGCGTGCACATCGAGCGTGCCGACCGGGTGGCGCGGGACCTGCTTCGCGACGTGCGCGCGACCGTCGGACAGCTGCGCACCGACGCGCCCGACCTGCGCGAGGCCCTCGCCGCCGTGGTACGCGACATTCCCGGACTCGACATCGGCGTGTGGATCGACGACGACGTGTGCCCCACCGAGGAGGTGACCCTGGCGCTCATCCGTGTCGTCCAGGAGATCGTCACCAACACCATCCGGCACGCGGACGCGACCTCGTTGCGCATCCGGATCGAGAGCACACCGGAGCGGGAGGTGAGGTTCACCTCCGTCGACGACGGGCGCGGCAGCCCCGAACTGCGGCCGGGCAACGGGCTGCGCGGCCTGAGCGAGCGGATCGAGGCGATCGGCGGCGACGTACGGCTCGACGGCAGCGACGGTTTCCGGGTCACCGCCACGGTGCCCGCGCGATGATCCGGGTGATCGTGGTCGACGACCAGACCCTGGTCCGGCAGGGCATCCGCAGCCTGCTCGACCTGACCGACGACATCGAGGTGGTGGGGGAGGCCGACGACGGCATGGCCGCGCTGGCGGCGATCGGGGAGCACGCCCCCGACGTCGTCCTGCTCGACCTGCGCATGCCCCGCCACGACGGCATCTGGGTGCTCAGGGCGTTGCGGGAGCGCGCGGACGACTCGCCGCCGGTGCTCGTGCTGACCACGTTCGACAACGACACCCTGGTGCTGGACGCGATGCGGGCGGGGGCGTGCGGCTACCTGCTGAAGGACGTGACGCTCGAACGGCTGACCCGGGCCATCCGCGTCCTGGCCGACGGGGGGACACTGATCTCGCCGTCGATCACCGACCGGCTGCTGCGCGCGGTGCGGCGCCGCCGCCCGGCGGACGACGACCTGCCCGCGATCCAGCGGCTCACCGAACGAGAGGTGGAGGTGCTGCGGCTCGTCGCGGAGGGCTACAGCAACCGCGAGATCGCCCAGGCTCTCTTCCTGGCCGAGGGCACGGTGAAGAACCACGTCTCGACCATGCTGCTCAAACTCGGGGCGCGGGACCGGACCAACGCGGTGTTGCGCGCCCTGCACGCCAACCTTCTCGACTGATAGCTGCGGGCATTTGGTCAAATTTGCCGATACTGGCATGCTCTTTTCCGGGACCAGACTGCCCGGAACCCGGCGCGTGCGGCAGGGCGTGGCCGCCGGACCACTCGGGCGGGCTCGCGGCGGGGGAGGAGCACGATGGCCGGTACGGAGCTCAGATCCGGCGACCCCACCGCCTTCGGGCCGTACGTGATCGAGGCGAGGCTCGGCGAGGGCGGGCAGGGGACGGTCTACCTCGGTCGTGATCCGGCCGGTGAGCGTGTCGCGGTCAAGGTGCTGCATCCCAGGTTCGCCGCCGACCAGGTCGCGAGGGCGCGCTTCGAGCGGGAGATCGCCGTCGCCCGGCAGATCGCCGAGTTCTGCACCGCCCGGGTGCTCGACGCGGGGGAGAGCGGCGACCACCTCTACGTGGTGAGCGAGTTCATCGACGGGCCTTCGCTGCAGCAGGCCGTCGAGAGGGAGGGGCCGCGCGACGGCGCCGCCCTGCAGCGCATCGCGATCAGCACGGCCACCGCGCTCGTCGCCATCCACCAGGCGGGCATCGCGCACCGCGACTTCAAACCGGCCAACGTGCTCCTCGGCTTCGACGGCCCGCGCGTCATCGACTTCGGCGTCTCCAAGGCACTCGACGCCGGGTTCGCCCAGACCAGCGGCGCCGTCGGGACCCCGACGTACATGTCGCCCGAGCAGATCCACGGCCAGCCCGCCGCCGCCCCCTCGGACGTGTTCAGCTGGGCCGTGACGATGGTGTTCGCGGCCACCGGCAGCCCCGCGTTCGGCCGGGACACCATCCCGGCCGTGCTGCACCGCATCCTCACCGTCGAGCCCGACCTGTCGGGGGTTCCCGAGGGGTTGCGCCCGTTGCTGCGCGCCTGCCTGGCCAAGGATCCCGCCGATCGGCCGGTCGCCTCCGACCTGCTGTTCCGGCTGATCCGCCAGCCGTCGGCCGGCACCGCCATGCCGCCCGCGGAATCGCCGCAGACCGGTCAGTCGGCCCGGGGCCGGTCCTCGTCGTCCCAGTGGCCGTCGCGGACCGAGCCGCCGTCCCCGTCCCCGCAGCCTTCGCAGCCCGAGTCTTCTCAGCCACAGTCTTCGCAATCACCGCTCCACGACCGGCCGCCCTCGTCGCAACGACAGCCGTCCCCCGGGTGGGAGGCCGACCCTCAGCGGCCGCCGTCCCGGCCGTCGCCGCCGTTCGAGCCGGGCGCGGCACCTTCGCTGCCGCCGTACGCCGGGTGGTCACCGACGGGTCCGAGCACCGAGCCCGGACAGTGGCACCGGCAGGGCCACGGGGTCTCCACCTCTCCTGGTGACCCATGGGAGGGGGCCGGTGGCGCGACCGCGCCGGGCGGGTCAGGACGATCGCGCCCGTGGCGGATCGGGGCCGTCGTCGCCGTCTGCGCCGCCGCGGTCTCCGCGGGCGTCTTCGTGCTCCCGCCACTGCTGGCGGGGACCGGGGAGGAGGGCGCGGACCCCACTCCCGTCGCGATGACCGGCTCCCCTTCGATCTCCGGCGGCTCCCCCTCACCCGGCGAGTCCACGCAGCCCAGCGCCTCACCGTCTCCCAGCACCTCACCCTCTACCGGTGGAGCGCCGTCCCCCGCCGCCACCCCCACCTCGGTCACCGGGAACTGGAAGAGCGCACCGGTCGGCGGCCCGCTGCGCGGCCATCGCGACGACCTGCAGTCGGTGGCGATCGCCCAGGTCGGCGGCAGGTCCGTGATCGTCTCCGGTGCCAACGACCGCACCGTCCGCCTGTGGGACCTCGCCACCCGCAAGCCGCTGGCCACCCTCACCGGGCACACCGACTGGGTGCGCTCCGTCGCGGTCACCGAGCTGGACGGCAGGAAGATCGCGGTGTCGGGCGGCGACGACGGCACCGTACGCCGCTGGGACCTCGCCACCCGCAAGCCGGTCGGCAAGCCCTTCGACGTCGCTGCGCCCGTCTTCTCCCTCGCCCTCGCCACCCTCGACGGCGAGCCCGTCGTGGTGACCGGAGGCCGCGACGGGAGCCTGCGCGTGTGGGACCTGAGGACGGGCGCCGCGATCGGCAAGGCCCGTCGCGCCTCCGAGGGCGCCGTGTTCGGCCTCGCCACGGCCACCCTCGACGGTGAGCCCGTCGTGTTCACCGGCGGCGGCGACGGTACGGTACGTCGCTGGCCGCTCCGCTCGGGGGCCGGCGAGACGCTCCTCACCCAGCGCGCCCAGGTCACCGCCGTCACCACGGCCGAACTGGACGGCAGGCTCGTGGTGCTCTCCGCCGGCGGCGCGCAGGACATCCACATCGACGACGCCGCCGGTGCCGGTGAGGCCCGCCCGCCCATCCGGAGCCACAGCGGCTGGATCTACTCCCTCGCGGTCGGCCGGGTGGGGTCGCTCACCGTCGTCGTCTCCGGCAGCAACGACGCCACCGCGCAGGTCCACGACCTCGACACCGGGAAACGGGCGGGACGGCCGTTCAAGGCCCACGACCACAACGTGTTCGCCGCCGCGGTGACCGAACTCGACGGGCGCCCCGTCGCGGTCACCGGCGGCGGCGACGACACCGTCCGCGTCTGGCGCCTGGGCTGACCGGCCCCGAACGGCTCATCCCCTGACCGGCTCCTGACCGGCGCGACCGGGAGGCCGTACCGTCCGGGGCCGATCAGGGGATGGGGCCGGGGAGGTCAGCGCCAGGAGTCGGTGCGGGTGGCGGTGCCGCCGGAGGGGGTGGTGAAGGAGCGGTCGGGGTCGCTCTCCCAGGTCACCGAGCCGTCGGGGTTCTTCTTGATGTACTTGTACTGGACCGTCGTGCCCGGCGGCAGGTTCACCGTGGCCCTCCAGACCGGGTACGCGGCCGACGACAGGGCGACGGCGTTCGCCGGGTTCCAGGAGCCCAGCGCGGCGACGTTGCCGACGACGAAGACGTTCTGGCCCCAGTTCGTGGTCACGGTCGCGTTGAACGAGGTGGCGACCTGGCCGGGGTTGACCGTCGGCGTCGGGCTGGGGCCGGGGCCCGAGGCGCCGGTGTGGATCGCGACCGCGCCCCTCGCGGGCACGGTGACCGAGGCCGTGCCGTTGGATCCGACGGTGACCGAGCCGCCTCCGGCGACGTTGGCGTAGGTCCCGGCTGGCAGGCCGGTGGAGAAGGTGCGGGTGACGCTGCCGCCCTCGTTGTTGATCGCGACCCAGCCCTTCGCGCCCCGGCTGAAGGCGATCACGTTGTTGCCGTTGTCGTACCAGTTGCCGACCGTGGTGCCCTGGACGGAACGGTTGAAGCCGACCATGCCGTTCATCTGGCGGTGGAAGCAGGTCCACCGGCCGTTGCCGCAGTCGGCGTCGGCGGCGAAGCCGCCGCCCGACGAGGGCGGGCCGGCCTCGCCGTCGCTCCAGGTGAACCCGGAGTAGACCCTCGGCGTGCCGTACGGCCAGGCGAGCATGAAGACGTTGGCCAGCCTGTAGGCGTCGCCGTACTTGTAGTTCATGGTCGAGCCGTTGCGTTCGGTGTCGTGGTTGTCGATGAAGACCACGGCCTTGTCGCTCGGCACCGACAGGCCCCAGCTCTGCCCGAAGGACTGCAGGTTCTTGATCTGGCCGCCGCCGAACTGCTCCTTGAGCTTGCGCCCGTACACGAACTCGTGCACGTCGCCGATCCCGGTGTACTGGCTCGGGCTGATCGCCTCGCCGTTGCCCTGGATGACCTCCTGGTGGATGTACGGCGAGCCGGTCAGCCTGCCCTTGATCGCGGCCAGGTCACCGGGGTTGATGTGCTTGGCGGCGTCGACGCGGAAGCCGTCCACGCCCAGGGAGGTGAGCCTGTTGAGGTAGCCGGCGATCTGGTCGCGGACGTACTCGGAGCCGGTGTTGAGGTCGGCCAGGCCGACCAGTTCGCAGTTCTGCACCCGCCAGCCGTCGCTGACGTAGTCGGAGCCGTTGATCGTGCAGGTGGGGGAGTGGAAGTCGGCGGCGGAGTAGAGGCCGGGGTAGTTGTACTTGCCGAAGGTGTAGCCGCCGTAGCTGGTGCTGCCCTGGCCTGTCATGTGGTTGATGACGGCGTCGGTGTGGACCTTGACGCCCGCCGCGTGGCAGGCGTTGATCATGTTCTTGAACGCGTTCTCGTCGCCGAACTTGCTGGTGAGGGTGTAGCGGGCGGGCTGGTAGATGTCCCACCAGACCGACCCGCCCTTGGACATCGAGTCGTTCGGCGGGGAGACCTGCACGGCGGCGTACCCGGCGGGGCCGAGGACGTCGGTGCACTCCCTGGCGACGGAGTTCCAGTTCCAGTTCCACAGCTTGACGATCGGGCCGGGGGTGGGTGGCGCGGCCTGGGCGGGGAGCGCGCCGGGCACCAGCACGGCGGCGCTCACCAGGGCGCTCAACGCCGTGGCGAGGACGACTCTGTAGGGTTTCACGGGTGGGGCCTCCAGGATCGATGGACGGGTTCCCTGGCCGGGCCGGGTGCTGCAACACCCGGCCCGGCGGCTTTCATGGGCTCTGCGGGGCTGTGCGCGAACTCCCCGCGGGGAGTTCTGCGCTGTTTGTCAGGATTGGACGAAGACGGCGACCGTGCGAGCGGGGACCGTGAGCGTGCCGGTGGCCGGGTCGAACGTCGACTGCTTCACGACGGCGTCGTCGCCGGCCGTCTGGACGGGGTGGAGCGTCACCCGGGCGCCCTTCAGCGCGGCGACGGCCTGCGGCCGGGCCTCGGGGGTCGCGTTGAAGACGACGGTGACCGACTTCCAGCGCGGGTCGATCCCCGTGGCGTCCAGGTGCATGGTCACGACACCCGGGGTCTCCGAGGTGCCGCCGGTCGGGAAGGTGAGGCGCTTCTGCACCTCGGCCAGGGTGGCGAGACCGAAGACCGGGGACGATGAGCGGATCCTCAGCAGCTCGCCGTAGCGGGCGCGGGCGGCGTCGATCGCCGCGCAGTCCGGCTTCAGCGCCGGATCGCCCAGCAGCGGCCTGGCGTACTGCCACTTGTCCTCGTTGTCGGGCTTCGGGGGAAGCCCGGCGCCGAACCCGTTGCCCGCCGAGCAGTCCCACAGCAGCCGGTTGAACCAGTCACCGGAGTCGTAGGAGTTGCGGTCGAGCGACTTGGAACGGAGCCGCTCGCTGCCCGCGTGCACGAACGAGGTGCCCTGCCCGAGGACGGCCGTGGCCAGGGAGAGCGACTGCATGCGCACCCGGTCGGCCATCGCGGTCGCCGGTGGCAGCTTGTACGCCAGCGCGTCGAACAACGTCTCGTTGTCGTGGGCGTCGACATAGGTGACGACCTCGCCCGGTGCGGCCGTGTACCCGGCGGGAGAGCCGTTGTAGTTCACCTCCGAGCCCTTGACCCGCCTGCCGTCGGTGGCGGTGAAGGTGTAGTCGCGGAGGTTGCCGGCGAGCCCGACCTTGATCAGGTCGTGGTAGTTCAGCAGCCGGGCCCGCCGCTGCGCCTCGTCGCCGTTGGCCGGTGAGTCGTTGGGCGCCCCGGCCAGCCCCGAGCCGAAGCCCTGCACGCGGGGGTCGGCGTCGAACGGGCCGCCGCCGCGCACCGCGTCGCGCAACCGGTCGTTGAAGGTGCCGATGCCGGTGCCGGCCATGTTCGCCTGGGTGGCCTGTTCGAAGCGGGCGCCGTCGGCGACCTCGCCGAAGTTCCAGCCCTCCCCGTACAGGATGATCGACTTTCCGTCGACGCCGTCGCGGGCGACGGTGAGCCTGTCCAGGGCCGCGCGGACCGCGACCAGGTTCGCCTTGGGGTGGTGGCCCATCAGGTCGAACCTGAAGCCGTCCACCTTGTACTCGCGGGCCCAGGTGACGACGGAGTCGACGACGAGCCTGCCCATCATGGCGTGCTCGGGCGCGGTGTTGGCGCAGCAGGTGGAGGTGGCCACCGTGCCGTCGTCGAGCAGCCGGTGGTAGTAGCCCGGCACGATGCGGTCGAGCACCGAGGAGGCGTCCTGGCCCGAGGCGTGGGTGTGGTTGTAGACCACGTCCATCACCACCCGCAGCCCGGCCCTGTTCAGCCCGCCGACCATGCCGCGGAACTCCCTGATCCGCGACGACCCGTCCGGCTCGGAGGCGTAGGAGCCCTCGGGCACGGTGTAGTGCAGCGGGTCGTACCCCCAGTTGAAGGAGTCCTTCGCCGCGGTCCTGGCGACGCAGGCCTGCTGCTCCTCGGAGTCCGGGGGCATCGAGGCGAGGTCGCAGGCCGGTTCCGTCCGGTCGGCCCTCCGCTCGGGGACGGTCGCCATGTCGAAGACGGGCAGCAGGTGCACGTGGGTGAGCCCGTCCTCGGCCAGCCCGCGCAGCTCCCTCATCCCCGCCGAGTCGCCGGTGAACGCGGCGTACGTGCCGCGCCTCGCCGCGGGGACGGTGGTGTCGGAGGCGGAGAAGTCGCGCACGTGCAGCTCGTAGACCGACGCCTTCTCCTGGGGGACGGCCCTGGGCTTGGCCAGGGAGGTCCAGCCGTCGGGCCGCAGGGCACCGTCGGACAGGTCGGCGAGCTGGCTGCGGCCCGAGCCCGCCGACAGCGACAGGCTGTAGGGGTCGGTCACCTCGTTCACGACGACCTTGCCCGCCGTGCCCTCGCCGGGCGCGTAGACCGTCACCAGGAAGGTGTAGTAGCGGTCCTTCCAGTCCCGCTCCCCGCGCACCGACCAGACGCCGGTGCCGTCGTCGCGGCGCATGGGGTGGACGGTGCGTCTGCCGCCCGAGGAGTCGCGGTAGAGCGCGAGCTCGACCTTGACCGCGGTGGGGGCCCAGACCGACAGGCCGGGCCTGCCGCCGCTCCACGAGGGGCCGAGGCCGGCGGTCGCCGCCTTGGCGTACAGGTCGTCGAGCACACCGGGCAGTTGCACGCCGGTGGCGGCGAGCAGGGCGCCCGAGGCGTCGCGCTCGACGGCGACGACCTGGCCACGGGTGGCCTCCCTCACCAGGTCGGCGTCGCGCGGGTCGACGGTGAACGCGGCGTGCCCGGCCAGGTGCGGCCACTTCGCCTTCTGCGCGTCGGTCAGCGCGCCGGGCGCGAGGCGAATCAGCCTGACCTCGCCGGTGAGGTCGCCACCCGAATAGGCGATGTCGCCCTTGGCGGAGAAGGCGAGGGAGTAGCGGCCGGCGGTGGAGGGGTCGATCTTCCAGGCGACGGTGGCGCGGTCGATCCAGTGCGCCGACGACTTCGACAGGTCGGCGTCGGCGCCGCGCGCCGAGGACTGGGGCAGCAGGTGGCCCTCGGTGGCCGCGACCCGCCACACCTCGTGGCCGGTCGCCGTCAGGTCCAGCGACTGGTTGTCCGGCAGGTCCTTGGTGTCGCCCTTGTGGATGATGTAGTTCACGGTCTTGGCCCCCTCGGTCAGGGGGACGCGGAAGTGAACGCCGAACCCGTCCTCGCCCGCGGGCCGCAGCGGCGCGCCCCACTCGGTGGGAGTCGCCACGTCACCCCACAGGTGAAGTCCCCAGCCGTCGTAGTTCCCGTCGGGCCGGTGGTAATGCAGGATCGCGACGTTCTCGGCCGCGGCCCGGCTCGAATGGACCTTCGCCACTCCCGAGGCGACGTAGGCGTCGGGCCGCAGGGCGGGGGTGAACGACTGGTCGGGCCCGGGGTCCTTGGTGTCGCCCCTGTGCACGATGAAGTTCGCCGGGACGGAGGCGTCCTTCAGCGGCACCTTCCAGAACGCGCCGTAGGAGTCCGTGCCGTCGGGCGGGCGCGGCGCGGCCCAGTCGGTGGGCACCCCGTCGGCGAGCCCGTCGCCCCACAGGTGCAGCCCCCAGCCCTCGTAGTTCCCGTCGGGGCGGTTGTAGTGGACGGTCGCGTACCCCTGGGCCGCCGCGCGGGACGGGTACGTCTCCGCCTTTCCCTTCGCCAGCCACACCTCGCCGTTCCTGGCGGGGTTCACGATCCGGTCGCCGCCGTCCTTCTCGTCACCCCGGTGGGCGATGATCCCGACGCTGGTGGCACCCGGCTTGAGCCTGATCCAGGCGAAGCGGCCGTAGGAGTCCTCACCGGTCAGCGGGAGCGGGGTCGCCCACTCGGTCGGGTTCTCCACGTCACCCCAGACGTGCAGGCCCCAGCCGTCGTAGTCGCCGGCGTTCTCCCGCTGGTAGTGCACGACGAGCCAGTCGCGTCTCACCGCGCCCGGCTCCTCGGGGGCGGGCTCGGCGCCGACGGTCGCCGCCGCGACCGCCGAGGCGAACCGGCCCGCGGAGTCCTTCACCACGGCCTTGTACGAGATCGGTGTGCCCGCCGCGATGCCGCGCAGGTCGTGGAAGACCCGGAACGCGCGGCCCGAGGGGGTGGCGTTCGGCGCGTCGTCGGTGCCGATCGCCCGCCAGGGGCCCTCGCCCACCTTGGCGGCGAAGGTGACCTGGTCGAAGCCGGTGCCGGGCACGATCGCGACGACCGGGATCCGGCCGTCCTGCGCGGTGCCCCTGATCTCGGCTCCCGGCAGGGCGACCGAGACGGCGGGGGCCGAGGCCGGAGCCGCGAGCTTGGCGGGCGCCTTGTAGACCACCGCCGACAGGGCGGGAACGGTGAGCGCCGGCTTCGTGTCCGCGCCGGTGGTGAGCGTGGCGGCGCCCTCGCCGTACACCCTGGTGAAGGTCGCGCCCGCCGAGAAGGTGGGCGGACTCACGGTCGCGGGCTGTTCGGCGTTGTTGACCGCCACCAGATACTCGACCTGCCGGGCGGCGTCGATCCTGGAGAAGGCGTAGACGCCGCCGGAGGCGAGCCGCTCGATCTGGGCGCCGTCGGCGAGGGCCGGGTGGGCGTCGCGCAGCGCGGCCAGGGCGGAGATCCCCCGGTAGAGCGGGTGGGAGGGGACGAAGTTGTCCCTGGCGTGGGTGGAGTCGGTGCCGATCAGGTCGTCGCTCAGGTAGCTCTCGGTCCTGGAGGCGAACATGGACGCGCGGGCGTCCTGGTCGCCGCCCTTTCCGGTGAAACCCTGTTCGTCGCCGTAGTACACGACCGGCTGGCCGCGGGTGAGATACATCAGCTCGTGGGCGAGCAGCGACCTGCGCAGCAGCTCGGAGTCGGGGGCGCCGGGGTTGTCCTGGGAGACGAAGCGGCCGATGCGGCCCATGTCGTGGTTGCCGAGGAAGGTCGGCAGCGACGCGGCGTTGCCGTCGGCGTCGGTGTGGTAGTCGTCTTCGGCGTACAGCCGTGCCAGCCTGGACGCGTCCGCCGTGCCGCCGCTGAAGGAGCGGGCGGCCTCCTGGAACGGGAAGTCCAGGGTGGCGTTCATGCCGCCCCGGGTGGAGTATCGGCTGGTGAAGGAGGGTTCGCCCGAGTAGACCTCGCCGAACATGAAGAACCGCTTGTTGCCCTGCTGGGCCGCGTAGCCGCGCAGGGCGGGGGAGAACCTCTCCCAGAACTCCATGTTCACGTGCTTGGCGGTGTCGATGCGGAAGCCGTCGAGGCCGGTGTCGCGCACCCACGTCTTGTAGATGTCGATCATGCCTTTGACGACCTCCGGGCGCTCGGTCCACAGGTCGTCGAGGCCGAAGAAGTCGCCGTATTCGTCGTTCTCGCCGCCGCTGAAGGTGGAGTCGCCCCGGTTGTGGTACATCGTCGGGTCGTTCAGCCAGGCCGGCGTCTTGACGTTCTTCGGCGCGACCGGGGTGTACGGGAACGATCCGGTGTCCACCTTGGGGAAGGTGTCCTTGCCCGCGTGATCGCGGTCGTCGAACGGCGTGCCGCGGGTGTCGACGTAGGGGTAGGCGCCCTTGCCGCGATACGAGTAGGTCTTCTCCGCGTAGTCGACCACGTCGGCCGTGTGGTTGGTGATGATGTCGAAGAAGACCTTCATCCCGCGCCGGTGCGCCTCGCGCACCAGCTCCTTCATCTGGGCGTTGGTCCCCAGGTGCGGGTCGATCCTGGTGAAGTCGGTGATCCAGTAGCCGTGGTAGCCGGCCGAGACGTTGGCGCCGGTGCCCTGCACGGGACGGTTCACGAACGCCGGGGTGATCCAGATCGCGGTGCTGCCCAGGTTCTTGACGTAGTCGAGCCTGCCGAGCAGGCCCTTGAGGTCGCCGCCCTGGTAGAAGCCCTTGTGCGTGGGGTCGAAGCCGGTGGTGAGCCGGTCGCCGGACAGGCCGCCCCGGTCGTTGCGGGTGTCGCCGTTGGCGAACCGGTCGGTCATCGCGAAGTAGAAGCGCTCGCGGCTCAGGTCGGTGCGGAGCGCGTCGCGGGCGAGGTCCCTGTCGGAGGGCTCGGCGGTGCGGCTGAGCGCGGAGACCACGGGATCGCCGGCCGTCGCGGGCGCACCGGACGGCACCGTGGACGGCGCTGCGGAGACCGGTGCGGTGAGGGGCGCGGACGCGGGGGAGGTGGACGCGGCGGCGGGGGGCGGGGTGGCGGCGAGAGGGGTGGCGATCAGGGCTGCCGCGAGCGCGGCGCCCGTCAGGAGGGTCGTTCTCGCGCGCCGTGGGGGGAGCGGCCAGACCACGGGGGCCTCCACGGGATGTTGTTTCGGGGGTATTGCCCGGAAGTTACTCACTAGTGATGGTCTATGCAATCCCTTGCGGCAAATTTCTGAATCCCGGCAATTCGTGAGCGTCCCGAAGAGATCCGGTCGAGCGACCAAAACACACAAAAAGGGATTTATAGCCCTTAAATGGTTGATATCGCCATCTAGGATCCCGTCGGAAGGTGGTCCGGCTCCTTGGGTTTGGGGTGGCTTTGTAACGACTTTGCAGACTCTTGCAGAAACTTCTTCCAATGGGGTTCACGTAGGCGTAACGTCCGGCGTACTCCAGACCCCGGCCGGACGGCTCTTCGGTCCCGGCCGCCCCTTGAACACGAGGAGAAGAACATGCGGCGAGCCTTCTCGGCCGCGACGATCGTCGCGGCCCTCGCCCTGGCGGTCTCCGCCTGCGGTGGCGGTGACGCCGGCACGGCGGCCCCCGCCCAGTCCGCGGCGGCGGACCCGTCGAAGATCACCGGTGAGATCACCTGGTGGGACACCGTCAGGCCCGACAGCGAGGGCCCGACGTTCCAGGCGCTCATCCAGGACTTCCAGGCGAAATACCCTGGCATCAAGGTCAAGTATGTCAACGTCCCCTCGGACCAGGCGCAGAACCAGTTCCAGACCGCGGCGCAGGCGGGCGCGGGGGCACCGGACGTGATCCGCTCCGAGGTCGCCTGGACCTCCCAGTTCGCCTCACTCGGCTACCTGCAGCCGCTGGAGGGCACCCGCGCGGTGGAGAACGAGGCGGACTTCCTGCCGGGACCGCTGAGCAGCACCAAGTACGACGGCAAGACGTACGCCGTCCCGCAGGTCACCGACACCCTCGCGCTCATCTACAACAAGCGGCTGCTGAAGGAGGCGGGGCACGAGGAGGCCCCCACCACGGTCGAGGAGCTCAAGCAGACCGCGCTCGACGTCAAGAAGAAGACCGGCGCCAACGGCCTCGCGCTCAACGTCGACTCCTACTTCCTGCTGCCCTTCATGTACGGCGAGGGCGGTGACCTCCTCGACGTGCAGAACAAGAAGATCACCGTCAACTCCCCGGAGAACGCGAAGGCGATGGCGACCGTCTCCGACCTGATCACCTCCGGTGCCGCGCCCAAGCCCGCGATCCAGGACAGCTACGCCAACGCGATGACCGCCCTCAAGGACGGCAAGGCCGCGATGATCTACAACGGCCCGTGGGCGCTGTCGGAGATCTACCAGGGCAAGGAGTTCAAGGACAAGGAGAACCTGGGCATCGCGCCCGTCCCCGCGGGCTCGGTCAAGGCCGGGGCACCCACCGGCGGCTGGAACCTGGCCATCTACGCCGGCTCCAAGAACCTGGACGCCTCCTACGAGTTCGTCCGCTTCATGAGCACCCCCGAGGCGCAGGCCAAGGTCGCCAAGGAGATCAGCCTCCTGCCGACCCGCGTCTCGGCGTACGACAACCCCGACGTGCAGGCCAACAAGGACGTCTCCGTCTTCAAGCCCATCATGGAGACCGCGACCGCGCGGCCGTGGATCCCCGAGGGCGGCCAGCTCTTCCAGCCGCTCCTCGAGGGCTACCAGTCGCTGGTCGGCGGCACGGCGACCCCCGAGGACATGCTCAAGAAGGTCGACGACCAGTACCGAGGCATCTTCAAGGACTGGAGCTGATCCGTGGCGCTCTCGACTGGGCGTGTGAACAACACGGCCAGGGACCGGGCCGCGGGGGGGGGGGCGGCCCCCCGCGGGGGGGGCCCCCCCCCGGGCCGCCGGCGGGGGGGGGGGCGGGGGGGGTGTGGCCG